>CALENA010000019.1 GCA_937910875.1 uncultured Desulfobulbaceae bacterium | reverse complement strand
ATGTTTGATATTCCGAGCATTATTTTTTGAGCATAACGCCGATATTGGGCAAAAGTGCCATTTATGGACGGGCACTAGTTATCCCTCAATCATCCCACCCCGTCTTGCTCACGTCCACCTGCCACCTTTCAGTACCCAACTTCTTTATTTCATCTTCCAATTTTTGACTTCCGGGTTCCGGTTTCTGGTGTTCCCACTTCCGACTTCCGACTTCCGACTTCAGGCCAGCAGTTCCAGACAGACCTTGACGATCTCATCAGCGGCTCCGGGCAGGCCCAGTCCCTTCATCCCCTTTCTCATCCGCTCCCGACAGGCAGGATCTGCCAATAGACGCGCCAGTTCCTCAGCCAAGCGTTTCCCGCTCAGGCTCTGCTCCCGAAACATCAGGGCGCCCCCACCATCCACATAATAACGGCCATTCCGTTCCTGATGATTATCTGCGGCATAGGGGTACGGAATCAAGAGCGCAGGGATACCCAAAATTGCCAACTCGGCCAGGGTCGTGGCACCGGCCCGTGAGACCACCAGATCGGCCCGGGCGTAGATGGCCGCCATATCAGAAAAAAACCCTTGGACATCGGCAGAGACACCGAGCCGGTCATAGGCCCGGACCACCACGGCCTCATCCGTTGGTCCGGTCTGATGGATCAGATGCACCGCCGCCCGCTGCTCCAAAGGCAACAGCTTGATGGCCTCAACCACCAGTTCATTGACCCGATGGGCACCAAGGCTACCGCCCAGAACCAGAAGGGTCGTTTCCTGGCAGTCACGAGTTTTCGTCTCCCGAGCCAGGGCCAGGATCTCCTGCCGGACCGGGTTACCGGTCAGCCTGGTTTTATCTGCCGGAAAATAACCGACACTTGCCGGGAGCGATACACATATTCGATCCACGAGTCGGCCAAGTTTTCGATTGGCCAGTCCGGGCACGGAATTTTGTTCATGGATCAGGGTCGGGCGGCCCAGCAGTCTGGCTGCAACCATCACCGGGCCGGTCACATACCCACCCACACCCACCACCAGTTGCGGCCGAAAACACAAAATCTGCCAGAGGGCTTCCAATAATGCCAGAGGCAGGAGCAACAGGGCCTTGATCCGGGCCACTGCCCCTTTGCCCTTCAGGCCCTGGCAATGGATCGTTCGGGCCCTGAATCCGGCGCCGGCCAGACTGCCACGATCAATACGCCGGCCAGTACCGAGGAACAGCACCTCGGTACTGGGAAAACGTTGCCGCAGGGCCTGGGCCGTGGCAATGGCTGGAAAGAGATGGCCGCCGGTCCCGCCGCCGGTGAGCATCAGTCTGAGTGGCTGGGAGGGCCTGTTCATCCGTCTACTCCTGCAACCATGGCTTGCTGTTTTCCCCCAGCACTGGCCAGTCCATGCACCAGGGCCTGAAAGACCCGGCCACGATGGGCATAGCTGTCAAACATATCAAAACTGGCACAGGCCGGTGAGAGCAGAACCGTGTCACCTGCCTGTGCCTGGCCTGCGGCAAGTTGAACCGCCTGCTCCATGGAGCCAGCAAACCGAGTCTCCACCAGACCATCCATGGCCGCGGCTATATCTGAAGCCGCCTCGCCAATCAGGATCAACAAGCGCACCTTCAATGCCACTGCCGTTTGCAGCAGCGAGTAATCGTCGCCCTTATCGCGCCCACCGGCAATCAGAATGACGTTGGCCGCAAAATTCTCAAGGGCCGCCAGCACCGCTCCGGTATTGGTGGCCTTGGAATCATCATAGTAACTCACCCCGGCAATCTCAGCCACCAGAGACAGCCGATGGGCCCCCGGCGAAAAGTGGGCCAGCCCCGCACGAATAGCCAACGGGGAACAACCCAGGCTGTGAACAGCCAGGATGGCGGCTGCCGCATTCAAAAGACCAATCGGATCGGCCAGACGGGTCTCGACCAGTTCATATTTTTCTGTTTCTTCCCCTCTGGCATGGTACACCGCAGTCCCCACGATCCTGGCCCGACACTCTTCACCATGACCAAACAATTGCATCCCTTGCAGGTTCCTAGCCCCCAGGTATTCCCGGCATCTGAGATCATCACCTGATACTATAGCCACAGCACCGGCCTGCTGCCGGTCAAAAATCCGCAATTTGGCTGCGGCATAAGCGGCCATATCTCCGTGGCGATCCAGGTGATCAGGGCTGATATTAAGGAGCAGGGCAACCTGTGGTCGAAAACTGCCGGCGGACTCCAGTTGAAAACTTGAGACCTCCAGGACCAGACAATCCGCCTGCTCCCCATCCAGGAGATAATCAAAGAGTGAACGACCGATATTGCCGCCGACAAAGACCTTCCGCCCCTCTCTGCGCAACAGGGCGGCCGTGAGCTCGGTCACCGTGGTCTTGCCATTGGTGCCGGTAATGGCAACGATGGGTTCTGCAACCCGGGGGCCGGCCACGGCCAGTTCACCCTGCACCGCAACCCCATCTGCCCGCAACTGATCAAGGATTGCCAGATGCCAGGGGATTCCCGGACTGACAAGCACCAGGTCGGCCTGGGCCAGAAAATCAAAGGTATGGCCGCCAAACTCTGTCTCAACCCCATGCGCAACCAGAAAGGCCAGTTCATCCTCGGTCAGATTCTGGCGCGCCCTTTGCTCAGAGACCAGCACCCGGACACCGAGACGGACAAAATAACGCACCGCCCCCCGTCCCGAGATTCCCAGTCCCAGGACAGCCACTGTATCAGGCGTGGGTTGCAGTTGTTTGTCGATCATCAGCGTAACTTCAGAGTCGCAATGGCCACAATACCAAGGATAATGGAGACAATCCAGAAACGGACCACGACCTTGGACTCATGCCAGCCTTTTTTCTCAAAATGATGATGAAAAGGGGCCATCAAAAAGATCCGTTTCCCCTTACTGTATTTGAAATAGCCGACCTGAAGGATCACGGACAGGGCCTCCATGACAAAGATCCCACCGACTATGGCCAGCAGGATTTCCTGCTTGATGATAATGGCCACTGCCCCCAGAGCCCCACCCAGGGATAGAGAGCCGACATCACCCATGAAAATCTGGGCCGGATAGGCATTGAACCAGAGAAAACCAAGGCAGGCCCCGACCAGGGCCCCGCAAAACACGGCCAGTTCCCCGGCATCCTTGACATAGGGAATCTGCAGATACTCGGCCAAAACGGCATGTCCGGCCAGATAAGCAAAGACCAGATAGACCGAGGCCGATATCACCACGGGTCCTGCGGCCAGGCCATCCAGACCGTCGGTGAGATTGACCGCGTTGGAGGCCCCGACAATGACGACGATGGCAAAGACGACATAGAACCAGCCAAGATCCGGTCGCAGATCCTTCAAGAAAGGGACGCTGAGTTGTCCGTCATAGGCCGGATGCAACCAGACAAAAAAACCGACCGCCGATGCACCGGCAATCTGGAGGAGAAACTTGGACCGGGCACTCAATCCCTTACTGTTCTTTTTCAGAATCTTCCTGGAATCATCAACGGCGCCGATCATGCCAAAAAAGAGCAGGACAAAAGACATGAGCCAGACCAAAGGATTGTCGAGTCTGGCCCACAACAGGGTACCGGACAAGACTGCCAGCAGGATCAGGACCCCGCCCATGGTCGGCACCCCCTGCTTGGCCAGATGGCTTGCCGGACCATCATCACGGACCACCTGCCCGACCTGATACCGGCGCAACAATCGGATCATGACAGGCCCCAGAAACAGCATGAGCAGAAATGCCGTCACCGCCCCCCCGATCGAACGGATGGTAATGTATCGAAAGACATTAAAGGCGCTGAAGCTGGTATGGAGCGGATAGAGAAGGTGATACAGCATGGGTTACCCACTGGGTCAAGGATCAACGGTTATAAAAGAGCAAGAGAGTAATGGTTTATTCCAATTTCAAGCTTCAGGGCAGTAACTTATCCACCAGGGTTTCAAGACGCATGCCGCGCGAACCCTTGATCAGAAGCCAGCTTCCTGGCGCCAGCCCCCCTCCGAACGCCAATGCTTCAAGCCAGGCCAGGACCTGCTCCTGATCCGTGGCGATCAGGATCTGGGATTCAGCCATACCGGCAGAAAGGGCCCCGGCTGCCGTCTGCGAGGCAAAGTCACCAATCAGGGCCAGAAAGTCCAGCCCCAGTTCTGCTGCCTGTCGACCAAGGGCCAGGTGACACTCCCCACTGGCCGAACCCATCTCCAGCATATCACCAAGCACGGCCAGCCGGAGCGGTGCGTCCTGTTCTGCCAGAGTGATCAAGGCCGCAGCCATGGACGCCGGGTTCGCATTATAGCAGTCATTGATCAGCATCAGACCCAAACGGCCAGTCAAGATCTGCATTCGCTTGTCAATCGGCCTGAAATCCGCAAGACCGGCAGCGATTTCAGCAACACCAATCCCTGCGGCATGGGCAATGGCCGCCGCCGCAATCGCATTGGAGACGTTGTGCATCCCAGGGGCTGCCAACGTCACCGGGCAGTTCTGGTCCAGGACGTGCAGGGTGAACGTGACTCGACCGGGCCCATCACTGCCAACGTCCGATGCTGAAATCTGTGGATTATACCGCAATCCCTCGTCGCTGACAGCATAAGAAATCTTTTTTTGCCGGTAACGAGTACTGCATGCCCGAACCAAGGGGTCATCAAGATTGACTGCCAGCACGGTATCTGGGCCACTTGCTGCAAAAAGCTCTTCTTTGGCCCGTGCAACATTTTCTATGGAGCCCAATCCCTCAAGGTGAGCCCCATGGATATTGGTGATGCAGACGATATCCGCTGCAGCAATCTCAGCCAGACGGCTGATTTCACCTGGCCGGTTCATCCCCATTTCCAGAACAGCGGCCTTATGCCCGGATTTCAAAGGAAGCAGGGACAGGGGCAAGCCAATCAGATTGTTAAAATTCCCCTGGGTTTTCAAGACAGGATCTGGAGCACCTGCCGGCAATCTCGGCCAGTGTCGGGCGAAAATCGCGGCCACCATCTCCTTGACGCTGGTCTTGCCGCAACTCCCGGTGAGACCAATGACCGGTCCCGGCAGATCAACCAGATGTTTCCGACGAAATGAGGCCAGATCGCCCAGGGCGCGCTGAGTATCATCAACCAGCACTGTCGGCACGCCAGCCGGAACGAGGTGCTGCCGGCTTTGCTGAATCACCAGACACCCTGCCCTCTGTTGGGCCGCTTGAGCGAGATAATCATGACCATCAAAGCGGTCACCGATTAAGGCAACAAAGATTGCCCCTTCCTCAAGATTCCGACTGTCCGTGCTCACGCCGGCAAGAAGATGCCTGGCAGTAGAGGCACCCACCAGTTTTCCGCCGGTCGCCTGGCAGACCAGGTCAGGGGTCCAGGCCTGAATTGCATCTCGAGCCTGCTCCCGATCATCAAAATAACGAGAGACAGCCCCGGTGAGTTGCATCTGTTCATGACCCTTACCGGCAACCAGGACGATATCCTCTGGACCGGCCAGACTGATTGCCTCTTCAATGGCCCGCACCCGATCATGAATCACCCGGTAGCCTTGGTCAGGCATATGCGATCCTTCTCCGTCCAGCACGACCATTCCGGCCGCTTCCAGCCCGGTCCTGATCTCACTGACAATTGCAGGCGGGTCTTCGGAACGGGGGTTGTCATCGGTCACAATCACCCAGTCAGCCCGTTGGGCCGCCACCTGACCCATCAGGTGGCGTTTGCCACGATCACGGTCGCCGCCGCAGCCAAAGACCAGGCCCAGACGTTGATGTGGAAGCTTGGCCAAGGTGATCAGAACCTGCTCCAGGGCATCCGGGGTATGGGCATAATCCACAAAGACCGCTGGCCGCTGGCTTGCCAGAATTGCAGGGACCGCAATTCGTTCAAGACGACCAGGCGCGCCATGACACGTTGCCAGCGCCTCGGCCATCTTCTGAGCATCCACGCCCAGGGCATGACCGATCCCCAGAGCGGTCTGCAGATTGCTCACATTAAAATCCCCCGCCAGGGGTGAGCTCAGTTGCAGTTTTCCCCAGGGACACCGCAACTCAATGGCCGTGCCGACAACATCCGCGTTCACGGCCAGAGGATAGATGTCACTCTCTCCTGGCCGTCCGCATTGCAGAACACGACCACCACTGCGGGCCACGTCATCACATAGGGTTTGAACCCGTTTTCCCTCATCCACAGCCGGACAGACACTGCGGGTCAGAATCGCCTGTGCCCCCTGTTTCAGGTGCCTGGTAAACAGCAGTCGTTTGGCCGCAAAATACTCATCCATGTTTAGGTGATAATCCAGATGATCACGGCTGAGATTTGTAAAGGCCGCCACATCAAAGAGCAGATCGCCAAGCCGCTGCTGGGCCAGGGCGTGCGAGGAGACCTCCATGAGTACGGTTTCAACACCTGCAGCGCGCATCTCATGAAGGAGTCCCTGAAGAAGAAGAGGTTCCGGAGTGGTATACGGGGCCGGGGTCTCGATCATCTGTCCCAGCTGATTCCGGTAGCGATACGAGACCGTACCGATCACCCCGACCCGCTGACCGGCCTGGGTCAGGATAGACTCCAGGAGATAGGTAACCGTGGTCTTGCCGTTGGTCCCGGTAATCCCGACCAGGCATAAGGCACGGGCAGGATGGCCATATCGGTTTGCCGCCAGACGGCCATAGGCCTGACGGCTGTCAGCGACCTCAACGACACAACAATCAGGAGGCAGATCGCTCAGATCCGGACATCGCCCCGACTCCACCAGCACGGCCGTGCAACCGGCACTAAACACTGCATCAAGATAGCGATGGCCGTCACTCTGGCCACCCGTTATGGCCACAAACAGGGCACCCGGAACCACCTGCCGTGAATCGGCAGTGACCCCGGCAATCATGATTTCATGGGAATTACAGGGGGTCAACAGCTGGAAGGAGATACCCTGCAGGAGGTCCTCCAGGGCCATCAATCCGGACGAATCAACGCTTTCTGCCATCCCGTCAGGCCTCTGGCCGGAAACAGTGCTGTCCGTCATATTTTTTTGTTCTCGGCTCATTATCTGTCCTGAGTCTGACGATTCGTGCCCTTAACCTGCTTTGACTCTGATGCCTCAGACCCGGAATCCGGCTCATCCTGATACTGATCACGGGCCAGAATCAACCGGACAAGATCACCACGATGCAAAAGACTGCCGGCAGGTGGCTCATGACCAACGATCCGGCCGGTTCCTTCAACGACCACCCGAATCTGTTTATCCTGCAGGGCCCGCAATCCCTGACGCAGACTCTTCCCATAAAGATCGGGCATGGGCTGCTCTGCAAGGTCCAGGACCGGACGACCAATGATGGTTTCCAGCTCTTCTGCACCTTCCAGCTGAAAATTATTCTCCGGGGTTTCTTCCCGACCCATGACATCAGCCAGATGTTTTCTCACCTGCTGCAGGACCAGGATCGGCGAAACAATCGAGGCAACACTCTCCAGCGGATCAAGGTGCATCTTGCCAGACGGTATAATTGGATCAAGATAGGGCTGCTCAAGAACCAGGAGCAAAATCAACTCGGGACGCTCGGCCGGGAGCAGACCAATCACCATTTTTGTGCGCAGATATGAGCTCTTCTGTTCCCGGTCCTGAAAGACAAGATCGTCAAAACTAACCAGAGAGGCCCCAAGCGGCGCCGAACGCCCCTGACTCCTCAACAAACGGCAAACCTCTTGTGAGACACCATAAGTGACGACCTCCGCTGGCCTCTCATCAGTAAAGACCGGCGAATAAAAATGCTCCAGTCCTCTCCCCTCTTCCAGAATTCTTCCCAGGAGATGGGGATACATTCGCTGACCGCCGTTGACCAGATGCCCCAATGCCTGGAGAATCTGAACGGGTGAAGCAACGGTCGGCACCATACCATACTTCATGGATCCCCGGCTCGTCCTCACCCGAACAATCGAATCAACTGCGGCCGCCTCATCCTGAGGTAAATCAAGGACCGGAGAACCACTCAGGCCCAGAGTATCCCAGAGACGAAGTTGACTGCCCGACTGGACGTCTTTTAACTCCAGGCTCCAGGGTATCCCAGGACTCTTTCCGTCCCTGCTCTCATGGATCATGGCCGTTTCAAAAAAATATCGACGCAACCCCTCGGGCAAATTAACTGGAGACAAAAAGAGATTGCTGAAACGTTCCTTCTGATACTGTGAAAATGTATTGGGATCATAGGAGGGTGACTGGGCCGCTGCCACCAGGGCGCCGGAACTGGTTTCCATCAGGACAGCCGCCACCCGTCCCCCGTCATTCACCTTGGCCAGATCGGCAAGATAATCCTCCAGCAGACCCTGGATTTTCAAATCAATGGTCAAGACCAGATGCTGGCCTGCACCTGCCGTCTGCCTCTGGTCACCGAGACGAAAAAACGGCAGTTCTTCCTGTCGCACCCGCCCCTGACTGAGAAGTCGATCATAATACCGCTCAATCCCGGCCAGTCCGATGTTGTTTTCTGCAAACCCCAGGAGATGGGCCGCACTCTCTGTCTCGGGATAATGACGAATCAACTCCCGTGCCAGAAAGATTCCAGGCAGGGACAGAGCCGTAACAGCGGCCTCTTCTCCCTGACTGATATCTCGGGTCAGCCAGACCTGATGGGCATCACGATTAAATCGTTCAAGGAGTTCTTCTTCGGTGAGTCCCAATACAGGAGAGAGCTGCAGGGCCGTGGCCACGCTATTTTTAAGATCACGGGGACGAACATAAACTGAGACCCGTTCCAGGGTTCGAGCCAGTTCTCTAAAGTTACGATCATAGATGGTGCCGCGATCAACCACCCGCTCCAGAGGTTTCAAGGGCCATTCAGCTGACTCTGGCAACAACTGATCCCGGAAAACAAAAAAAGCCGCCAAAAGGGCGGCTCCAAACACAACACCGGGAAGCAGGAACCCCGGCCCCCGTTTCCCTTTGCTGCTCACTCGCAAACGGGAACGTTTGTTCATTGTTTTTTATCCGGATAGTGACCTGAGGCCTTGAATTTTTGGATGCTGAATTGATCAAAGTTCATGTTTCAACAGGGCCGACCACTTTCCTCAAACCCTGCCAACCAGCTTGGCGGGGCCAAAACGGCCAGCCACAACCAACCATGAAAGTTCGTTCCTTCGACATGACCAGTCATGATCTCTGGTGAACTTTCGGATACAAAAAATCAAAATTGCGCCAGATGATTTCTGGATGGAACATACAAGTCTAACTTGTTCTCAGACATGACTTTGACCGGGGCACGCAGCCCCAGTTGCCTACCAGCCCTGACCTCGAGCTGACCCGGAGAAAAAAGCCTGGCCTTTTGGGCCCGCAGGCCAATATTCTGATCCATGAGTTCATGGCGCACTGTATCCATGGTCGAAAAGGTCTTATCCATATGATTGACCGTGAACATAAGCAACAAATTAACTCCCAACCAGATCGGACACAGAACCAGCACTATTCGAGAAATGGGCTGCCCCAACCGTTTCATTCCCGCACAGTCAAACCCCTTCTGCCGACGGATCATCGATCGGTTCACAGGTCTTCTCATCTGCTGACGACCAATTGAGTGTGCTAACTGTCTTGCGAACATGCTCTTCTCCTTTCAGCTCTCTTTATTCCGGTCAAAACCAACTTTCCTGGCCGCAACTCGTAACTTGGCACTTCGGGCACGCGGGTTCAGGGACAGTTCATCCGGACCGGCTATCACCGGCCTGGATGTAATCACTTCAAGTTCCGGATGCTCTCGAAACTTCCGTTTAACCATTCGATCTTCCAGGCTATGAAACGAGATCACACAAAACCTGGCGCCAGGTCTTAAACAGGGCACTGCCGCATCCAGAATCACTGAAAGATTCTCCAACTCCCGGTTCACCGCCACTCGCAGGGCCTGAAAAACCTTGGTGGCCACATGGATTTTCTGGGGATGAAAACGCTTTGGAATCGCCCGGGCAACAAGATCTGCCAGTTGTTTGCTGGTCGTCAGCGGTCTGTCCGCCCTCGACTTGACTATTTCACGCGCAATTGGCCGGGATTGCTCTTCATCACCATAATAGAAAAAAATATCGGCCAACTCTTCTTCACGAGCCCGTGCCAAAAGATCGGCCGCGCTTTCCTCCCGGCGCTGGTCCATGCGCATATCAAGAAACTCATCACGCTGAAAACTGAATCCCCGACCGCCACAGTCCAACTGCAGCGAGGACAGGCCGATATCAATGAGCAGCCCATCAATCTCTTGAATTCCGGCCGCAGACAGTACTTCAGGCAGACTGGCAAAATTTTCACGAACGATGGTCAACCGATCGCCAAAAGGTCGAAGCCGCTCGCGGCTCAAGGCAATGGCGGCCTCGTCCCACTCCAGGCCAATCAGGCGACCATCCGGGGCAGAACGCTTCAGGATCGCCTCGCTGTGCCCTCCCATGCCCATGGTTCCATCCACATAAAGACCACCGGAACAGGGGGCCAGGTACCGCATGGTCTCTTCAAGCAGGACCGAGCGATGAATATCTGCTGCCTGAACCTGACTGGTCATCAGAAGATCCCGAGTTTGGCCAGACTTTCTTTGTAATCAGCAAAATTCTCTCGGGTGGACTGGGTCTCAATCAACCAGGCGTCTTTGTCCCAGATCTCGACATAATCAAGCATCCCGGTCAGCACCACATCCTTGACAATCCGGGTCTCACTGCGCAACGTTGGCGGCATGAGAATTCGGCCCTGTTTGTCAGGAAGACAGGGTGTGACTCCAGAGACCACCAAACGGACAAAACTGGTCAAACCGGGTTGTTCACGACCCTTGGCCAACAGTTTGTTCTCCAGAATTTCCCATTCAATGGCCGGAAAGGCCCGCAGATGACTGCCCCAACTGGTGACCATCAACTGCTCAGACTCATACTGCTGCAGGACATCCCTGAACCGGGTGGGGATATTCAATCGACCCTTGGCGTCCAGCACATGCTCGGATCGTCCCCTGAATCGACTGACTATGGTCTCTGTCTGCCCCATGCTCCCTCACCATCTCTCACCACCGGCTTCCACCGGCATCCATCCTGCACCACTTTGCACCACTATTAATTGTTTTATAGCAGAGAGGCTTCCACTGTCAAGTGAATTTTAAAAAAGAAATGATCGTATCCACATGGAATTCAAATAAATTATAACAACACAACATATAGTGGCCAACACGACAGGGACCCCAAGAAAAGGATGATTTCACAATAAATTGAGCCGACCAGGAAGGAGAACAGGACACAAAAGGTAAATAAATCAGGAGAGAAAGAAGAGCACACCCTGAGGGGAAAACCCGACCGGGCCACAGAGGGTGGTTCAAAGTGGGGGAGAAAAAAATATTCTGAATCAAGAACCTGAACCGTAACCCACAGTGCAAGTG
>CALENA010000018.1 GCA_937910875.1 uncultured Desulfobulbaceae bacterium | reverse complement strand
CTCCTTCAAAAAAGATCATCTCCCCCCGAGCAAATGTCCTCTCCTGACAGATCTCGGCCACGGCCTGCACCTGTTCCTCGGGCAATCCGCCGAAGAGGACACTCTCGCCAATCATCTTCTGTTTTGCTGTACTGATCATTCCTTCCTGCTCCTTGGCTTTGATGGCCTCTTTTCCAAGAATACCACCCTTTATTTCCCGAAATCACCCAGACAGACCCGCTAAATCTGCAAGCCCATTAATGTTAAACAGCCCATGTTTTTATTTATTTTTCCAGACCACAACACCCTTTCACCAGAGCCGCCTTTACTTCACTCCGGAAAATGGCTACTGTAACACCCTTGTCAACACACTTATCCTGCCACGACCAACCCATCATTCACAGTGATCCATGAAGACATTTTTCCATATCATCCTCTCGCCTCTGCGCTGGCTGGCACAACTTCTGGGCCTGCTCAGGACTCTGCTGGTCAACCTCATTCTGATCTTTTTTCTGGCCGCCCTGTTCATGCTTACCTTCAGCAATGACAAGGTCACGGTTCGGGACAACACCGTCCTGGTCCTGACCCTGTCCGGGCAGATCGTCGAGGAGCAGAAGATCGCCGATCCTCTTACCGGGGCCCTGAACTCCCTGGGTCGAATCAGCCGCCTGGCCGACGAGACCCTGCTTCAAGACGTGGTGGATGGGATCAGGGCCGGAGCAGCCGATCCCAGAATCAGCTGCCTGCTTCTGGACCTGAAAGACCTGGACCAGGCCGGCCTTGATCAACTGCAGATCATCGCCCGGGAGTTACTGAAATTTCGCTCCAGCGGCAAAAAAGTCATTGCCGCCGAAGACTATTACCGCCAGCACAGCTATTATCTGGCCGCCCACGCCGACGAGGTCTACCTCAATCCCATGGGCCTGGTGGATCTGCACGGTTTTGGCATTTATCGTCTCCATTTCAAAGAGGCCCTGGAGCGTTTGGGGGTCAACTACCATATCTTCCGCGTCGGAGACTACAAGTCTGCGGTGGAGCCCTTCAGTCGCGACTCGGTCTCTGATCAGACCCGCGAGCAGAACCGCACCCTGGTCCACGACCTCTGGCAGCTCTACACAGATGATATCAGTCGGGAGCGGGGGCTGCAGCCGAAGACTGTGGAGCAGTACACCAACCAAGTGGTCGAGCAGCTGGCCGCAGCCGGAGGTGACCCGGCAACCCTTGCCTGGCAAAGTGGTCTGATTGACGGACTCAAGACGCGACAGGAGATCAGCGAGTATCTGATCACGCTGAGCAGTCCAGATACAGAACAGGATTTCAGCCAAATCTCACTGGCAGACTACCTCCGCAGCGACAGCATACCTTACCCGGAAAAGAAGAGAAAAGACAGTATAGCAATTATCATCGCCGAAGGGCCGATTCTGGGCGGTTACCAGCCAAGCGGAGCCATCGGCGCCGACTCCATTGGCGAGCAGATCAAAAAGGCCAGACTTGATCCGGATGTCAAAGGGCTGGTTCTGCGAATTAATTCTGGAGGCGGTTCGGCCTTTGCCTCGGAACTGATCCGCCAGGAACTGCTCACCTTCAAGAAAAGCGGCAAACCGCTGGTGGTTTCCATGGGAAGCGTCGCCGCCTCAGGCGGTTACTGGATCGCCACTCCAGCCGACGAGATCTGGGCCGCACCAGCCACCCTTACCGGCTCCATCGGCATCTTTGCCGCCATCCCCACCTTTGAAGAATCATTGGCCAGACTGGGCGTCTATAACGATGGAGTCGGCAGCACCGCACTCTCCGGAAGTACCGATCTCACCCGGCCAATCAATCCCCAACTCGCCCAGGCCCTCCAGCTGACTCTGGAAAGGGGCTATCGCCGATTTCTTGAGGTGGTAGCCGCAGGACGTGGCCTGGAGATGAGCCAGGTCAGCCAGGCCGCTGAGGGCCGAGTCTTCACCGCGGCCCAGGCCAGAGACCTCGGGCTGGTGGATCAAATCGGCCATCTGGATGAAGCCGTGGCCGCTGCAGCAAGTCGAGCCGGCCTTACAGACTATTCTGTGCAGACCATTACCCGATCAGACTCCATGGTCAACTCCATCCTGGAAATGCTCCGTGAAAACGGGGCCAGGATGCTGATCAGTCAGTCCGGCTGGGCCAGACTCCAGGAAATTTTGAGCCCCTTCAAGCAATCACTGACCGGGCTAGCCCTTTTTGACGATCCGCAACGCCTTTACGCCCGCAGCGAACTGATCCTGGAATCCCGCTGATTGTCATGCCGGAACTCTTCACCAATCTCTTCCATGATCTGTTCTGGCCCCTTGGGCGCCTGCTGATCCTGATCTCCTGCAGCCTGCTGGCCGCAAACTTCATCGAGTCGCTCAACTGGACCCGGCGCATCGCCCTGCTGGCCCGCCCTCTGGTCCGCCTGAGCAACCTTTCCTCGACCACCGGGGCCTCGTTTTCCCTGGCCATCTTCTCGGGAATCGCCGCCAACACCCTCCTGGCCGAGGCCTACAACGACCAGCGAATCTCCAAACAGGAACTGGTCCTGGCCAATCTCTTCAACAGCCTGCCCACCTACTTCCTCCACTTGCCCACGGTCCTGTTCATCACCGCCTCTCTGATCAAAGGCGCTGCCGTGATCTATGTGGCCATCACCCTGGGTGCCGCTCTCCTCCGCACCATGGCCATCCTAGTCGTCAGCCGTTTTGTCCTGAAACCGCCGGCAGATCGCGACCTCAGCGCCATGGGTCAAGAGCAGACAGGGAACAAAAACCTCCGCGAAGTGGCCGCTCTCAGCTTCCAACGCTTCAAGAAACGACTGCCCCGGATCATCAAGTTCACCCTGCCGATCTATGTTCTCATCTACCTGATGAACAGATCACATTTTTTTACAGACCTGGAACAGATCATGGCCGGCTATCTCTCCTTTCTGCCCTGGCTCTCGCCCCAGTCCATGGGCATCATCACCCTGCATATTGCCGCAGAATTCACCGCCGGACTGGCCGCCGCCGGGGCCCTGCTGCAGGACGGGAGCCTGGGCCAGCAGGAGATCATCCTGGCCCTGATTGTCGGCAATATCCTCTCCTCACCGGTACGGGCCATCCGCCACCAGTTTCCCTTTTACGCCGGGATCTTCCGGCCCCGTCTGGCCGCTGAACTGATCATCTGCAACCAGCTCTTCCGCATCATCAGCCTGATCTTCACCGGCACCCTCTACTTTCTGGCGTCATAACGGCTTTGCCTCTTCTTCATGGCCTGTCATGGTCTCCGATAAACTTTCGGAGTAACTGTTCAGCGGCACCCCATCTTCGCCCATTCTGACCTTCTCACATACACAAGTATGCTTCAAAGTCCAGAATGAACGAACCTGGCGCACCGATGACCAGTTACAGTTCCCGGTTTATGGCTATTCCTGGGCATTACGGTGAATAGTTACCTTTCGGATAAACCAGAAATCCATTTATCTGATGAACACGAATAGAAAG
>CALENA010000017.1 GCA_937910875.1 uncultured Desulfobulbaceae bacterium | reverse complement strand
TTACCACGCTTATTGATAATGAGTCCACAGACGGATCACCTTGACCACCCGCTCCTCTTTCAGCACCTGATAAACCAGACGATGGTGGATATTAATCCGCCGTGAGAAGGCACCGCCCAAATCACCAACGAGTTTCTCATAGGGGGGAGGATTCTGGAAAGGATTTTCTGCCAGAATCACCAGCAGTTTTTCAACCTGTGCCTTCAAACCTGAGCGACTGATCTTCCCCGCGTCCTTCTGGGCCTGCCTGGTATAGACCAGAGACCAACTCACCAATCAAGTTCCTTGGAACACTCTGTCACGGGGGTCTGAAGGCCCTCACGAATAGACTCCCGCATTCCAGGCACAGAAAGAAGAGACAAGGTCTCCTGAATCGCCTGCCAATCCTCTTCCGCTACCAGGATTGCACTTGCCCGCTTCCCCTTAATGGTCACCGGCCGGTGCGCTGCCGTCACCTGATCAACCAGACCATAGAGGTTAGACCGAGCCTCTGTAATTGTCACTGTTGCCATTTCCCCCTCCTTTCATAACCTGCCCAAAGAGTACGTCATCGCGTACGTTTTGGCAAGCAAAAATCTGATCACTGCCCCGGCAGACGACGACAGGGTGTCTGATTGGTGTACTCTTTCCAGATG
Source organism: uncultured Desulfobulbaceae bacterium (assembly GCA_937910875.1). GTDB lineage: Bacteria > Desulfobacterota > Desulfobulbia > Desulfobulbales > Desulfocapsaceae > Desulfatifera. The sequence continues at coordinate 44,541 of CALENA010000017.1, read as the reverse complement.
GGGTCGCTGTACTCCTTATGGCACTCAACGCAAAGCCCCACCCGAAGGATCTTACGCAGTTCCTCGCCGTTAAAGGGTCTGAGATCCGGCCGGGAGGCGTGCTGCAGGGCCTTTCCATCAATATCGACAAAGGCGTCAAAGGGCACGGTCTGCCCGACCACAGTATCCACGCCCTGGTCCACGCCCTGAAACGACCACTTGCCGTCCCTGACGCTGACCGTGCCCTCACCCAGACCCACGGTCCGGGTGGAGGCATGGCAATCCACACAGTCCCGCCCCTTGGCCTGGGTGGTATGGGGATTGATGGCGGCCATGGTAAAGCGGTTAAAACCACCCTCAACCTTGCCGTCCTTGTCAATCAGGGTCACGATATCCTGGCAGCCCGGAGTGACCACCACCACTTCTTCGGCCCAGAGGGCCAGCATCGGCTTTTCATACCGGATATAGGAGCGGCCCTCTTCCCACATCCCCGCAGTCTCTTTAAGGGTCAATTTGTCCAGATGGGTCTCGGACTCGTCACGCTTGGCATGACAGCCATAGCATTGCGGCACCCAGGTGGAATGGCAGGCCTCACAGCTCACCCGTTTGTGGGCCGGAAAATCACAGACCCCGGCCTTGGGTGGATTGAGTGGATACACCTTGTCATTGACCTTGCCGGTCAGCTGCCATTGCCCGTCTTGCCGGCTGATATTGGTCACCGGTTCCTTCTTGCGGGTCAGGCCGCTGGGACCACCGGCCACATGACACATCTCACAGGAGATCTCCAGTTGTTCCTCGTAATGGCTGTAACTGGTGCCATCGCCCATGATCTCGTTGCGGGTATGACAGTCAATACAGGCCATCTCTTTGGTGTGATGGATATCCGGGGCCAGCTCCAGATAAAAACGGGCTCCGGGTAACTGTTTTGAGGTCACTCCACCCTTTTCAAAAGGCGTCCCGTAGCCTTCACTCTCGAAAACCCCGGTGTAGGAGATACCGATCCGACCCGAGCGGTTATGACAGCGGATGCAATTTTCCTCCTGGACCTTTCTGATCACCAGGGGATGCGGTTTCTTCTCTTCACTGCGAACCGCATCCCCAAATTCGGTCACGCCCTTGCGGGTTGCACCTTGTGGCAGGATATAATGACAGGCCGTACACCCCCCGCCTTTTTCATTAAAAAAATCAGGGGCTCCTGGCAGATCATTCTTCTGTTTCCACAGATGACAGGTGGCGCAGAGTTTCCGGTAATAATCCAGGGCCAGCGAGGTCTCACCGCTTGCAAGCAGCTTTTCCACGGTCAGATCGGTGTGGCGACTCTCGGTCTCCCCCCAGTAATAGAGCAGGGTGCCAAGGATACCCCGGTTGGTGGCCATAAGTGAATTTTTCACCTTTTTCACATCCGTGGGATGACAGCCCTCAACCCCGCAGGTCTTCTCCACCACCCGCAGGTCACCGGGATTCATAACCATCCCGGCATGGGCCAGATCCTTGTCAATGGACAGCGGATCGCCCAGGTGACAGGAGGCACAACCAATGACCTTGGGATCATGGGCCGGATCAAGTTTTTCCTCCCGATGACAGGAAAGACACATATCAATGCGACCACTGGTGGTGATATACACCTGATCCGGCCGCTTAATGAACAGTTCCCGGACCACCAGCGTCAGGACCACCACTGTGATCAGGAGCACGGCCAATTGCCGGATGCGTGGTGAGTCAATCCCTGTTTTCCGTTTCTTTCCAGCCATGGGCGTCTCTCACCTATTCATGATAATTCTGGACATTGGGATAGCGCCGCCCAAAGCCAAAGGCCTTGCTGGTCACTTTGAGTCCCAGAGGCGCCTGCTTCCGCTTGTACTCATTGACCTGAATGCGCCGGACCACGTCCCGAACCACTGCCTCGTCAAACCCCAGTGCCGCGATCGCGGCCACCCCCAGCCCCTGCTCCAGATAGAGTTCGAGAATGCGATCAAGGATCTCATAGGGCGGCAGGTCATCCTGATCGCATTGACCGGGCTTGAGCTCGGCCGTGGGTGGCCGGGTGATGGTCCGCTCCGGGATCAGCTCCTGCCTGCGGTTCACATAGCGGGCCAGCTCATAGACCAGTTGCTTGGGCACATCGGCAATGACTCCCAGGCCGCCGCTCATATCTCCATAGAGCGTACAATAGCCCACGGCCAGCTCACTCTTGTTGCCGGTGGAGAGCAGCAGATGACCAAACTTGTTGGACAGGGCCATGAGCAGATTGCCGCGGATTCTGGCCTGGAGATTCTGCTCGGTCAGATCCTCGGGCCGATCCGCAAAGAGTGGGGCCAGGCTTGCGCGAAAGGCCGTGAACAGCGGGGCAATCGGGATGACCTCGAAGGAACAGCCCAGATTTGTCGCCAGGGCCCGGGCATCAGCCAGGGACTCGTCCGAACTGTAGGGCGAAGGCAGGGCCACCCCCAGGACGTTCTCCGGCCCCAGGGCCGCAACAGCCAGGGCAGCGGTCAGGGCCGAGTCGATTCCACCGGAGAGCCCCAGTACCACCGAACGAAAACCGCATTTACGCACATAATCGGCCAGCCCCATGACCAGTCCATCATGGACCGCGGCCAGCTCGTCCTCCTCGACGGGGGAGCGAATCTCACCCTGCCAGGTCTCACTGTCCACCACCAGCAGGTCTTCGGCAAACTCCAGGGCCTTGGCCGTGATCCGCCCCTGCCGGTCCATGACCAGACTGCGCCCGCCAAAGAGCAGGGAATCCTGGCCACCCACCTGATTAACAAAGAGCAGCGGCACCTGATGGCTGGCGCAGATCCCCCGGAACAAGCCCAGACGGACCCGCTCTTTGTCCCGCTGAAAGGGCGAGGCCGAAAGGTTGAGCACCGCGTCGATCCGCTGACCCCGTTCCTCGGCCAGATCAAAGAGATCACGGACCGGATCGATTCCGTAATGTCCGATCTCGGCCTGCCAGATATCCTCACAGATCGTCACGGCCAGGGTCAGGCCACCCAGCTGCAGGAGTTGGGCCGCAGGGCCAGGCTCAAAATAACGCCGTTCATCAAAGACATCATAGCTGGGCAGCAGCTGTTTGCGAACCCGATACTGAATGGCTCCATCCCTGAGCAGAAGAGCCGCATTATAGAGCCTCCGGCCTCGAGCCGCAGGGCGCTGTTCAACGCAGCCCAGCAGAACCGCAAGCCCCGGGGGCAGATCTCCGGCCAGACGCTGCAGGGCCAGATCATGATCGGCCAGAAAAGAGTTCCGATCAAGCAGATCCTGGGGCGGGTAACCGGAAAGGGCCAGTTCCGGAAAGATGGCCAGCTCACAGCCCAGTTCAGCGGCCGCCCGGGCCCGGGCGAGGATCTTGCCACTGTTGACCGCAAAATCACCAATCACCGGGTTCATCTGAATCAGGGCTATCTGCACCAGACACTCCTCTCCTGCAACCAACACTCACGCCGCCAGACCTTTTGGTCCTGCGGCAACCAGGCAGACATATTTTTCAGCCGACACCCGGCATCCCACAGCCTACACTCCACAACTCACAGCCGATACAAAGGGCAGACCACATCCCCCCGCAGGTCAGCTTGAAAAACCCGCAGGACACTTCCTGCCAGCCATTCTTTTAGCCCATGGCCCAGGACAATTCAATCGCTTTATGGACAGGAAGGGGCTGGAGATGCGTCCGGCACCCGGGAAGAGGCAGGAAAAACGACCAGAGCGGACAATCAGGAGGCGGGCAGGAGTGAGCGAAACCGATGGAGGTTAAAACCGATGATCAGGGCGATCACATAGGTCACGAGAAAGACAAAGGTCACAGAAAGACCCTCTATACCCATGGAATTGGCAGGTGCCGGCAGGACAAAGGGGACACCGTAATGGGTCGTCAGCCACTCCTCGGACAAAGAACGGTTGAGCCAGGCCAGGGTCAAAAACAGGGGCAGGAGGTAAATCGAGACATAGCGGGCATAATGCTGGGCCAGATAGATGTTAAAATCATGGTTCAACTCCTCATCAGTACAGCGGTAGAGGGCCTCCCGACTGTGCTTTTCGGTGATCATCTGCAACTCCATCTGCTGCTCACGTTTGGCAACAAAGGAGACCCTGAAGGCTGCAATCCGCTCCTCAACCTTGAACAATCGCCGCAGCCAGAAGGCAAACAACACGGTCAATACCGACACCAGCACCACCTGCAGCCATTCTGGCACCCCGAACCGCCCCATAGGCATGAGAAAGAGCAGATCCATGGTCCTGGCCGTCAGGGAGAAAAGTGGCCCGATCAGATCATAATACAGCCAGTCAAGAACACTGTTGAAGACTTCCATTATTCCTCATGCCCGATTCAGATACGCCACACAGGTCCAGAAACCCGGGACAAGCCCAGGAAACAACCCGAAAAAATCATTCTTTTGTCACAGCATCTAGTACCGCGTAAAGCTTAAACTGTCGCATCTTACTTGTTATTTGACGAGCCAACTGCGTTACGGCTTCTGTTACATAGCGCTGCTATGCGCCGCCAGCCGTGCCTTGTTGTCCCGCCAAATCCCTTCGTAATCTTGCGTCACTTTAGGATTTACGAGGTACCAGGGCCTGACGGATGGTACAGGCCAGTTCGCTGAGCCGCAGGGGCTTAAACAGGACCTGCGCCCTCAACTCCGCCGCCTCATCTTCAGACAGGCCACCGCTCATACCCGTATAGATGATAACCGGTATATCCTGCCGGAGCAAGCGTACAGAACGGACCAGATCCATCCCGGAAAGCTCCGGCATATCCATATCAGTGATCAGCAGATCATATTTTTCGGGCTGCTTCGAAAAGGCCTGCAGGGCCTGGGAAGAGCTGACGCAACTGTCAACCTGATAGCCGAGTTCACGCAGGATTCGGCCCAGCACCGCCCCCAGATTCGCCTGGTCGTCAACCACCAGAACCGACTCGCTGCCCCTGGGAATCTGACCGGCCAGGGTTTCGGTTTCAGGAATAAACTGCGCGCCCAGATGAACCGGGAAATAGACCTTGAACAGCGCACCACCGGTGGGAACATTCATGGCACTGATCGCCCCACCCATGGATTGAACAATGCCATGGACCACCGACAGACCAAGCCCAGTGCCTTCAGTCTTGGCCTTGGTGGTAAAATAGGGTTCAAAGATCCGGGCCAGAATGGATTCCTCGATTCCAGACCCGCTGTCCCTGACCGAGAGGCAGACATATTGGCCCACAGGCAGATCCAGTTCCACTATCTGGCCCTCGTGACTGACCTCGAGGGGCTGCAGCAGAACCTCCAGTCGCCCACCACGCTCCTGCATGGCCTGACAGCCATTGGTGCACAGATTCATCACCACCTGATGGATCTGTGAGGGATCACCAACAATCAACCCACAGGTCTCGTCAATTTCCTGATGCAGACTCACTGAGGCGGGTTTAACCGTCTGAATAAACTTCAAGACCTCTTTGACAATGGCCTGGATATAGAGGGGCTCATGGGCCTGCTCCCTGGTCCGGCTGAAGGTCAGGATCTGGCGAACCAGGTCCTTGGCCCGCTGCGTTGCCCGCAGGATCTCCTCCACGTCCGCCAGCACAGACCCCTTGCCCTCACGCTCCAGGGCCAGTTTGGCCAGATCACCATAGCCCATGACCACCGTCAAAATATTGTTAAAATCATGGGCAATTCCCCCGGCCAGGATACCGATGGCCTCCATCTTCTGGGCCTGGGACAACTGTCGCTCAAGGCGCCTGGTCTCGCTGATATCCTTGGCACAATGGACGATGGCCGTCACCTGCCCCGCACGATCAAGGATCGGGACGGCCGACACATCAAAAATCTTGCCCAGATTCTGATGTTCAATGATTGCCCGATGGTTTTCCTCTCCGGCATGGATCAGGAGTTCCGGGCATCCCTCGCAGGGAAAGAGGGTACCGCGGAAGACCTCATAACATTTTTTACCGATCAACTCTTCCGAAGTGGCACCAAGGAGCTCACAGGCCGCACTGTTCACCTTGATGATCTGCATCTGCGCGTCCTGGACCGTGATGATATCAGTGATGGCATCAAAGGTCTTTTCCAGTTCCTCCTGAGCCACCCGGGCCTGCTCGGCCTGATTCCGCTGCTCAATGAGGGCCGCCCGCAGACTCTGGTTCTGGCCTGACAGACACCTCAGGACAATCAACAAAGAGACCAGACCGGTCAGCCAGAACAGGGACATAATCAAGGCAATCAGGCGAATATGGCGGCCAAAGATCTCCTGATAAGGGGCCATGGGCACCTGCAAACTCATCCCCCCCAAAAGATCACCCTCCTGCAGACCGGTCCCTGGACGGTTACGGACACAGGTGGGTGTGGCATAGGCCGGACGCATATAGCGCAGGACCGACTCACCAGCGACAACCTTCAGTTCCCCGACCTCCAGCGCCCCGGCCCTCAGGGCCTGCAAGGAGCGCTCCTCCCAGGAATCAGGGATGTCTTCCGTCCCCAGCGGGATAAAGGTCTTGATCGCGGCCTTGAACGAAAAGCTTTCGGCGTCTGCTGCGGTGATCAGATTGAGAAATCGTTTCGGGGTCACCATGGTCAGCATCGTGCCATCGGGTTTGGCAATATCCCGGTCCGGACGGACAAGATTCTCCTCCGGACCAATCTTGTCCATCGCCATATAGACCGCACCCTGCCGAACCAGAAAATCTCGATACAACAGATCCTTGCCGGCACTGGTGCGAGCCGTTGCCATGGCCATTTCAACAACACTCTCCTGCTCGTAATACCAGGCCATGGCAAAGAGCACTCCGAGGATCATGGTAAAACCAAGCCCCAGAGAAATAAATAATTTTGTCAGCCGCGTTTCTAACATCATTATTCCCCGCATGAAATGATGTTGTAGGATTTTTCCTACATAGGCAAAAGGTTTTCACCTACATCCTGCAGGAAGTATCACGGAAACACAACAAAAGGTCAACAAATTATTCAAAACGTCCCCTCCCAGAAGGGCCAGGGGCAGCAGGCGCCCCAGACCATTCAACAGAGCAGAAAACAACACGAGGGGAATCAACCGGACAAAACAACAGATCTGCCTGGTCGACCCCCCTCGCCTGGAACAGTGCCTGCAGCCAGGAAGATCTGCAATCACACCTCGGTCATGATGACAAACTTGAGGGCCAGGGTGGTGCACTTGGTGACACAGGCCGGCTTCAGACCTGCATCAACCCGGTCCATGCAGTAATCGCACTTGACCGCCTTATTGGTCTCAGGGTTGTGCTGAGGCACGCCCCAGGGGCAGGCCCCGGCACAGGCCATACAGCCGATACATTTTTCCTGGTCCACATAAACAATCCCGTCTCCGCGTTTGATCATGGCCCCGGTGGGGCAGATCGGCACGCAGAAGGGGTCCTCACAGTGATAACAGGAGCGGAACGAGAACTCGGTCCTGGGAACTCCTTTGAGCATCACCACCGGCTGATGATCGATCTCGCACAGGATCGGTCCGGGAGGCAGATTTTTGTTGGTCTTACAATGCACCTCGCAGCCGTGGCAGCCGATGCATCGTCTTGTATTGAGGTGGATTCTGTATTTGTTCATAACTCAACCCTCCTCTTGGGATTCCTGCTGCTGCGCCGCACCGTGACAAAAACCTCACAGAGATTGATGGCTCCACCGACCTGGTCCCAGTTGTCCAGCAGGCCGATCATCAGCTTCTGATCACTGAATCCGGCATGATAGGCCTTGGTCTGCAAAGGTACCTGCCGACCGAAACCATGCACGGTATAGACACATTCAGGATGGATAAAGTCTGTGACATGGGCCTGACCGGTCTCAGTGACCCCGTTGGAGGCAATCACATCCACCAGGTCACCCTCGTTGACATTCATCCGTGCCGCCACTTTGGTATTGATCCAGAGACTGTTTTCCGGCATCAGCTCATGGAGCAGGGGGTTGTTGATGGTGTGTCCATGGGTATGGACCGCTGAACGACCATAGACCAGACGGAACTGACCCTTGGCCGGTTTATCCGGACTCACATAGGGTTTAAGTGATTCAAACCCGGCCTTGGTCAACTTCTCACTGATGATCTCGATCTTGCCGGACGGGGTCTTGAACTGACCGTCCAGTTTCTCGGGATCATACATCACCGGCTTGTCGGTGAGCGGGATAAAGCCCTTCTCGGCAAAATCCTCAATGGTATGACCGGTGCCCTCAAGCTGCCAGGCATAGAGATCATTGATGGTGGTATAGGGGAAATGCTCGCCGATATCGAGCCGGTCGGCCAGCTGTTTAAAAATCTCCCAACCCGCCTTGGTGTCGAAAACCGGCTCCACCACCTGACGGCGTACGGCCAGACGCGGCTTGGGTCCCTTCTGCAGGCAGATGGGGTTGTCGCGCTCCAGATAGGTGGACTCGGGCAGGATGACATCGGCGTACCAGGCGAACTCACTGTAATGAGTATCAATGGCCACCAGCAGATCGCAGTTGTCATAGGCCTCCTTCTGGGCCTGGGGATCGGGCATGGCCGTGAACGGATCATGCCGCATGGCGATCCAGGCCTTGACCGGATAGGGCTCACCGGTCTTCATGGCATCGAAAAAGAGATGGGACAGCCCCGGACCCTTGTCAAAATGCTTGTATTTCCAACCCACCCCATCGGCTCGTTTGATATCCGGTTTGGGGCAGTCAAGATTACGAATGCCCTTGGCTCCGCAGTCACCGGCACCCTTGGGAATAATCAGGGCCCCTTTCTGTTCGATATTGCCCATCAGGACGTTGAGGATGTGCAGGGCCCGGCTGGCGTAAAAGGAATCCTTGTAACGGGAGAGATTCCAGCCCGGATGGAAGATGACCTTGGGCATATCCTCGGCCACTTCATCAATGAACTGGATGATCGACTTTTCCTTGACCCCGCATTCCTTGGCCGCCCAGGCCGTGGTATAGGGTTCAATGAACTGACAGAGTTCACCAAAGCCACTGACATAGCGTTCCACAAAGGCCTTGTTATAGATCCCGCGTTTGATGATCTCGTTAATAAACCCCAGGGCCAGGGCATAATCAGTCCCGGGCCGGACCTGAAAGAAACGGCTGGCCTTGAGCCCGGTCATGGACTGACGGACATCCACATAGGTCATCCTGCCGCCACTGTCCAGCATGTCCATGATCTGGAGATTTTCGGCCACCCGCATGGAGGCAAACATATTGCGGCCAAAGAGGACCAGATGCTTGGAATTGGCAATATCATAGACAAAACCCTTGCGCCCGACCCCATTGATGGAGAGGCTGGCGTGATGGGTATTGCGACCGCAGGTGCAGTCATGATTGGTATAGTTGGGCGAACCAAAGGCATGGATAAAGGTCTTGTACATGCCCTGCCAGGGACCGCCGCGCGAGGAGAGGACCACAGACTCCGGCCCATGCTCAGTTTTAATTGTTTTAAGTTTTTCGGCCACATAATCAAGAGCCTCGGGCCAACTGGCCTTCCGCCAGCGCCCGGCTCCGCGACCGCCGACCCGGATCAGGGGCTGCTGCGGGCGCTCCGTATCTTTGAGCAGAGCCGTTCCCGCCGATCCTTTGGCACAGAGAGCTCCTTTGAGCAGGTGCGGATTCCCCTCGATCCAGGTCACCTCACCGTCCTCGACCTCGACTCGGATCGGGCAGCGTACGGTGCACATGCCGCACATGCTGAATACTGTTTTCTTCATTGATATTCCTCCAAATTCTTCAAACTCACAAGACCATCCACCACCCTGTCACCAGCAAGGAGCATTCAGCCCCGGCCGGGTGATCCGACCGGGGCTGAAAAAAACCGGGAAGACCTGGTTTTTTCTGGCCTCCCCGTACCAATAAAGGCTTAACGCAGGAACCAGAGCAGACCAGTGTAGTTCAGACAGGTCAGAATCAGGGCACCGGCCAGGAGACGTTTGAGAAAGATCTCAGGCAGCTTCTTCTGAATCTTGGGACCAACTGCACCACCACACATGGCACCGGCCGCTATCAGGGCCGCCATGATCCAGTCAGGCTGATAGCCGAGCAGGGCATACTTGGCCACAGCGCCAATTGAGGTGGCAAAGGTTCCGGCCAGGGCAATGGGCACGGCCAGATACATGGGATACCCAACCAGGGTGGTCATAAAGGGCATAAACATGAAACCACCACCAACACCAAAGGCCGAGGCAATGATACCCATCAGAACACCACCGACCAGCATCATCAGGGGCCGGGCGACAAAGGTCTCACCCCAGAAACGCATATCAAACTGAATGAAGTTAAACTTGTCAAACTCGACCTTGCCCATCTCCATGGCCTTGCCCGAAGACTTGGCCTCTTTGACTGCGGCGTTGAACTTCTGGACAATGGCCTTCATGGCCTTTTTCTTCTCGATGGACGAGGGCAGGGATTCAATGAACAGCTTCACACCGATAATAAAGCAGATCACGCCCAGATAAAATTTAAAGGCCGCCAGATTCAAGTACTTGGCTGACAGCGGGGGGCCAATAAAGAAGGCGCCAAGGACGATACCAATGGCAAAGAAGATGGCCACCGGATAGGCAAAACGTTTTTCCTTGAAGTAGTTGGCAAGACCGGTGATCGGTGAACACATGGTCAGGAAGAGGTTGGTGGGCTTGATGGTGTTACCGGCATTGATACCGATAGGACCCTTGGTGCCGATGACCGTAATCTGGAAGGCCGCGGTGAACAGACCACCGGCCGCGCCCATGATGACAAAAAGAACGCCGATGACAAAGGCACCGCCAAAGACGATGATCGGGTTCATGTAGACATTGGCCGTCTTGAAGAAAAAGGTAGAGGCTTCAATGCTCACGGTATCAACCTTCTGCCCATTGACATAGACACCAAGGATGGTGCCCGGGGCCAGGTTTTTGTAGGGGGGCATGGAGACCGAGAACTTGCCGGTGGCCTTGTCAAGCTGCATGGACACACCCTTGTTCCAGGCCTCGGATTTCTGAGTATAATCGGTCATGATCATCCGGGCATTACCGCCGCCGACAGGGCTTTCCTTGGCAATGGTATTGATACCGAACTTGTCTTCATGGGTAAAGGCCAGGAACTTCCACTGATCTTCGGAATTGACCGGACCGAGCATCCCCTTGACTGCGGAATCGATCTCACCCCATTGATTGATCTTGTTGACTCGAACCTTGTACTTGAAGGGCTGAAAGGCAAAGAGGCCCTTGGTCTGACCCTTCCAAGCCTCTTTCGAGGTAGCCAGACTGTCCGGATTTGAGGTCACCACATAATAGGTGGCCGGAATGGCGGTCGAACCAAAGGCGTTCTTGCCATTTTTCCCTTTAAGCAGCCGTTTCTGCTCCTTGGGTCCCGGCGCATCTGCCGGAGTAAACATCTTGTCGGTACTCACAACCACATACAGATCCTGGCCCGGATCAATGGTACCGCTCACCGAAATGGCGCCCCCCGCTTTAATCGTTTTGGCGCTCACCGTGGCATCCACGGCCCAGGCCCCAGAACTCACAAGCATGATGCTTGCAAGGACAATACCGCACAGCAAGGTAATTCTTTTCATGCCGTCCTCCCTTGAATTGGTTGTACAGACTGGTCATTTCATCTCAATATGACCAGCCACTGACCACAAACAGCTGACTCCTTCCCCGGTCCTGTCCGACCGGAAAATTTCCTTCAAAATCATGCTAATACAGTGCAGCCATAGGCTCGTTCCTCCTTTGCTCAACTGGACTGATACAACCGCGCATTTCAGGGGGCGGCTGATGGCTTCCGGGTATCCTTTATTTCAGATCGACAATCTTGGTGTTGCCGACGTACTCCCGACTTTCATAACCGGTCATTCTGGTCATCTTGGCGGTCAACTCACCGATCATCTTCAAATTACGGACAATCGTCGCCACGTCCACACGGGCCTGCTCGTCTGCGATATCCTCCTCCAGGAGCTGGGCCGTCCCCAGTGCCGCAAACAAGGGGGAGTTGATCTCATGGGCCACGGTCCCGGCCAGTTCAACCACGCCCTGGAGCTTCACCCGCTCCAGCTGTTCCTCCTCGAAGCGATGTTTTGCCGTAATATCACGGATAATCTCAATCACATACTCCACCTGACCCTGCTCATCACGCATGGGTGATGCCGTCCGCTCCACCCAGTGCACACCGTCGTCCTGCAGGGTCTGATGGATAGAGGTGGACGACTCACCATCGGCCAGGACCTGATCCACGGGACAGAGTGCCTCCTGACACTCCTCATGATCCCACAGACCCCGATAATCCATCCCCAGGACCTCGGCCTCGGTGCGGCCAACGGCCTCAAGCAGGGCATGATTGGCCAGAACCAAATGCTTGTCCCGGTCCACCACCAGCAACTGGGGGCGAATGCAGTTGAGGATATTGGCAACAAAACGCTCACTTTCCTCAATCTGGTTAAAGAGCAGGGTAATCTTCCGATAGGTCCTGGCATTCTGGATCGCGGTCCCGCTGATCTCAGCCACAGTCTCGGCAAAGTTGATCTCACTGCTGGTGAAACTGTGGTGTTCACCACTGAGGATACGGATAATTCCAATCACCTCGCCACCGACCTTGAGCGGGACGGACAACAATGAGCAGATGCCCTCGGCGGCCATCTCTTCCCCGTAATCAATCCGGTGATCATGGGCCACGTCATAGACCGAGACCGTCTCTCCGCTCAGGGCCCGCCTGATATTTTTCTCACCCCCGACCTGGCCCCGTTCCAGGTAGCCCTGCGAAAGACCATGGGCCGCGACCAGTTCCAGCTGATTCGTCTGCGGCTGGAGCAGGCGAATGGTACAGCCCTTGGCCCCCATGGAATTGGGCAGTTTTTCAACCATACTGTTGAGAATCAGATCCAGATCCAGGCTCGAATTCACCAGGGCCGAAATCTCCTGGACCTCACGCAGGAAATCGACTCGACTCTCCATGTCTTTGAACATTCGACCGTTGGCAATGGCGATTCCCAGCTGTTCTGCCAGGGCCATGGAAAACGAAATCTCCTCCTCACTGAAGACCCGCTCACTGCGGGTCAGGAGGCGGAGGATACCGATCAGGGCGTCCTGAAACAGAATGGGCAGGGTGAGCACACTCCTGACCCCCTCCCGGACCGCCGCATCCCGGTCAGCAAATTCCTGATCCTCTCCAATGTCGGTCCGGGCCACGGGCCGGCCGGAGCGGATCATTTCCATGGTCTCTTCGGAGTCAATCTGGCTCCGGGAGAGATATTCCAGGGACAGGCCATGGGCCGCCCCCAGGACAAAGGTGTTGGTCGAGGCATCAACCAGACGGATGGTCGCGGCATCGATGGCCAGAAGCTCCGGCAGTTCACGGACCACGGCATCCATGACCTGCTGATGATCAAGGACCATGCTGATCAGACGGGTCACCTTCTGGTAGACCTGCAGATACTGCCGCTCCTTCACTGCGCCTCCTTGTCCCGGACTTCGGATCTGCCCATGTTGCTCAACCCCTGCTCCACCCTGAGTTCATTTCTTCCCCTTGCCGATGCTGGCCAGGATCTTTTCAACCTTGTCTTCCAGTTCATCCCGATCAATGGGCTTGACACAGTACTCGACAGCACCCAGAGAAATTGCCTCACGGGCCGTCTCAATGGTCGGATACCCCGTCAACATGAGTGCCTGGATCTCGGGCTGCACCTCTTTCAAGAGGGCCAGCACCTCAAGCCCACTCATTTTTTTAAGTTTGATATCGAGTATGGCCAGGTCCACATGATTCTTGCGGGCATGGGCCACGGCCTCATCTTCTTCTGTAAAGGTGTGAACCGCATGGCCCTTTTTACGCAGTATCTTGCCAATCAGAATCGTGGCGTCCTGCACATCATCCAAAGCCATTATCTCAGCCATACGACCTCTCCGTGTATCAATTGAATGCTCCAGCCAACGGCCCTATAGAGTGAGTTCCGAAGTGAGATCAGCAGGCAGGACCGGCAGGTAGACGTGAAAAGCAGTACCCGGTAACTCTGGGCCCTGCGCTTCGCTGGCAGCCAGACTCTCCACCTCGATTCGCCCCCCCTGCTCCTGAATAATCCCATAGGAGACCGAGAGCCCCAGACCGGTTCCCTTGCCCACCGACTTGGTGGTAAAAAAGGGATCAAAGATCTGGGCCCTGATCTTCTCCGGAATGCCATGGCCGGTATCCCGAACCATGACCTCTACCTCACCTGATTCGGGCAACGAACGGGTTTCCAGAAAAAGATCTCCGCCCCCCTTCTCTTCCATGGCATGATGGGCGTTATTGATAAAGTTGACAAAGACCTGACGCAACTTTTCCGAGTCTCCGATCACCAGGGGCAGATCCGGGGTCAAATGGCGATGGACCGTAATATGATTCATGTTCAGGGTATGCTCGGTCACGGCCAGCACGTCCCTGATCACCTCATTGAGGGAGAGTTGCTCCCGGGCGCTCTCGGACTGGCGGGAGAACTTGAGGAGATCGGCCACAATCTTGCGGCAGGCTTTGGTCTGACGCTCGATGATCTCCAGGTTCTGACGCTCCTCGGTCTCAGGACCGAAATCATCCATCATCAGCTGGGCATAGCCCAGAATCACGCCCAGGGGGGTATTAATTTCATGGGCCACACCGGCGGCCATCTGCCCGACCGAGGCCATCTTTTCACTGCCTGCCAGCTGGCCCATCATCAGCTTGACCCGGGTCAGGTCTTTGGCAATCCCCTCACACCCCGTGAACTCACCATCCTCATCAAAGACCCCGTTGGCCGAAAGATGGACATAGAGCACCGAACCATCCTTCTTGACAAATTCCACCTCCTGATCGCGGACAAAACCATCTCTCAGAATCGAATTGAAATACTGTTCCAGGTCTTCCTCGTGCAAGAAAAGATCGACCAGCCCCAGGGTCGGCGGATTGTCCACTGAATAGCCCAGCATCTCAAGACCAGACCTGTTCATGTTCACCAGACGATTCTCGGCATTACAGAAATAGACCATATCCTTTGAATTACTGAAGAAATGACGAAATTTCTGTTCAGAGGCCGACAGCTCGGCGGTCCGGGCCTCCACCCGCTCTTCCAGATGGAGATTCATCTTGCGCAACTGATCTGCAGCCTCATTGAGCCGCTCATTGGCCTCCTTGAGACTCAGGGCCTTGCGTCGTATGGCCTGATACCCCTCGACCCCCTTATGATAAAAGACAATCACGGCCGAGAGTGAAATCATGAGCAGGGTATTGAGGCCCCCGGAAAAGGGCGACAGCTCGTTCCACAGCTCTCCCTGACCACCGATGAGAAGCATCTGCTTGACCAGATGGCCCACGGCCCGGGAAATGGAGAAAATGGTCAGGGTGATACAAAAATAAAAGAGAAATCCCCAGAGGAAATTATCAGGATCTCGACGGGTCAGGAGATAGGCGTAACGCAGAGACAGGGCGGACAGGATAATAATGAGCCCCGAGCCGGCCATATCGGTAAAAATGGCTGGAAAGAGCGGCAAACTGGTCATAACTCTTCCCCCTCTTCAGAGCTGCGATAGAGCGAGCGAAGGCTGAGGAAGAGGATAAGCAGGGCCGGAACCAGGATCAGATGATCAAGCCGGGTAAAATAATGAACCAGCTTGATTGCCGAAAACGGCCCCAGCATCATTGAGGAGAGATAGCCGAATTCATGCGAGAAATCCGTGCTCTGCATGGCCAGGGTCGATAGATGGCCAATAAAGGCCAGGACGTTCCAGGCCATCATCAGGACGCAGAAAATCTGAAGCATCCGCCAGCCACGGCCTCGAGTAGCAGTGCGGCGCAGGTCCCAGAACAGGTAGACCAGGGCACCCAGGTAGAAGACATGGGCCATCTGGTGGACAATAATCGCCTCAGGCGGACCGTGGGTCTGCAGGGCCCAGGCCTGGACCGGGAACAACATCACAAGCCCTGGCAACAAAATCACCAGAGAAATCATGGATTTTAACCAGCATAAACCAGGTGCAACTTTTTTGAAGCACGTCATTGGCGGTCCTTGTTTCCGATCAAATCGTGTTCACACCCCAACCAGAAGTCTGCATCTTTTCCGCTGTCAGCCCGGTTCCACAGAACTTTGAAAGTAAGAACACAGCCACTCTCTCAACTCTTGAGTTCTGGCTAACACCTGCAGTTACTGGTGAATACATTGCATTTTCAGTGCCAAAAATCGCTTTCTGGCTCACAATTAAAAATGCACTGTCAAAAGAGGGGATTAAAAAAGAAGAGGGGGATCAGACACAAGAGTCAGTGCCAGAAAGCGGGGAAAAACCGGACAGAGAAGTGAAACAAAAAAGATGCAGGGAAACAAAAAAGATGCGATTCCGAACGGAACAGCACTTGCAGAAATTTAAATCAACGCCATCACGAAGACTTATAGTCACTTCCACTGAGCCCGTGACGACGCATCAGGCGTTGAAAGGCCTGACGCTCCATGCCGCTGGTCCGGGCTGCGGCCGAGACATTGCCTTGGCTCTCTTCCAGGGAATGACCGAGATAGGCCATGGTAAAACGATCCACCACCTGGGCCTTGGCCTCTTTATAACTCAGGCTCCGCAGTCCATCAAAGACGCATTCAGGGCTCTCCACAGGATTTGCCCCCTGCCCCTCGGCGCAGAGGAGATCAGCCGCGCTGATCCGGGGCCCGGGGGCCAGGAACACGGTCCGGTTGATGACATTCTGCAACTCACGCACATTGCCCTTCCACTCCCGGGCCATGAGGACCTGGACGGCATCCGGACTCAGCTCCAGATTGGGACGCTGATATTCAGCCCCATACCGAGCCAGAAAATGTTGGGCCAGTAACGGGATATCTTCCCGCATCCGGGTCAGACTGGGCATGACCACACTCATCACGTTCAACCGATAGTACAGATCCTCCCGGAACTCACCTTGGGCAATCTTGGCCTCAAGGTTCTGGTTGGTGGAGGCCAGGACCCGGACATCAACCTTAAAGGTCCGGGTCTGGCCCAGGGGCTGGATCTCCTTCTCCTGGAGAACCCGGAGAAGCTTGGTCTGCAGACCGATGGGGATATCTGCGATCTCATCCAGGAGAATGGTTGAGCCGTCGGCCTCGAGAAAGAGACCGTCCTTCTTGCGATCTGCACCGGTAAAGGCCCCCTTGCTGTAGCCGAACAGCTCACTCTCGAGAATCTGTTCAGGCAGAGCCGGACAGTTGACGGTCACCATATGGCGGCCTGCCCGGGAACTCCTGGCGTGTATGGTCCGGGCCGCCACCTCCTTGCCGGTCCCGGACTCCCCCCGGATCAGGACCGTGGCATCACCCTGCCCCAGTCGGTGAAGAAGATCAACGGTCTGCATCAGGGCCGGGCTGCTACCGACAAACTCGGACGGCTGATCAACCCGGGTCAGATACCGCTGGAGGGCCTGATTCTCCCGCAGGAGTTGGGTGCGCTCCATGGCCCGCCGGACCACCCGGATGATTTCCGCATTATCAAAGGGCTTTTCAAAGAAATCATAGGCCCCCTGCTTCAGGGCCTGAACCGCCACCTCAATGGTCCCGAAGGCGCTCATGACCAGGATGGTTATGGTCTCATCCAGCTTCTTCAACTCCTCAAGGAGCTGAAAGCCATCCATGTGCGGCATCTTGACATCGGTCAGAACCACGTCCGGCAGTTCTTCAGCGGCCAGAGCCAGGGCCTCCGCCCCGGAACGGGCAATATCGACCCGACAGTTGCACTTCTTCTCCAGGACCTTTTGCAACAGGATCAGGAGATCCGGTTCATCATCAACGATGATCATCTTTTTCATCCGGTCACTCACTGGCTCACCCCTCTCCACCACGACCAAGCATGGCCTGAAAGTATTGCTGTACAAAGCGACCCGAAATCGTATCGAACAGCGAAAAACGCAAGGGCCCGGCAGGCGGGAACTCACCGGTCAAAACCAGGAATACATTGCGGGAGATTTCACTGGTCAGCTCGCTCAAACGCCGGTTCTGATTCTGATCATCCAGACAGCGACAGCGCAGGGGACGACTCTCGTGGATCAGACAGGCACCGCCTTCCAGCAGCGGGCAGGCGTAGCCCGGCCGGGCAATGACTTCCTGCACCGCCCGCCAGTGCTCCTGGCCATATTCCTGCCGCAGCTCCTTCATCTCCGCAGCCAGGGCCAGGGCCCGCTCCACGATCTCTGTCCGCCGGACACGGTTGTGGGTCCGATTGATGGTAAAACTGACAAAGACCGCCTCAATCAGCCCCAGCTCAAAATAATTGTGACAGCAGCGTTCGACCTCCAGCGGCAGGCCCTTGCCGCCAGGATCACGGAGCCTCTCGGCCTCGGCCAGCAGGCCACGGTACTCCTGAAGAAAAGGCAGGAGATCCACGGTCTGCTTGTCTTCAATGGTGGCCTCACGCAGGTCGAGCTGGCCCTGTTCCTTTCCGTACCGGCGCAGCAGTTTCCACTGACTGTAATTGGTGGGATTGGCCCGGGTCTTCTTCAAGGTCTTTTCGGCCCGCTTGAGGCCAAGACCGCGCCGGAGAAGATAGGCCGAGACAAAGGTCCCGGTCCGGCCATGACCGTGCCGACAGTGGACCAGAATCTTTTTCTTCAGGTACAGGGCCTCATCCAACCACTCAAGGGCCTGTTCCATGGCCGCCATATCCGGGGCACACTCATCAGGCACCGGCAGATAATAGACCTCAAAGCCGGACTGCTCCTCCAGCTCATGCAGGTCACAAAACTCACCACAGAGATTGACAATCCCGCTGATATCCTGCTCACGAATGGTATCCAGCTCGGCGTAGGACATGGGCGCATAGCCCACGGCCAGCTGCGGCGTGATCCAGGTCATCTGATAGGTCATCAGTCTTCGCTCCCCAGAAAATGGCTCCTGCCCGCGAGAAAGGCCTCCACATAGGCCACAACCGTCTCTTCAGAATCCAGGGCCATGTCCATCAGCTTGGTGGCCCCGAGCAGGCGGCCGATCAGGACCAGGGCCGCCTCGGTGTCCAGACGATTCAAACCGGAAAGCCGGGCATCCAGAAGATCACCCAGGGCTTCGACCTGAAAACCAGACCGTTGCAGGATTTCAGTGACAAACAGAATACGCAGGGCCCGACCGGAAAAATCACCGCCCCCCCCGGCAAAACGGAACTGACAGTAATTGGCCCCGGGCCGCTCACCACACATGGCGTCAACCAGGGTGAAGTGGTAGCCAAAGCGCATGTTCAGATTGACATACTCAGCACCCAGAACCGCATAACTGGCCAGCTGGGCTGAACTGCCGCCGCCGACCCCGCCGGCCAGGGCCACCTCGTCATAGGTCTTCCAGTCAAAATGGCTGCGATTCTGCCAGCGGATTGCAGGATCATTCAGGCCCTGCCAGAGCGCCAGAAAGGGCAGAGAAAAGACCTGCTCAATTCCAATCTCTGCCCGGGTCCGGGCCTTCTCGTCCAGACCACCACCGACATCAACCAGAAAGACATCCAGAGGCAGGTCTGAGCGCAGCTTCTTGCGCCCCCGCGAGCGTCCTCCAATCCGATCACCGGCCGTAAACATCAGACGAACCGCCCACTCATGGGAAAACCGGATGACATCATGGAGAGAGCGACACGACCCGGCCACAAAATCATCGGCCTGGGGATCGACCAGCCGCAGGGGAGTGACAAAATCGAGCAGGGAGCGAAGCTTGCGATAATAGGGCAGATCCTGCCCCCGAACCGAGCGTGCCTGCGCTGGCAATTGCGCCCGGACATCGCCGTCATAGACCCGCCTGGCATCGGCATCAAGGGTGAGTGTCTGTCCCTGCTCAAGCCCCTGCAGCCGAGATTCCAGCCCCAGCAACAGGGGCACACCAAACTCACGGCAGACCGTGGCAAAATGGCCGGCAGAACTGCCCAACTCGGCCAGAACACCGGAGACCCGGTCCAGGACCCTGACCAGACTGGGCAGGGTCTCCCTGACCACCAGGATCGCACCAGACGGGACCTGTTCCGGAAGATGATCCGCATCCACCACCCAGACCGGCCCACAGGCAAGACCAGGGGCTGCCATGGTTCCCCCCTGAATCAAAGGTTCCCGGGTCAGTTCGACCGGCTGAAGCATCGCCGGATCGCGTTCTGGCCGAGTCTGGACCTCCAGAGGTCTCGCCTGCAGAAAGACCAGTTCACCATTTTCGGAATAGGCCCACTCAATATCCTGGGGCACACCAAAATAACTGACCACCAGACGCACCAGCCCTGCCATCCGCGCCAACTGCAGATCACTGAGCAGAGCCCGCTTCCCCTGAATCTGTTCCCGGGCAAGCACCCGGCCATCGTCCCGGCCCAGGGTATAGACCTCGGGCAAGACCCGGCCACTGACCAGATCCTCACCCAATCCCCGGGTGGCATGGACAAAGATGACATCCTCTTCTTTCCCGCCCGGATCAGCCGTATAGACCACGCCACTGACCACGGCCGGAACCATCTCCAGAACCAGGACGGCCATGGGTGTCTCTTCGTCACTGAGACCGCTGTGAATCCGATAGGCCAGAGCCTCAGGTGAGTACTTACCGGCCAGGACCGTCAGATAGGCCTCGGTCAGATCCTTGCCCTCGACCTCAAGCAGGGTCAGATACTGACCGGCAAAGGAACATTCCCCATCCTCACTCACGGCACTGCTGCGGACGGCCAGCAGAGAATGACCTCCCCGTCTGGAACGCAGATCAGCCAGAGCCGTGGCCATTTCCTCTTCAATCTCCGGGGGCAGGTCGGCCGAGCGGATCAGGGCAACCAGATCAGCCGAGATACGGGTCAATTCAGCAGAGTCCCCTGGATCGAGTTCGGCCAGCAGGCCATTAATGGTCTTCCGCAGATCATTGTACTCAATCAGGTACTGGAAGCCATTGGTGGTGATCACAAATCCTGCGGGTACGGGCAGGGCGATCTCCTGATGCAGACGAATCAGATTGGCCGCCTTCCCCCCCACAAGTCCCGGGTTGGCCTCTTTCAAGGCCACCACAAAAGGCGGGGCGGTCACGACCTGCGGCGGAGCAAGGAGAAAACGGGAGTAAAAATCAAATTTCCGGTAATAATCACGCAGGTCAACAAAAGACCCCGGCGCCATCCGCTCGAGACAGGAGACCATATTCCCGACACTGGCCGAAAAATCCTGGTAGCGGATCGTAATCCGGCAGAAGTCTTCCTTATGGCCCTGATAATAAAGGGACTCAAGCTCGGCCATCAACTCATGGCTGCGCCCGTCATGGGCCAGCAGTTCCTGAAAGGCCTCATAGGTGGCACGCAGAACCGTGCCCGGGGCAAAGACCCGATACGTCCAGTAGGTGAAGAGATTGGTGGCAAACATCAGGGGATGATTGATCAACTCCAAAAAGGCAGGGTTTCAAGAGATCCGGCAACCTGGCTGGCTGTCACTCATACCAGGTGCCAGGCATGACACATTTTTTTATTATCAGTCACCACTCCTTTGAAGTCAACCGGATTCTTCAACAGACCCCGGGGCCAGTCGCATGACGCATCCCCTGTTTTCAATTGACATTCCCCAGGAGATCGAATAGCAGAAAGGACACTGTCACAGGAAGGCATGGCCTGTCATGCCGTGACACATTTCCTGAATCTCCAGCGAGATATACCGCCCGGAAGACGGGTCGGTCATCCCGAAAATCAATCCAGAGCCCCATGCTTCAGCCAGGGCTGGCCACCATGCTCGACGCCAACACCACTCTCCTCTTCTTCAGCGCGGCCCTCCTCCTGGCCCTGGCCCCCGGCCCGGACAACCTCTTTGTCCTGGCCCAGGCCATCCAGAACGGCAGCCGGGCGGGCCTGGCTGTGACCTGCGGCCTGTGCACCGGCCTTTTCGGACACACCGCGGCCGTCACCCTGGGCGTGGCAGCCCTGCTCCAGACCTCAACCCTGGCCTTTACCCTGCTCAAGACCATGGGTGGCATCTACCTCTGCTACCTGGCCTGGCAAGCCTTCCGGGCCGGAGCCAGCCGACCGTCCACCCAGATCATGGATACTCCGTCCCTGGGCCGCCTGTATCGGCGCGGGGTCATCATGAACATCTGTAATCCCAAAGTCTCGATCTTTTTCCTGGCCTTTCTGCCACAGTTTGTCGACCCGGCCCGAGGCCCGGTCAGCCTTCAATTCCTGTCTCTGGGCGGACTGTTCCTGCTCGCCACCGTCCTGGTCTTCGGCGGCATCAGCATAAGCGCCGGTCTCGTTGGCAACCGGGCCCGCCAGTCCCCCAAGGTCCAGCAGATCATCAACCGTCTGGCCGGGATGATTTTTGCGGGACTGGCCGTTAAATTGTTTTTAACCCGCCAATAAATTACCCCACCGCAAACAGCGGGGTATCTTTAAAAGCAACGAACGCCCCAAGGGACGGGCTATTGAACCCAGGCTATGCAATAAAGAGGCAGGCGGAAAAGCTGCCTGGTCACAGAAGAGGTCAGTTCTGCTTCTGGTACTTCTGAACCGCCTGATTATGCTCAGCCAGGGTCCTGGAAAAGGAATGGGAGCCATCATTTCTGGAGACAAAGAAGAGGTACTCTGAGGGGGTGGGCCGGAGCACGGCCTGAAGGGCCGCCTGTCCGGGACTGGCGATGGGGCCTGCGGGCAGGCCAGGGATCATATAGGTATTATAGGGGGAGTACTCACGCAGATGCTTGCGGGTGATATTGCCGTCAAAATCTTCGATCCCATAAATCACGGTGGGATCTGACTGCAGGGGCATTTTTTTCTGCAGACGATTCAGGAAAACCCCGGCAATCAAGGGCCGTTCAACCGCCTGTCCGGTCTCTTTTTCCACCACTGAGGCCAGGGTCACCACCTGATGACGGCTCAGATGCTCATCCGCATCCTGCTCCAGCCCCGCCCAGACCACCAGGAATCGGCGGACCATCATGGTGATCAGCCCATCCACATCCTGACCGCCCCGGGTCAGATGATAGGTGTCAGGATAGAGATACCCCTCAAGACTCTCCATCTCATCCAGGCCCAGGGAACGGATCAGACCAGGGTCCCGGGCCCGCCTGACAAAATCCTCTACCGTACACCAGCCACCTGCGGCAAAACGGGCGGCGATCTGGGTCAGACACAGTCCTTCGGGAATGGTCAGGCTATACTGGATGGGTCGAGCCGCGATCAGGCCCTGGAGCAGCACGTGGGGACGCTGACCCAGGCGGAGAGAAAACTCACCAGCCGGGATGCGACCAGCCAGCCCCAGGACCCTGGCCAGCAGCCCAAAACGGGGATCGGCATGAATCAAGCCACCCTCGGCCAGGATCTGTTCAATCTGGCCAAGACCGCTGCCGTGCGGAATCACAATCACCACCTCAGCCGCTTCTGCCACTTCTGCCGCTTCAACCTCCTCGTCCAGGGGACCTGGCTGGAGAGCATAGAGATACAACCAGCCAGCGGCCAGGGCCGGCACCAGCAGGGCCAGCAGGGCCGTACTCAACAGGACCCGAAGCAAGAGAGAACCGGTCTGCTGCCTCAGACAGCGGAAACAAACGGCCATGGCCCGCGGCTACTTCTTCTTCACGGCCCGGGTGGCAGCACCACCGGCACCGGCCCGGGGTTTGACCTTGGCCTTGACCTTGGCCTTGACTTTCGTCTTGGCACCGGCCGGGTCAACCTTGGCATCAACCTTGAGATGCCCATTGGAACCAACACCTGCTCCTGCACCCAGGGCAATCGCTACCACCTCATCCATGTCCTTGACCGGGAAGAACTTCATCTTCTCACGGATCTCTTTAGGAATCTCCACCAGATCCTTCTTATTCTGGTCCGGGATAATAATCCGATTGATCCCGGCCCGCAGTGCCGCCAGGGCCTTTTCCTTGAGGCCGCCAATGGGCAGCACCCGACCGCGCAGGGTCACCTCGCCGGTCATGGCCACTTTTTTGCCGACCTTTCTGCCGGTCACGGCCGAGAAGATGGCCGTGGCCATGGTGATTCCGGCCGAAGGTCCATCCTTGGGAATGGCACCGGCCGGGACATGGACATGGATATCCACGGTCTCAAAATAGTTGGCCTCAACCCCCATTTCAGCCGAACGACTCCGGCAATAGGTGAGCGCCGCCTGCACCGATTCCTTCATCACATCACCCAGTTGACCGGTCAGGGTCAGCTTGCCCTTGCCCGGCATCAGGTTGACCTCGATCTGGAGGATCTCACCCCCAACCTCAGTCCAGGCAAGCCCGGTCACCAGGCCGGGCTGATTAAGACGCTCGATCTCGGACTCCGGAATGAGTTTGGGCGGCCCCAGATACCGATCCAGGGTTGAGGCCGAGATGACAAAAGGCCCCCGTCGCCCCTCGGCCACCTTGCGGGCCACCTTGCGGCAGACCTTTCCGATCTCCCGCTCCAGGTTCCGCAGCCCGGCCTCATGGGTGTAATGGGTGATGATATATTCAAGAGTCTCATCGTCCAGCTTCAGATGTGTGGCCTTGATCCCGTTCTCCTTGATCTGCCGGGGCAGCAGGTACTGCCGGGCGATAACACCCTTTTCCTCCTGGGTATAACCGGAGAGACGAATCACCTCCATCCGGTCCATGAGCGGCCCGGGAATGGTGTCGCTCATATTGGCGGTGGTAATGAACATGACCCGGCTCAGGTCTACCGGCATGTTGAGGTAATGATCGGAAAACTCAAAGTTCTGCTCCGGATCCAGGACCTCAAGCAGGGCCGATGAGGGATCGCCCCGATAGTCGGAACCGATCTTGTCGATCTCATCCATCATAAAGATCGGATTGTTGGACTTGCAGGTCTTGAGCCCCTGGACAATACGACCGGGCATGGCCCCGATATAGGTGCGGCGATGGCCACGAATCTCGGCCTCATCGCGCATCCCGCCCAGAGACAGGCGGAAGAACTTGCGCCCCATGGCTCGGGCAATGGACTGGCCAAGAGAGGTCTTGCCCACCCCTGGAGGGCCCACAAAACAAAGGATCGGCCCCTTGGTGGTGGGATTGAGCTTGCGCACCGCCAGGTACTCGAGAATCCGCTCCTTGACCTTGTTCAGACCATGATGGTCTTCATCCAGGATCTTGCGCGCCTCCACCAGATCCAGCTGGTCCACGGTCGACTCCAGCCAGGGCACATCCAGAATCCAGTCGATATAGGTGCGGATGATGGTGGCCTCGGAGGAATCCGGATGCATCATCTCCATGCGGCTGACCTGTTTCTTGGCCTCCTTGCGCACCTCTTTGGGCATCTTTTTGCGCTTGAGTTTTTTGAGCAGGTCATCAATCTCCTGACTGCGCTCGTCCACCTCTCCCAGTTCCTTCTGCAAAGCATGGAGCTGCTCACGCAGGAAATACTCACGCTGGCTCTTGCTCATCTCATCCTTGGCATCGGACTGGATCTTGGCCTGGACCGTGGTCACCTCCAGTTCCTTGGCCAGCAGTTCACGGACCAGTTTGAGACGGGCCACAGCATCGGTCTCTTCAAGAATGGCCTGGGACTCACTGATCTTAAGCCTGAGGTTTGAGCCGATCAGATCGGCCAACCGGCCCGGTTCCTCAATATTGTTGATGATCATCATCAGATCAGCGGACAAGACCCCGCGCAGACTCATGATCTTCTCGGCCTGCTCACGCACCGTGCGCATCAGGGCCTCAATATCAACGGTGATTTCGGGGACCTCAGCCTCTTCCAAAACCTCGACCTTGACCCGAAAGCCAGGTTCCACCTGCTCATATTCAAGGATTCTGGCCTTGGACACCGCCTGGACCAGTACCTTGAGCCGCCCATCGGGCAGCTTCAGGGTCCGCATGACCATACAGGCCATGCCCACATCATACAGGTCTTCGGGCCTTGGATTATCACGGGTGGCGTCCTTCTGGGTCACCAGCATCAGCAGCTTGTCACCGGCCAGGGCCTCGTTGACCGCATCCACTGAACCGCTGCGACCGACAAAGAGCGGGATAATCATGTAGTTAAAGACCACCACATCCCGAACCGCCATCATCGGCAGGACATCCGGAATATTTACATTCTCACTATCTGAAAAATCGTCCATACCAATGGACAGGGAATCATCAAAGTTCACACAAACCTCCCGCAAGCAGACCGCAGCTTCATTCAACAACAACGGCCCATATTTGAGTACACCCATCACCCCAAAAGGGACGACGGGCAATTAGGCAATAACCAGCATGGCTGGACCAAAATGGCCAGTCACAAACAAACATGAACGTTCGTTCCTGCGGCATGGTCAGTCATGGTCTCCGATGGACTTTCGGATCAATTATAAGGAGAAACAGGGCGCGCGGAGAAATGTGCTCCCCGCAGATCGACTGCTCTCAGTTGCAGCTTGAAAAAACTAAACATGGACTCGAACAAAGTCAAGCTGTCAAGCACGATCGTACCCCCCTGCCCTGTTTTTCCAGCCAGGGATCCATGAGAAACACAATCACAGGGCCAGAACCTGGACAACGAATCATGTCTAAGGGGCGCATAAGAGAAATTGTCATGACCAGGACAGGCCCGATTATTCCTTGAAAAATGAACCGGTTTCCTCCATACTGTGCCAAAAGAGAGTGGTTCAAACTCCAGGAGGCCCCCATGCTCAGCGCCCGTTCACTGTTCGACCTCAGCACCTTTGCCCATCCAGATCTGTTCCAGGCCGCACAGCCCGCCTGGGCCGCCCTGGAACGGCTCAAAGAATACATGAATGATTTTTCCTATCCGCAACTCAACCCAACGCTGGTTCCGGAGTGCGTGCCACTGCCCAGAACCGTGGTCCTGCATCAGGGGCAATGGCTGAATGCTGACAGATTACGGATTGAATACAACGATGCCACCAAGGGCACCTTGCGGGTCTGGGACGGAGAAAAGGCCTTGACCGGCGCCTCGGTGGTCATGGCCGGGACAGTGCTCATGGGCGGCCAGATCCAGCTGGGCCAGGGGGTGCTTGTCGAAAGCGGGGCCCTGATCAAAGGACCGACCATCATCGGTGACTGGACAGAGGTGCGGCAGGGCGCCTACCTGCGCGGTTACTGCCTGACCGGCCAGGGCTGCGTCATTGGCCACACCACTGAGGTCAAGCATTCGATCTTTCTGAACGGGGCCAAGGCCGGCCACTTTGCCTATCTCGGCGACTCAATCCTGGGCCGGGAGGTCAACCTCGGGGCCGGGACCAAGTTCGCCAACCTCCGCTTCCTCAGCGGCACGGTCTCGGTCCGCACCCCGGACGGCCCCGTGGACTCGGGCCGCCGCAAACTCGGCGCCATCCTCGGTGATTTGAGCCAGACCGGCTGCAATTCAGTCACCAATCCAGGGACGATCATGGGACGCGGCTGCCTGTTGATGCCCAACACCACGGCCCCCTCAGGCTTTCATCCCCCCAACTCCATTCTCCGCTGACCAGCCGACAGGGGATCTGGGTTCCGCCGACCCGGCTCACTCGGGAGCGAGTATCTCCCGGGCCGGGGATGACTTACACTCCCCCTGAATCGGCAGTTCAATGATAAAGGTTGTCCCCAGGCCCGGCTCACTCTCCACCAGAAGCCGGCCACGGTGACGCTCATGGACAATGGCATAGGAGACCGATAAGCCAAGACCAGTCCCCTTGCCCACATCCTTGGTGGTGTAGAAAGGATCAAAGATCCGCTTGCGTACCTCTTCGCCCATCCCCGGACCATTGTCGCTCACCTCGATGCGCACCCAGTCCCCTTCCAGTGGGGCCGCCCGCAGGACCAGACGCCGGGTCCCCTCCTGACCTGCCATGGCCTGGGCCGCATTTTTGATCAGGTTGAGCAGGACCTGCTCGATCTCCATGGGCACGCAGACGATCTCGGGCAGATTGTCTGCGTATTCCTCCACCACATCGACATCAATAATCCCGTAATTCTTTTTCAGATCATAGTCGGCCCAGGCCAGAATCAGGGCGCTGTCAAGCATCTGGCGCAGATCGGTCTGAAGGAAATTACCCTGATGCGGCCGACTGAACTCAAGCAGACTCTTAATGATCCGGCCGGCATTCTCGGCTGAAGAACGGATACCGCTTAAAAAGAAATCCAGCCCTTTTTGTTGAAAATAGTCTCGCACCCGGGCCAGTTCCAGACCACAGTCCCTGGCCACCTCCAGGTTTCGCGGAAACTCATCGGACAACCCGCGCTCCACACTCTGTACCGACTGCAGAATGGCGCTCAAGGGGGTATTGATCTCATGGGCCACACCCGCGGCCAACCCGGCAATGGTGGTCATCTTTTCAGAGAGGAGCAGTTGCCCCTCCATCCGTTTGCGATTACTGATATCCTTGGCCACATGGGCAATAAACTCAACTTTTCCTTCACTGTCATGGACCGGCGAGGCCGAGACCAGAAAGGTCCGACCCAGTTTTTCATGAGTAATCTCATGTGAATAGGAGACATCACCATTCGTTGCCCTCAGAACCGGACAATTCTCACAGGGTTCAGGACTTCCATGAAAGATCTCATAACAGTGACGACCGATGATCTCCTCATGACTCAGGCCAAGAATCTCTTCTGAGGCCGCATTGGCCTGGACAATGTGCATCTCCGGGTCCTGAAGGGTGACCACATCGGTAAACGAGCGGAAGGTGCGCTCCCACTTATCCTGGCTGCGCCGCAGTTCATCCTCGATCTGCCGCTCCTGGCTCAGGTCATGCAGGGTCATGAAAATACTGAGCGGCTCACCCTGCTCATCCCGAATGACACGGACCGTAACCAGAATCGGCGCCCCGGCGGGGTTATCGGGATGATCCGCTTCCAGGATCAGCACCTGATCCCGCTTTTCCTCCTGGGCCTGGCAGACCGGACAGGGCACCACCTCCCCCTCAGGATGGACAATGGACTCGATATGGGCACCGATGGCCTGCTCAGGCGTGCTCCTGGTCATCCGATAAAAAGCCCTGTTGGCCTGAAGGATGTGACGGTCGACATCAAGGAGATAGATGGCATCCTCTGAGATGTTCATGGCCGCGGTCCACTCCCGTGCGGCCTTGGCCAGGGCCTCCTGGGCCTCCTTCATGGTGGTGACATCACGGCTGACGCCGATCACCCCGATCACCTCACCCTCGGGCGAGTAATAGGGGATCTTGATGGTGTCCATGGCCCGCCTGGTCCCGGCAGGGGTGGTAATCCAGCGCTGCTCAGAGCGGAAGCCACCCTTGTCATGGGCCAGCCGGTCCTTTTCCCGGTAGCGTTCAGCCTGCTTTTGAGGGAAGAGATCAAAGTCCGTACGCCCGATGATCTCCTCCCGGCGCAATTGCAGATACTGAGCAAAGGCCTGGTTGCAACCAAGATAGACCCCCTCCTGATCCTTGTAAAAAATCAGGTCGGGGATGGAATCAATCAGGCTCACCAGCAACTCCCGCGCGGCGCCCGCCTCCTGCTCGGCCCGCTGACGCTCCTGGACCTCCCGGGTCATGGCCCCGATCATCCGACCAAAGGTCAGATACAGGATCAGGAAGATGGCCAGGAAAAGGATTAGAGAAAAGGCCAGAAAACGGACGACAAAAGCCACTTTTTCCTGCTGCAGAGTCGTGACATCCTGGAGGATCAAGATCCCACCGATATCGCGCCCCACATCATCCTGAAACTCCGAGTGGACATGGACGATATAATCACGGCCGTTGACCGTGACCCGCAGAGTATGCTCGGCACTCTTGAGATCAAGATACTCAGGCAAGTTGACAAAGGGCGGCTGACCATGGGTATTGATCAGATACCCCTCCCCCACGGACCGCATCCGATAATGGGGATTCTGCGAGTCACCCGACCAGAATTCTTCCCGGATAAAGGTGGTGACCTGCACATCATGGATCTTCCCCAGTTTCTCAACAAAAAGATGGAGATCTACACCCAACTCAACGGCCCCAAGATACTGCTCACCAGCAAAGAGCGGCTCAATAATCCGGTAATAGACACCGGTCGGCCCGACCTCAAAACCGGCCAGAGATTGATGGCTGGCATGGACCCGCCTGATCATCGGTCGGGTCCCGGCCACCTGATCACCAAAGAGATCAGGCTGATGAATCCGGAGAAAAGTGGTGCCGTCGGCCAAGTGAAACGCCATCTCTTTAATGTAGGGATTTTCCCTCTGGAGGATCTTGAAACGGGGAAGGGTCAGACGCAAAAGGCCCTCGCGATCACCCTTGACAAAGGCCTCAATATAATCAGCGCGCAGGGTCGTAAGAGATCGCAAGCGCGCCTCATACGGATGGAGACTCAATTCCTTAATCAGATCGACATGACTGTCAATATGGGTCTCGGCCTCAAGGATAGTCTGCTCAATGGCCTGATTATACTGATGCACCTCAAGCCCCAGGGTCACCACGGAGAACAACAGAAACCCCAGGCCCACAAAAAGCAGGGCCTTTGTCTTATCAGTCATACAGAACATCCTCCCCCAACCAATTAACTGCAACATTGCCAAATCTTCCTCTTCTTCATAGCAAAGCACCGCAAAATACTCAAGCAGCTGACCTCATTTTTCCAGACAGAAGATGAACCGGAACAAACCGGAACACCTCCTTGACCGGGCCGACTCCTTTCGGATACAATCACTTGTCGCCAGGAGCAAAGACAATCTGCCCTCCAGGATGAGCCGGTCCAACCAACCTCACCTGTTGCAGACCCTGGTCCAGGAGCTGTTCTGCAGCCGCCGGGTCTCTTTTTATATGTCCATTCATCATCAACCCTGAGCCATGTGCCAAGACCTATGATCACAATCACCAGCGAAGATTTCATTGCCTCCATTGCCGATGCCCTGCAGCGCATTTCCTACGCCCATCCGCGCGACTTTATCCAGGCCATGGCCCGGGCCTATGAACTGGAGCAGAACCCGGCAGCCAGAGATGCCATGGCCCAGATCCTGGTCAACTCGCGGATGGCGGCCATGGGCCAGCGCCCCATCTGCCAGGATACCGGCATTGTCACCTGCTTTCTCAAGATCGGGCTGAACTGCCGCTTTGACACCAAACAGAGCATTCAGGAACTGGTAGACGAGGGGGTCCGCCAGGCCTACACCGACCGTGCCAACCCATTGCGGGCCTCGGTGGTCAGCGACCCGGCCGGGAAACGGCAGAACACCCGCGACAACACCCCGGCCGTGATCTACACCGAACTAATCCCGGGCAACACCGTCGAAATCGCTCTGGCCGCCAAGGGCGCAGGCTCCGAAAACAAATCAAAATTTGTCTGCCTCAACCCCGGCGACTCCATCGTCGACTGGGTGGTCAAAACCGTGCCGACCATGGGGGCCGGCTGGTGTCCGCCGGGCATCCTTGGCCTGGGGATCGGTGGCACGGTTGACAAGGCCATGGTCCTGGCCAAGCAGTCACTTATGGCACCAGTCGACATGCAGGAGTTGCAGGCCAGAGGGGCACAAAACCGGATCGAGGAGTTGCGCCTTGAGATTCATGCAGCGGTCAACGCACTGGGCATCGGGGCCCAGGGGCTGGGCGGTCTGACCACCGCCCTGGACGTCAAGATTCTCGATTGCCCGACCCACGCCGCCTCCCTGCCCGTGGCCATGATCCCTAACTGCGCCGCCTCCCGCCATATCCACTTCCAGCTCGACGGCAGTGGCCCGGCCCACTTTGAGCCGGTCCACCTTGAAGACTGGCCCACGATCACGTGGGAGGTGAGCGATTCGGTCAAACGGGTACAACTGGACGGGATCAGCCGGTCCGAGATCGACCGCTGGCAGCCGGGCGAGACCCTGCTCCTCAGCGGCACCATTCTCACCGGCCGGGATGCGGCACACAGCAGGATTCAGAACCTGCTGGCCCAGGGCAAAGGTCTCCCTGAGGGGGTGGATTTCAAGGGCAAATTTATCTATTATGTGGGCCCGGTGGACCCGGTGGGTGATGAGGCCGTGGGCCCGGCCGGCCCCACCACCTCGACCCGGATGGACAAGTACACCGACATGATGCTGGGTCTCGGGCTCATGGGCATGATCGGCAAATCCGAGCGCGGCCAGGCGACCATTGACGCCCTCAAGGCCAGCAGATCCGTCTACCTCATGGCCGTGGGTGGGGCCGCCTATCTGGTCTCCAAGGCCATCAAAAAATCACGGGTCGTGGCCTTTGCCGATCTGGGCATGGAGGCTATCTACGAATTCACGGTCGAAGACATGCCGGTGACTGTGGCCGTGGACGTACGCGGTCAGGCCGTGCACCAGAGCGGACCGGCCCTCTGGCAGCAGAAGATTCGTGATCTCAGACGGGCCTGAACCATTTTTTTTATCGATTGCCCCACAAGAGTGTTTCGGTTTCCTTGCAACCGGGCTGCAAAAAACCTATACTGCAAAAAGGTGATTATCCAGTAGCAGCCCATCCATCCAACAGACCTCTGCTGGATGGATGTCACCACCAACTTCACATCCACAGGAGCAAACATCATGAAAAAAGAAGTGGAAATGATCTGTGTCTCTGATCAAAAAGGGTTCAGCCAGGAAAAATACGAATCGGCCAAAAAGACCATCGGGAAATTTCTGGAAAAATACGGCTGGGAATACGGTGACTGTGTGATCGAGGAGAAGGGAAAGGTCTGGTGCTGCAAGGCAGCCGCCATCTGGTTCCTGATCCAGGATGAAACCATCCACGACGAAGACTGAAACCCCAGCCGACAAGTAGACCATGCGCCTCAAACTGGAAAGCGAGACCAGCCGTCTCCTCTACCTGCTCCTGCTGACCGATGTGGTCCTGGTCTTCCTCCACGTCCTGGGCAAAACTGATATTTTGGCCACCACCCTGGTTGACCTGGACGTGGATGGCGGCTACGCCGAAATCTTTCAATATGTCAAAGAGTTCTGGATCGCTTCCCTGCTGGTCCTGCTCTATGTGGTCCGCCGAAAGGGCTGCTATCTGGCCTGGGCCTGCCTCTTTTTCTACTTCCTGGCCGATGATTCTCTGCAGATCCACGAACAGGTGGGGGCATACCTGGCCCAGACTCTGGATCTGCAGCCAGCCTTCAACCTGCGCGCCGTTGACCTGGGGGAGTTGCTGGTTACAGCAGTCGCGGGAACGGTCCTGTTCCTGGCCATCGCCTCCACCTATTTCAGCGGCGACAAAGAGGTCAGACGTTTTTCCAACCGGCTCTTTCCGCTTATGGTGCTGCTGGCCATCTGCGGCGTGATTTTTGACATGGTGGAGATCATGTTCGTCTGGGGCCGCCCCCTCTGGGACCTGATCGAGGACGGCGGCGAACTCCTGGCCATGAGCCTGATCCTCTGGTACGTCTTTGGCCAGCGCCCGAGCCAGAACAGACCCGTGGCCCCGAACACTCCAACCAAGCCACTGCAATCGGACCTGGACACCAATCTTCCCTGAACCACAGACCAGCCTGGCCGGATCAGTTTTTCACGACCATCCGCCGCAACATCCCATGCACCACCGCTCCGTTGATGGCTGGTTCGGTCTGCAGACAGACGCGGTTGCCCGGATTGGCCCGGCACTGTTCCTGCCCCTGTTCATTCAGCATCCCACAGACTCTCACGGACTGAGGCTCAATCGAGCGCCCCAGGTACTCGATCTCATCGCCGATCCCCAGAGGATTGCGGGCCTCCACCAGCAAACAACCATCCACGGCCAGGACCACGGCCACCGGCTCAACCCGGATCGGGGCCCGTGAACTCTGATAGAGCATATCAGCCGCGCCCGGCTGACTATCAAAAAAATTCTCACTCCCCCCCCGGGTACCGATGGCTGCAACCTCGGCCATGAATCTGTCTGGCAGACGGATCCCCGCTGGGTTCTCCCAGGCCGCAGGAGCAAGACCTGCCAGGTAATCAAGGGCCGCCCGGTAGACCCGCACCACTCCTCCCACGTAAAAAAGCGACTTCATCCGCCCCTCGAGCTTGAGGGAATCCACTCCGGCCGCCACCAGTTCAGGTAGACGCTCGAGCAGACAAAGATCTTTGGAGTTGAAGATGTAGGTCCCGTGCTCGTCCTCTTCCACCGGGAAATACTGATCTGGCCGCTTCTCCTCCATGAGCGCATAGCTGTAACGGCAGGGATGGGCGCAATGGCCCTGGTTTGCATCGCGACCCGTCATGTAATTGGAGAGCATGCAGCGGCCGGAATAGGAGATACACAGGGCCCCATGGACAAAGATCTCAAGTTCGGCCGTGACCGCGCCGCGCACCTCAATAATCTCCTCCAGCGACAGCTCCCGCGCCAGATTGAGACGCACGGCACCCTGCTCCTGCCAGAAGGTAGCCGCCGCCGCATTGGTGACATTGGCCTGGGTCGAGAGATGGATGGGCAGACCAGGCACCAGCCTCCGGGCCCGACTTAAGATTCCAGGATCGGCAATGATCAGGCCATCGACTCCGATGGTCTGAAGTTCCAGAAGATACTCATCAAGCCCCACCAGATCACGGTTATGGGCGAAGATATTCACGGTCACATAGACCCTGGCCCCGTGTTCATGGGCATAGACCACGGCCTCTTCCATCCCGGCCCGGTCAAAATTTCCGGCTTTGGCCCGGAGGCTGAATCCGCTGCCGCCCAGATAGACAGCATCGGCACCGTAATGAATGGCAGTCTGCAGTTTGGCAAAGGTCCCGGCCGGGGCCAGAAGCTCCGGGATTCGGATCATCGATCTTTCTTTTTTATCCATGGTAAGGTACATTTCAAGGACTGAATGAAACTGAACAAGCAAGCGGAAACCAAGAGACCTCAGGGGTACCGCAAGCCGCCTCGAAATGCAAGTGATACAGTGAAGCAGACCAGTATAGGAGTTGCCATGAGCGGTGGAGTTGATTCCACGGCCACGGCCCTGCTCCTCAAACAACAGCACCGGGTCACGGGTTTTTTCATGGAACTGGCTCAGTCGAATCTTGCCGCCGACCGACAGCGGGTTCAGGAGATCGCCGCCCGGCTGGACATCCCGCTCCACTGCGTCGACCTGCATGAGGCCTTTACGGCCCAGGTCCTGCGCCCCTTCGCGCACAGCTATGGCTGTGGCCTGACTCCCAATCCCTGCATTATCTGCAATGAGACCATCAAGTTTGGCCGATTCCTTGAGCACATCCTCGCCCAGGGCATGACGGCCATGGCCACCGGCCATTACGCCCAGATCCGTAAACAGGAGGGGCAGGTTCAACTCTGCCGGGGTCAGGACCAGAACAAGGACCAGTCCTATTTCCTGGCCCGCCTGGACCAGAACCAGTTGCAGCGCGTCGTGTTCCCCCTGGGCCAGATGACCAAGGAAGAGGCCTACCAGCTGGTGGAAGAGGCCGGATTTACTGATTTTCGCGGCCGCGAGAGCCAGGACATCTGTTTTCTCGATCAGGGCAGAACCGGGGATTACCTGCAGCAGAGGCTGGGTCTGGCGGAACAGCCGGGCGAGATCGTCAACGCCCAGGGCCAGGTCCTGGGGCAGCACCGGGGCATCTTTCACTACACCATTGGCCAACGCCGGGGCCTGGGCCTCCCGGACCAGACCCCCTGGTATGTAACCGGCCTGGATGCCAAACAAAACCGGGTAGTGGTCGGCAAACAGGACGCACTGTTCCAACACCGGGTCGAAATCCATACCCTGCGCTGGCACGATACACCCCTGCCCCCGGCCGATCAGACCTTCGAGGTCAAGCTCCGCCATTGCCGCCTGGGGGGACAAGCCACCCTGACGATCACGGCGCCTGACCGGGCCACCATCAACTTTACAGAACCACAGCGAGCCGTGACTCCGGGCCAGTTTGCGGTGATCTATGACCACGAACGGGTCATGGGCAGCGGGGTGATCCAATGACCAGCCAACACAACGACCAGAAAGTCCTGATCTCCACCCTGGGCTGCAAGGTCAACCAGTATGAATCGGCCGCCTTCCAGAGCGACTTTGAGGCCGCCGGCTGCAGCATGTGCGGACGCGGCGAAGAGGCCGATATCATCGTGGTCAACACCTGCGCGGTCACCACCAAGGCCGGGGCACAATCACGACGAACCATCCGCAGCCTGCTCCGCCGCCATCCCCAGGCCCGTCTGGTGATTACCGGCTGTTATGCCCAGCTGGCCGGCCAGGAGCTGATCGAGATCAGCGACGGCCCCATCTGTATCGTCGGCAACGGCAACAAAGACAAGCTGGTGGCCGCCACTCTCCATCCCAGCCCCTGTGAGTTGACCATGCTCACCGGCAAGATCCGCCACAAGACCGACATCTGCGATCTTACGGTGCAACGCTTCGGCACACGGACCCGGGCCTACCTGCGCGTCCAGGACGGCTGCGACAATTTCTGCACCTACTGCATCGTCCCGTATACCCGGGGGCCCAGTCGCAGCCTGGCCTCCTCCAAGGTCCTTGACCAGGCCCGTATCTTCCGCGACCAGAGCCATCGCGAGATCGTGGTCACCGGCATCCATGTAGGCCAATACGGCCGTGATCTTGAAGGCAAGCCAACCATCGCCCAGCTCCTGGGTAAGCTCTGCCGGGCCACACCTGCAATTCGCTACCGCCTCAGCTCCATTGAGCCCCTGGAGGTCAGCGATGAGCTGCTGACCGTGATGAGCCAGGAGGGGAACTTCATGCCCCATTTCCACATCCCTTTGCAGAGCGGTGATGACCAGATTCTGAAACGGATGAACCGCCATTACGATCGCACCCAATTTCTTGCGGTCACCCGGCGCTGCCTGGAGGCCCTGCCCGATGCCGCCCTGGGCATTGATGTCCTCACCGGTTTCCCCGGCGAGAGCGAAAAACAGTTTCGTAACACCGTGGAACTCCTTGAGCAGTGCGGCTGCAGCTACCTGCACGTCTTCCCCTATTCCAGGCGGCCAGGAACCCCGGCAGCCGATTTCAGAGATCAAATCCCCGGACCCGTCAAAGATGAACGGGTGGCCATCCTCCGGAATTTAAGTGAACAACAGAAACAGGCCTTTTACCAGCGCCATCTGGGCACCATCCGCCCGGTCCTGGTGGAGCGCCGGCACAAGCCAGGCGGCCCGCTCAAGGGCTTTACCGACAACTACATCCCCATAAGCTTTACCGGAGATGACACCCTGATCAACTGCGTGGTGCCGGTCCGGCTGGAGCGATTGTGCGACCAGGAGGTTGTGGGGACCCATGACAACCGGCA
The DNA here is from genome assembly GCA_937910875.1 of uncultured Desulfobulbaceae bacterium. Lineage (GTDB taxonomy): Bacteria > Desulfobacterota > Desulfobulbia > Desulfobulbales > Desulfocapsaceae > Desulfatifera. Next base: position 7,610 of record CALENA010000017.1, on the reverse strand, counting down.
GGAGACAGGCCATGCGCGCTGAGATCATTGCCATTGGCGACGAGCTGACCTCGGGCCGTATCCTCAACACCACCAGCAACTACGCCGCCCATTGTCTGTTTCAGGCCGGTCATGAGATTCACGCCATGCACACCATCGGCGACACCCCGGAACTGATCGCTGAGCTCCTGATTCAGGCCCTGAAACGGGTCGATGTGATCCTGGTCACCGGCGGCCTCGGGGCCACCGACGATGACCTGACCAACGAAGCGGTGAGCCGGGCCCTGGCTCGGCCCGCCACCCTCTATCCTGAAATCCTGACCCGCATCCAGGAGAAACTTGGGAGCAGGGGCTGCGTCTCCCTGGACAAACTGGCCTGGCTCCCACAGGGTGCCGAACTCCTGAACCCGGACACCCCCATGGCAGGCCACCTGTTGATCCACGACCAGGTCCCGATCTTTTTCCTGCCCGGAGTCCCCAGCCAGATGCACTACCTGATGGACAAACGGGTCTTGCCCTGGCTGGCTGCCCATGAAGCCACATACCCGGGCCTGAACTCCTGCCAGCGGCTCTACAAATTCTTCGCAACAAGCGAGATGACAATTAACAGGGAGATCCAGGAACTCAAACTGGCGCCTGAAATCGATGTCGGTTATTACCCGGTCGGCCATGACGTCCATCTGAGCCTGACGCTCCGGGGCCATGACCAGGATCTCACTCTCCAGCTCTTCAACCGGGCCTGCTCCCAGGTCGAACACCATTTTGGCCAGGCGATCTATGGTCGGGACCTGGAGACCCTGGAGTCCGTGGTTGGCGACTTGCTGACCCGACAGGGCTTGACCCTGGCCCTGGCCGAATCCTGCACCGGCGGCCTGATCAGTTCACGCATCACCACAGTCGCGGGCAGCTCCACCTATTTTTTGGGCGGGGTCACCTCCTATGCCGACTCCATGAAAGAGAACTGCCTTGGGATTGAAAAGGAACTGCTCAGCAGACACGGGGCGGTCAGCCCGGAAACAGCGGCGGCCATGGCCATGAACATCCAGCGGATCAGCGGCGCCGACCTGACCCTCTCGGTGACCGGCATTGCAGGCCCTGGCGGCGGCACCCTGGAAAAACCGGTGGGCACCGTGCACATGGGGCTTATGGGACCGACAGGTCTGAATCTCCACCAATTCGATTTTTCAGGGGATCGTATGGAGATTCAGGCGATTACGGCCCAGACCGGCCTTGACCTTCTACGTCGTCATCTGCTAGAATTGAAAACGGTGTCGTAACACTTACGATCGACCAGATCGCCCCACATTCATCCCCGTATCGTTCAGGAGACCTCCATGGCAGCAAAGACAGATCCGGCCAAAAACAAGTCAGACAAGTTGGGTAGCATCGACAACGCGATCAGCCAGATTCAACGCCAGTTCGGCAAAGGCTCGATCATGCGTCTGGGCAGCCAGGAACGGCTCCAGATTCCGGTCATCTCCACCAGTTGCCTGGGACTCGACATCGCCCTCGGGGTCGGCGGTCTGCCCAAGGGTCGAATCACCGAGATCTACGGACCGGAGTCCTCAGGCAAAACCACCCTGGCCCTGCATGTTGCAGCCGAGGCCCAGAGACTGGGGGGGACCGCGGCCTTTATCGACGCCGAACACGCCCTGGATACCGAATACGCCAGACGGCTGGGGGTGGATATCGACAATCTCCTGGTCTCCCAACCAGACTTTGGCGAGCAGGCCCTGGAAATTGCCGAAATCCTGATCCGCTCCGGCGGGATAGACGTGATCGTCATCGACTCGGTGGCCGCCCTGGTTCCCCGGGCCGAGATCGACGGCAATGTCGGTGACTCACACGTGGGCCTCCAGGCCCGGCTCATGTCCCAGGCCATGCGGAAATTCACCGGTGTCCTCAATCGCAGCAATACCGTCCTGATCTTTATCAACCAGATCCGCATGAAGATCGGCGTCATGTTCGGCAGCCCTGAGACCACCACCGGCGGCAACGCCCTCAAGTTCTACTCTTCCCTGCGCCTCGATATCCGCCGCATCGGCGCAATCAAAGAGGGCCAGGACGTGATCGGCAACAGGACCCGGGTCAAGGTGGTCAAAAACAAGGTTGCACCCCCCTTCAAGGAGCGCGAATTCGACATCATCTATGGGGAGGGGATTTCCCGCACCGGCGATCTGCTTGATCTGGCCGTGGACCAGGAGATCGTCGACAAGAGCGGCTCCTGGTATTCCTATCTGGACGAACGCATCGGCCAGGGACGCGAAAATGCCAAACGCTTCCTGGGCGAACACCCGGAGATGGTCCTGGAGATCGAAAACAAGGTGAGAATGGGATTTGGACTGCCCCGAGTAGGGGAGGCCGTGGTTCAGGAGGCAGAGGACACCGGGCTGGAAGCGGAGTAAGAAAACATGGCCGCCCAGGGCGGCCAGTACCGGACGACCTGGGCTCAGGCCCCCTTGATGCGACCGATGAGTGCGGTGGTCGACAGGTCGTGCGCAAAATCGATCCGGACCACCCGGCCACCCAGGGCCTTGACCTCAGCCGCCCCCACGATCTGCTCCTCGGACCAGTCAGCCCCTTTGACCAGGACCTGGGGCCTGAGGGTGGTGATCAGTTCCAGCGGGGTGGACTCATCAAAGATGACCAGGGCATCGACACAGGCAAGCCCGGCCAGAACCCGGGCCCGATCCTGCTGGTTGTTCACCGGCCGCCCGGGACCCTTCAAACCGCGGATTGAAGCATCCGAGTTCAGACCCAGGATCAGATAATCTCCTTCATGCCTGGCCCGCTCAAGATAGTGGACATGGCCGGCGTGGAGGATGTCAAAACAGCCGTTGGTAAAGACAATGCGCTGACCCAGCCGCTGCCGTCGCGCCGTCTGTCGTTGGCATTCGTCCAGACTCAGCAGTTTCTGCCCGCTGGACCCATGGCCCGGGTCCTGGGCCACGGTATTAAAACGCTGTCGCAGCTGATGCTGACGTCGCCAGTCCACCGGCAGCACCACCTCTTCCGGACCAGCACCTGCCTCATGGAGGATTGTCCCATCCGGGGCAACCAGCAGCGAATGGCCGGCCAACTCAAGATCGCCACAGGGTCCGCAGCCATTGCATGACACCAGATGAATCTGGTTCTCGATGGCCCGGGCCTGCTGAAGGATGCGCCATTGCGCCAGCCTGGCCAATGGCCACTGGGCCGAGACCGCCAGGACATCGGCCGCCTGCCGACACTGCTCCCGGGCAAGCTCCGGAAAGCGGAGATCATAACAGATCAGCCCCGCAACCAGACCGTAGCCCGTCTCAACCACCTCCGGGGAATCGCCCGGACGCAGCCACTGATCTTCCTGCCAGAAGGCAAAGAGCCGCTGTTTGCGGATTTTGCCACAGATGCCGTGGCCATTGACAAAGAAGAGGGTATTGTACAGAGAAGTTTCCGCGGGGTCAGCCTCCTGCTCCACCAGGGAACCGGCCAGAGTCAGCCCTTGGGCCGCCGCCAACTCGGTAAGACGGGTCAGAATCTTGGGCGTTTCAGCGGCCAGGACAGCCAACTGCTCATAGACAAAACCAGTGGACCAGACTTCTGGAAGGAGGATCAGGCTCCCGGCGGGAGCGGCAAGGCGGGACAGCCCAGCCTCCACCTGCTCCAGATTGGCCCGACAGTCACTAGGGATAATTTCAAACTGGACAAAACCCAATGCCGAAAACAACTCATCTGCCACGCCAATCCTCCTTACCCTTCTGAACAGTTCGTAAATCCTTGCAAAGGCGGGCAGTCATCCATCAGCCGTTGCCGGATACTGCAGATACTTCCAAATGCTCCAAGGCCTCTATGGCCAGATCGGCCACGGTGGTCTCAACAAAATCACCTTCAACATACAACCTGAGCGGCGTTTCATCCACCAACAACTCAGAAACCAAATCGCCGGCTTCCGAGGCCCCCAGCAAGCCGAGACAGCGAACGGCAAGCCCTCGGACCACATGGTCGGCGCTGGTTATATAAGGCAGCAGGTCCGCGACCACTCCCCGCTTCACCAATTCGCCAGGCTGCGTCTCAGCCAGACGACCTACACCCCATAAAAGGCCCCGCTGCAAAGCTGGCAGTTCAAGATAATTACCATCCTGAAAATCCAGAGGCCCATCCTCACGCATATACGAGATCAGCATGTGGACATACTCCTGAAACAGGAGCGGTTCATGGACCATGATCTCAGCCATGGCCTCGGGGGCGCCCCAGCCAATGCCACCCGACTCATCGTTGAGGCTCCACAACATGCGGCGCATGATAATTCTGCCCGCCTCCAGATCTTCTTCGGCCAGGCGGGCAACGATCCGACCAAAGACACTCACCGCATGCCAGCGCAATCGTTCATCACTCCGACACAGAGCTAAAAACAGTGGGTTAAGCACCTCCGTGGGCAAAAAATTATCAATGGCGGCCAAAATAGCCCCCAGATCATCACCGGCCAGCAAAGCCAAAATTTCTGCTTTTCTTTTTCTCGTACTCACTGGACCCTCCGCAATGAGAATAATTATCGACCAACAGAGTCTAATCATTCTCCAGATGAAGGCAAGATGGTATCCGCCCCTTCATACTTTCAGGGCACCCTTCAATCATAGCCAAGAAAGATATCGGTATAGATACAGTCATCTTCAATACCTATGTCGGCCACCTCCCTCGTTACAATAATACGGGAATTCAGGTTACAGGAAGGCGAAATCAACTGTGCTGTAATATTTGAACATAATTCTCAAATACCAGATTTGACGTCTGCGGTGAGGGGTGGGCCTAGTACCTCGTAAATCATAAAGTATCGCAAGATTACGAAGGGATTTGGCGGGACAACAAGGCACGGCTAGCGGCGCATAGCAGCGCTATGTCACAGAAGCCGTAACGCAGTTGGCTCGTCAAATAACAAGTAAGATGCGACAGTTTAAGTTTTACGAGGTACTGGCAGTCCCTCTTGATTTCTTCGTTATATGGAGTTTTTTTTAAAACCAATCTTCAAGGATCAAGCCTTCGACTCTACTGAATTCTTTTGTGTTGTGTGTGACTAATGTAGAATTTGAACTCAAGGCTATTCCTGCAATTAGAGTGTCATAGGGGCCTATTGGTGTGCCTATATTTTCCAGTTCTGCTCTGATCATTGCAGCAACCTCGGCCTCTTTTGAGGCGAAAGGCATGACGGCAATGCGTAAGATTAGCGATTCTAGTTGTTTCTTTCTTTTTTTCGGACTGTTTGATTTTGCTATTCCGACTTCAAGCTCATAAAGAGCGATTGACGGTATAGAAATATCTTTTGGGGACTTGGATAGTAAGGTCTCTGCGACATTGCCCATACCTTTAAAAAAGTAAATAAGTGTGTTTGTGTCAAGGAGATACAATTTTAGAGATCCTCCCTTGGGGAGTCATGGCCGGCGCTCGATCTTATCTCTTGGATGGATGGGAAATCATCTTTCCAGCTACCTGCTAACTTGACGACATCCTGAGGCCATTCAGTTGTTACTTTTTCTTCTATAATCCCCGCAACCCATTTGCTAACGGATATGTGGCTAGATTTAGCAGCTTCTTTCAATTTGTTTTCAGTCGCATTGTCGAGATAAATAGTTACTTGACCCATAATCGCACCTCACTGAGATTTGTTTACAATATAATTGTAATTATAATTGCAGTGGTATTTTTTGTCAAGTTGCCGATTGGACATGAGGGTAGTGCGTATTTGCTGTGCCACGTCTGGCATAAGCGGCGCCTTTTGGCGCCCGACTCAATGCCATTGCCAGTCTCCAACTCGAAGTCGATATCCTGGATGATTAGTTATTTTTTTACATTACGCATTTTTTTGGGGTCCGAAGTTAATTATTTAATTTTATTGGCAATAAGCACCGAATTATTTCTGGGCATTCGCCTTAAAGCTTTGTCGGCATTTTGCTAAAATTTATTTTAAACATGACCATATTATAGCAATTAGCTACAGCAAGCACAGGGTGGTAGTTAAATGAGAGTTATCTTTTTATACACACAATGGGGCGCGTCTGGGTTCAGTGGCGCGCCCCGGATTGTCAGATTTTAACAGCCAGAACCTTTTCGCGTCCCCTGGAACCCTTGGTTGTGCGATTTTTCTTATATTTTCAGATGGCTACAAAAATTAATTTGCCATTTGTTCGCAAACATGCTAACTTATTCGTATGCGAGAAATAAGTTTCTACCGTCTTGAGAATGGAAAATGTCCAGTGGAGGATTACCTTGAGAATCTCTCCAATAAACAAGTTGAAAAGGTTTTCTTCGTTCTCGACTTGATTGAGGCAATAGATATAGTTCCTCGCAAATTTTTCAAAAAGCTGGAAGCTACCGATGATATTTGGGAGGTTCGCATCCAGCATGGGAATAATATTTTTCGTTTGTTCGGTTTCCTTGATGGGAATGAATTGGTTGTTCTGAACCATGCTTTCACCAAGAAAACCCAGAAGGTTCCCCAAAAAGAGATTAAAATTGCCGAGCAAAGGAAGAAAGACTATTTCGCAAGAAGGAGGTTGGCATGAGTGATTTACAAAAATACAAAGCAAAACGCATGAGCAAAGATCCTGAGTCTTGGGCTAACTATGACGAGCGTTTCGAAACCTTTAAATTAGGTCTTCTACTGAAAGAAGCTCGCATGAAAGCAGGAATGACCCAAGAGCAAATTGCCACTGAGCTCCAAACTACAAAATCTGTTATTTCGAGAATGGAGAACCATGCAACGGATATTCGTTTGTCCACTCTTGAGAAATTTGCCAAAGCCGTCGGACGGCATATCCATGTAGCTTTGGTCTAATTTCTTTCTTCTTCCCTCCTCCCATTCCTCAGATCCATGAGGATTTCTTTATTTTTTATACGCACAACGTCGGGCATAAGCGGCGCCGTTTGGCGTCCGACCTAATGCCTTTGTTGTGTGATAATTTTTATTATTTCAATATATTAAGCTAGATGAGTGCCTCAATATCTATATCGAGTTCTTTGGCAATATTCTTTAAAGTGTCAATAGTAGGATTTCTTTTATTGTTTTCGATTTGTGAAAGATAGGCGGAACTGATACCGACATTTTTTGCCAACTCATTCATTTTGATATGCTTATACTCTCTCCATGCACGGATTGGGTTTGTTCCGTCAAGAATTGCAAAAGTAACTTCGCCAGGTATGGCTATTTCTGTTCCGTCTTGAATTGCTTTCAAGTTCTTTTCAATATCTTTTATATCTTCAGCGTCCTCCAAAGCCTCTTGAAGTTTTTCGTACTCACTGAAGGGAATAACAGCCCATTCTGGTTTTCCGTTTTTTTCGATAATTTGGATGTTCATTTGTATACCTCCCCACGAGTCTTGATGTTAATGACATGGATTAGCAACTCGTTTTCATTGATAGTGTAAACTACTCGCCAGTCACCAACTCGAAGTCGATAGCCTGGATGATTGGTTAATTTTTTTATATTACGCATTTTTTTGGGGCCAGAAGCTAATTCTTTAATTTTATTGGCAATAAGCACCGCATTATTTCTGGGCATTCGCCTTAAAGCTTTGTCGGCATTTTTGCTAAAAGTTATCCTAAACATATTAACATAATAGCAATTAGCTATAATAAGCACAAGATGATAATTAACTGAG
>CALENA010000016.1 GCA_937910875.1 uncultured Desulfobulbaceae bacterium | reverse complement strand
GGGTCGGGATCCAGCTGTTCCATATTAAAGACCCCGGCCCCCTGCCACTTCCCCTCAAGCATCTGTTTGGCCCCGATCATTGCCGGAACCCCGGTGGTGTAGGAGATGGCCTGGGATTTGACCTCGCGGTAGCACTCCTCATGGTCGCAGATGTTGTAGATGTAAAAGCCCTTTTTCCGGCCCTCTTTTGTGCCCCAGATCTGGCAGCCGATGCAGGTCTTTCCTTTAGTCAGCGGGCCCAGAGAGGCCGGATCAGGGAGTAGGGCCTTCAGAAACTGCAGGGGGATGATCTTTTGCCCCTGAAATTCGACCTCATCGATCCGGGTCATGCCCACGTTGCCCAGGACCTCCAGGTGCTTGAGATAATTGTCTGAAAAACTCATCCAGAAGCGGGCCTGCTTGAGGCCGGGGATGAAGCGGGCCAGCGATTCCAGTTCCTCGTGGTACATAAGATAGATATTCATGGTCCCCAGTTGCTCGGGGAGCTCGAAGGACTTTTTCTCACTGAGCGGCGCGGTCTCGAGCCACTGACCATCCTGCCAGTAACGCCCCTTGGCCGTGACCTCGCGGATATTGATCTCAGGGTTGAAATTGGTGGCAAAGGGCTGGCCATGGTCACCCGCGTTGCAGTCGATGATATCGATGGTCTCGATTTGATCCAGGTACTGTTTGCCGATGTAGGCGCAGAAGACGCTGGTCACCCCGGGATCAAAGCCGCTGCCCAGCAGGGCCATGAGCCCGGCCTCGCGAAAGCGTTCATGATAGGCCCACTGGTGGCTGTACTCGAAGTGAGCCGTGTCCGGCGGCTCGTAGTTGGCGGTGTCGAGATAATGGACACCGGTGGCCAGACAGGCCTCCATGATGGTGAGATCCTGGTAGGGCAGGGCCAGGTTCATGACCAGGTCAGGCTTGAACGAGCGGATCAGCGAGCTCAGTTCGGGGACCTTGTCGGCGTCCACCTGAGCTGTCTGAACCGGTCGACCCAGTTCGGCGGCAATCTGCTCGCACTTGGAAACCGTCCGGCTGGCCAGCATGATCTCGCCAAAGACCTCAGGCAGGGCCGCACATTTATGGGCCACCACGCTGCCGACTCCACCGGCGCCGATGATCATTACTCTGCTCATGATCTGCTCCTCTTTCTGTTCAATGCCAAGCTGCTCTCAGCGTTCAAAATAGGTGTAACCGCGAAGCCCTTCCTCGACAAACCTGAGGATTTCCTGTCGCTCTTCCGGTTGAATCCGGCCGGCCCGGACCGCCTCTTCGGCATTCTGGCGGAAGCGGGTCAGCAGGGCCCGGGTGTCATGCTCCACATAGGTGAGGACATCGGCTACGGTGTCCCCTTCGATCTCGCGTAAGTATTCGATGTGGCCGTCTTCATGGATGCGGACGCTGACCACGTTGGTGTCGCCGAGCAGGTTATGGAGATCGCCCAGGGTCTCCTGGTAGGCCCCGACCAAGAATGCGCCCAAGTAGTATTCCTCGTCGTCCAGGAGCGGATGCAGAGGCAGGGTCCGGCTGACATCATGCAGGCTGATGAAACGATCGATCTTGCCGTCGCTGTCACAGGTGATGTCGGCAATGACCCCCTGACAGGAGGGACATTCGTTCAGGCGGTGGACCGGCATGATCGGGAACAGCTGGTCAATGGCCCAGGAGTCGGGCAGTGACTGGAAGACGCTGAAATTGCCGTAGTAGGTGTCGGCCAGGCGGTTGGCCAGCCCTTCAAACTCGTCGGGCACGTATTTCATTTTTTTGATGTAACGCAGGACCACCTTCATGATATGCCAGAACATCTGTTCGGCCAGGGCCCGTTCGCGCAGGGTGATGTTGCCGTGTTTGAACAGCTGGCGGATCTCATCGCGGTAGTAGAGGGCGTCGTGGTAACATTCCTGGACGTTGCGGGATGTGATGTCGCCCGGGATCTCGAACAGTTTGTGGAGCAGTTCAGGGGCCTCCTTGGGCAGGGACTCGGGTGGCGGATGGGTCTCGAAACGGCTGACGTCAAGGATATTGAAGAGCAGGACTGAGTAGTAGGCGACCACGGCCCGACCTGATTCGGTGATCAGGATGGGATGGGCGATGTCGGCTGCATCCAGGGAGGTCATGACCTGCTCGACGATGTCGGCACTGTACTCGTCAAGGCTGTAGTTGCGGCTGCCTGAGAAGTTGGTGTGTGATCCGTCGTAATCAACGGCCAGACCGCCGCCCAGGTCGAGGACACCCATGGCCGCACCTTCCTTGACCAGTCCGACGTAGATTCGGGCAGCTTCGAGCACGGCGGCCCGGATATCCCGGATATTGGGAATCTGCGAGCCCAGATGGTAGTGAAGGAGCTGCAGGCAGTCGAGCATGTCCTTGTCGCACAGGTCGTCGACCATGTCAATGACCTGTGCGGTATTGAGTCCAAAGACGCTGTGTTCACCGCCTGATTCGGTCCAGAGCCCCCCTGCGTTGCTGGCCAGCTTCATCCTGACCCCGAGCAGGGGTCGGACGCCCAGGGCCTTGCTGCGGCTGAGGATGACCGGTAACTCGCTGGGTGATTCCACCACCAGAAAGCATTTGAGACCCATTTTGACCGCGTACAGGGCCAGATCAACGAATTCACCGTCCTTGTAGCCGTTGCAGATGATGAAGGCCTCGGGATCGTTGATAAAGGAGATGGCCGCGATCAGTTCGGCCTTGCTGCCGGCCTCCAGACCGTGGTGGTAGCGTTCACCGAAACTGCTGATCTCGGCCAGGACCTGTTCCTGCTGGTTGACCTTGATCGGGTAGACTCCGCGGTAGACCGACTGGTAGCCGGCCTCTTTGATGGCCCGGGCAAAACTTTCGTGGAGCTGACGAATCCTGGAGTCGAGGATATCTTCCAGCCTGAGGAGGATGGGCATCTGCATGCCCCGGGCGCCCATGCCCTCAATGATCTCCATGATTGAGACCGAAGGGCCTTTGCGTTTACCAGCCGGCTTGACGATGACCTCGCCCTGGTCGGAGATGTCAAAATAGCCGCCACTCCAGTTGCGAATGGAGTAGAGTTCTCGTGATTTTTCGCTGGTCCAGCGTTCCAGGACCTTGTTTGTTCCAACCATGACAATCCCCTGTTGGAGTCTTATAAGTGACAGATCTTCCAACGTTGTTGTGGTGAATATTCACAAAAAAGCAGGCATCTTATAATCCGAAAAACAAAAGCACAAGACAAATGTCAATTCAGTGTGAAAAATTTGAAAAAATAACGAATTTTAGCCCAGTTCAGTCAAGGCTTATTGTGTTTTCAGGACCTGTGTCCGGCTGTGGCTGGCCATTTTGACCCAGCCATGCTGGCTTGTCTGTGCCTCTCAAGAGCTCTGGTCGAGTGTTACGCTGTTTTTGCAGATCAGGGCGGCGCCTACGGCATTGCCCACCTGATAATGTTCCGGAAAGCTGACCGTGGTTCCCAGCCGTTTTGCCACCTGGGGCAGGAAGGCCTGGGCCGCAGCACCGATGCCGATGATCGGGATCTTGAGCGCAAAACTGACCCCGAGGATGGGATGGTTATGTCGGTCGCTGAGAAAACCGGCCAGCGATGTGCCCCAGTGACGGTGAATGATCGAATCGAGGAGCAGATTTTCGATCAGTTCCTCGGTCTTGTCAATGACCCTGCGGCAGAATTCTTTCACAGAGCAGGAGCAGAGTTTTGCCAGGACTGTTGCTCCCTGCTGTGCGGCCTTAGTGTTGCCGAGCTGGAGTTGCCCGAGCACGTGCAGGGCGTCGGTGGGGGTAAATCCGGTCTCTTGGATCAGCTGCTTCCGGCTCAAGTCCTCGAGCGCCTTTTCCAGCGGGATGCCGCTCAGTTGGGTTGATCCAGCAATGGCTTCTGGAGTGGCTGGACCATGCTGGAAAAGAAAGTTGATGATCGGGTGGGTTGCCTCATCAGGGGAGGTATCCCTGGCCAGGCTGATGCATTTTCCTTGTGCTCCAGGGCCCAGCCAGTCAGCTTTTTTGGGCAGACTGGCTGCCATGGCCAGGGGGATGACCCGGCCTGGCCCTACGCTGAGCCGACCTTCCTGATCCACCTTGACCTGACTGTCACCGCCGATGCCGCCGGTGAACATGTCCACGGCCTCGATATGGGTCTGCCAGTCGCCGATCTGGCAGCCTTCAGGGGCCAGCCGTGGTCGGCCGTCTTCCAGCATGGCAACGTCGGTGGTGGTGCCGCCCACATCGACGATCAGGGCCGTTGCACTGGTCTGCCTGGCCCCGAACCAGGCGGTGCAGGCCGGACCGCTGGCCACGGTGAGCGCGGCCCGGGTCACAGCCTGCTCCATGGCCACCGGTTCGCCGTTGCCACCGATAATGGTCACCGGGCAGTTGAGGCCGTGATCGGCCATGGCCAGGCGCATATTGTCCATGTGGTCTTGCATCAGGGGCATCAGTTTTGCGTGGAGGGCAGCGGTGGCGGCCCGTTCGCGCATTCCGGCCAGCTGGCTGATCTTGTGTGAACAAAAGACCGGTTTGGGGTCGAGCATGGAGATGGCCTTTTCAATAACCAGCTCGTGCGCCGGATTTTCCATGGCCATGGCCGAGCAGATACCGTAGGCATCAACCGAATTGCTGAGACCATTGAGGGTGTCGACCAGTTTGTCGAGTTCCAGCGGTTGCTCTTCCAGGCCCTGGATGGTGTGGCCGCCTTTGAGAAAGATCAGGGCCTCCACCGGCAGGGAAAAGTGTTTGACATAGCCGACCACAAAGAGCCCGACTCGGGCCCCCTTTTTTTCCACAACGGCATTGGTGGCCAGGGTGGTGGACAGGGCCACCCGAGTGATCTGCTTCCGGTCGATGCCAGAAGCCGTCAAAAGTGAGGCCAGGGCCTGGCTGCTGCCGATGGCCAGATGATGGTGGGTGGTCGGGGCCTTGGACGAGGCCAGGACCTGGCCTGTGTCAGCATCGAGCAGGGCTGCGTCGGTATAGGTTCCGCCGGTATCGATGCCAATGATATACGTGTTCATGAATGATTGTCGGGTCTGAAGGTGATGGTTTTTTAGGTCCTGTGTGGACACAGTCCAGAAAAATACTGCAAAGCGGTCGTTCAGGCAATGGTTTATCGGGCGATTTGATGGGGGCAGTTGTCGCTTGTATCCGGGTCTGGCCTGGTGTATTCTGGAAAAAAATGGTGTTGGAACAGTTCCGCTTTGTCGTGTCAGGAGCTTTTGTTGCAAGGCCTTGGCGTTCATTTTCCGTTGTCTGCGGTGAATGAAGAGAAAAATATTTTTGTTCCCCCGTCCGCTGGTGACGGGGATGATTGAGTGATGTCATTCCTTGAGTTAGCTCATAAAACAGTCGTCATCTTTGGCCTGGCCAACAAGAAATCTGTGGCCTGCGCCGTCGGCCGGGTCCTGGTGGAGCAGGGGGCCCGGGTGATCCATGTGGTTCGTTCGGAAGAGCGGCGGCAAACGGCGTTAAAATTATTTCCTCAGTCTCTGGTGCTGGTCTGTGATGTGGAAGATGAGGCCAACATTGTCCGGGCCCGTGATGAGATCAAGGCCGCGCTGGCCGGAACAAAGATACACGGACTGGTCCATTCCATTGCCTTTGCCAATTACTCAGAAGGGTTGAAGCCCTTTCATGCCACCCTTAAACGGGATTTTCTGCAGGCCGTTGATATCTCCTGTTTTTCGCTGATCTCGATTGCGCATCATTTTCAGGAATTGCTGGATTCTGATGCCTCAGTGGTCACGATTTCCATCTCGACAACCCGTATGGCTGCTGAAAACTACGGCTACATGGCCCCCATCAAGGCGGCCCTGGACTCATCGCTCTGTTTTCTGGCCAAAAGTTTCTCTGCCTTTTCCCGGGTCCGTTTTAACAGTGTGGCACCGGGCCTGCTCAAGACCTCAGCCTCGGCCGGGATTCCCGGCTATGTGGACAGTTATCTCTATGCGGAAAAGGCCATTTTGCGCAAACAGGCCCTGACCACAGCCGAGGTGGCCGATACCGTGGCCTTCCTTCTTTCGCCCCGTTCTTCGGGGATCACCACCCAGACTATTGTGGTTGATGGGGGTATGGCGGTCAATTATTTTGACCGTGAGATCGTCCAAGGGACGGTCAGCTGACCCTGTTGCCCCAGATTCTATTGATTCAGAGCGCCTTTCCCAGGTGAACTTCAGAGGATAATTCCCCATGACCCAGACGGATATTGAGATCAAAGACCGGATTATCGTGGCCCTTGACGTTGAGAGTGCGGCCCAGGCCAAAGAGATGGTCCGGCGCTGTGAGCCGGCCTGTACCTTTTACAAGGTCGGGCTCCAGCTCTTTATGGCCAGCTGGTTTGAGGTGGTGGACTGGCTCAAGGACCGGGGACATAAGGTGATGCTTGACCTCAAGTTTTTTGATATCCCGGAGACGGTCAAGCTGGCCGTGGAGCAGGTCAACAGCCGAGGGGTGACCTTTGCCACCATCCATGGCAACGACCCGATCATCCGGGCGGCAGTCGAGGCCCGTGGTGATCTCAAGCTTCTGGCCGTGACCGTGCTCACCAGTTTTGGCGAAGAAGATCTGCGGGCCATGGGCATGACCCAGAGCGTGGCCGATCTGGTTGCTTTCCGTGCCCGTCGTGCCCTGGAACTGGGTTGTGATGGCGTGGTTTCCTCCGGCCTTGAGGCCCCGCTCCTGCGCAGCGAATTGGGGAAGAAATTATTGATTGTCACTCCCGGTATTCGTCCCGGAGCCAATGTCCGTGATGGATCAGATGACCAGAAACGGATTGTCACCGCGGGAATGGCCATCAGGGGTGGCGCCAATCACGTGGTGGTCGGTCGGCCCATCACCCGTTCTGCCGACCCGGTCCGGGTTCTGGAGACCATGCAGGCAGAGATCCTGGCTGCTTATCAATAATTTTGATAATTATTAATCGAAAACAACTATTTATCTAGCAAGGAAGAGGCAGGAACAGGAAGGTCCCTGACCGGCGTATCTGAAGCATGAGCGACGGATAAGTCGTTCATGCTTTGGGCGGAGCATAGTCGGACAGGAACCTTCCTGTTCCTGCCGGGTCACATCCAACCGAATCCCGGCAAGAGCAGCCAATTGTGCACGGTCATGTCGCGGGACAGATGCTCGCCTAGCCTGGGTGCCTCCAGCCCTGCGACCAGCCTTTGGTGCTTGGCAGACCAAGCTTTTTGTCATGGCATCAGAGCAAGAACAGTCCCCCCCACCAGTTTCCAGATGAGTTGCAAGGCCATGAGGGCATAGATTCCGGCAATTACATCGTCCATCATGATCCCGATTCCGCCGTGAATTCGCTGGTCAAACCATGAGACCGGAAAGGGCTTGAGGATGTCGAACAACCGAAACAGGGCCAGACCCAGGACCCAGGCCACCGGGTGATTCGGGGCCAGAGCCAGGGCGATGAAAACCCCGAGGAACTCATCGATAACAATGGGCCCGGCATCGGGCCGGTCCAGTATTTTTTCGGCCGATCCGGCCACGGCCACTCCCACCACAAAGACGCCGCCCAGCAGCAGCAGATAGCTGTTCA
>CALENA010000015.1 GCA_937910875.1 uncultured Desulfobulbaceae bacterium | reverse complement strand
AGGAGACCGAGCTGGCCTCTGATGACATGATCGGCGATCAGGAGCGGCGCGGGGTGATGATGGAGGCCCTGACCGCCACCTGTATGCTTCTTGCCGGCGGTGAGATTCTGATCATGCGCCATCCCAAGGCGG
The DNA here is from genome assembly GCA_937910875.1 of uncultured Desulfobulbaceae bacterium. Lineage (GTDB taxonomy): Bacteria > Desulfobacterota > Desulfobulbia > Desulfobulbales > Desulfocapsaceae > Desulfatifera. The sequence goes on along the minus strand of CALENA010000015.1, from coordinate 11,914 downwards.
TTGCCATGACCAAATCCCTCATCAACGGGCTCATGGATTGATCCAGAGCGAAACCATTTGATTTAGAGATTCTAAAAGGAGTTTGTTATGTCGAAGATCATCTGTTCCGCAGCCATTCGTGGAGCCCGCAATATAATTGATATGGCCGAGCAGTCCTACGAGGACGCGCTCAAGAAGTTTGGGCCTGACCAGGAAGTGTCCTTTCCCAACACGGCTTATTATCTGCCGATTATCTACAGTATGCTCGGTGCCAAGGTTGAAAAACTGGGTGACATGAAGGCTATCTTCCAGGAATGCCGGACCCTGATGCCACCGGTCGTCACCGAAGACATCTGGCTGCCCTATCTGGCCCCGGCCCTTGATGCCGGTATGGCCACCTTCTTTGCCGAAGAGATGTATGAGGCCATCCGTTACCTCAATACCCCCAATTTCTACACCAAGACCGAGGACCCCACCAGCGAGTCCATCTGGTTGGGTGCGGCCGATGATGTCGTTTTCCGTAAACGTGGGGTTGAGTTTGTCGATGGCACGGCTCCGGGCTTTGCCGCGATCATGGGGACTCCCTCTGACAAGGAGGTGGCGTCACGGATAGCACTCGAGTTGCAGGAGAAAAATCTCTATATATTCATGCATGATCAGACCGGCGGCATGACCATGCCTGATCTTCTGGTCGAAAACGGCGTTCAGGTGGGGTGGAATACTCGTCTGGTCCCCTTTGGCCAGAGCTATACTACCGCAGTCTTTGCCATTGGCTTTGCCTGCCGCGTGGCCATGGCCTTCGGCGGAATCAAACCGGGTGACGCCATCGGTAACCTTCTTTATAACAAAAGCCGGACCTTTGCCTTTGTCATGGCCTTTGGACCGGTCTCAGATGAGTGGTACGCCAATGCGGCCGGCGCCATCAACTGGGGCTTCCCCACGATCTCCGATTATGATATCCCCGAGGTTTTACCTTCAGGGATCTGTACCTATGAGCACGTGGTCTCCAATATCCCCCATGATGAGATCGTGCAGAAGGCCATTGAGGTCCGCGGCCTGAAGGTCAACGTGACCAAGATCGATATTCCCATGTCCTTTGGCCCGGCCTTTGAGGGTGAGCGAGTTCGCAAGGATGACCTGTTCATGGAATGTGGCGGTGGTCGGACCCCGGCTGTTGAGGTCCTGATTTCCAAGGGCATGGATGAGGTGGAGGATGGTCTGGTCACCCTTGAGGGTCCGGATATCTGTGATATCGAACAGGGCCAGAACCTGCCCATGGGAATCCTGGTAGAGGTCGCCGGTCGGGAGATGCAGTCCGATTTTGAGCCCATTCTTGAGCGCCAGTTCCATCACCTGATCAACTATATTCAGGGCATCATGCATATGGGCCAGCGCAATATCATGTGGGTCAGGATTGGGAAGGCAGCAGTTGAGAAAGGTCTTTCTTTCAAGCATATCGGTGTTGTTCTGCATGGAAAGCTTCATCAGGAATTCGGGGCCATTGTCGATAAAATCCAGGTCAAGATATTTACCGTGGCCGACAAGGTCAAAGAGGTCCAGGACCTGGCTGCTTCTGTCTATGCCGCCCGTGACCTGCGCCTGGGTGCCATGACCGATGAGACCGAAGATGTCTTTTACTCCTGTACTCTCTGCCAGAGTTTTGCTCCCAGCCATGTCTGTGTCATCACCCCTGAGCGGATCGGGATGTGTGGTGCCTACAACTGGCTTGACGGCAAGGCCTCGTATCAGATCAATCCCACGGGGCCCAATCAGCCCATTGACAAGGGTGAATGCATTGATCCGGATAATGGCTATTTCACCGGAATCAACGAGTTTGTCAATCAGGCCTCGCGCGGCGCTGTCCCTGAGGTCAGCTGCTATTCGCTGATGAATGCACCCATGACCGCCTGTGGTTGTTTTGAAGCCATCGCGGCCATGCTGCCCACCTGTAACGGAATCATGGTCGTCAACCGTGATTTTCTGGGAATGACTCCATCGGGCATGAAATTCACCTCCCTGGCCGGTATGGCCGGTGGTGGAATGCAGACCCCGGGCTTTATGGGCGTCAGTAAGCATTACATGACCAGTAACAAGCTCTTTAAGGCAGAAGGTGGTCTGAAACGTGTGGTCTGGCTGCCCAAGATGCTCAAGGAAGAGATCAGCGAGAAGCTCAAGGCTGTGTGTGCAGAGATTGGTATGCCCGAACTCTACGACATGATTGCCACCGAGGAGCAGGGAACCACCGAGGAAGAGATCTATGCCTTCCTCAAGGAGAAGGGGCATCCTGCGCTCGAGATGGAATCGGCTGTATAAGTTCCTGATAGTATTATATAGATATTTTATTTCTTAGAGAGAACTGGAGGGTATTACCATGGCGTTAACCGGCATTCAAATATTGAAAATGCTGCCCAAGAAGAACTGTGGCGAATGTAGCATTCCCACCTGTCTGGCCTTTGCGATGAAGGTTGCCGCTGGTCAGGTTGAGATTGACGATTGTCCTTACGTCAGCGACGAGACCAAAGCGACCATTGGTGAGGCCTCTGCTCCGCCCATTCGCACCGTCAAGCTCGGGTCCGGCGAAACCCAGTTCACCATGGGTGCCGAGACCTGCCTGTTCCGACATGAGAAGCGTTTCGTCAATCAGACCGGTATTGCGGTCCTGGTCACCACCGACATGAGTGATGCTGATGTGGATGGCCGGATTGAGCGTTTCAACCGTCTTGAGTATGAGCGGGTCGGCGTGATCATGAAGGCCGATCTGATCGCGGTGAAAGACGCCAAAAATGACCAGGCCTCTTTCACCACCCTGGTGCAGAAGGTTCTGGATGGTTCGGCTCGTGCCAATCTGATTCTGATGAGTGATTCACCGGCAACACTCGCCGCCGCAGCCAAACTTTGTGGCGAGCGGACGCCTCTGCTCTATGGAGCCACCCTGGATAATGCCAAGGAGATGGCGGCCGTAGCCCAGGAGGCCAAGGCCCCCATGACCGTCAAGGCCACCAATCTTGATAACTGTGTGGCAGTCTCTGAGGCTCTGATGGCAGCCGGTCTCAAGGATCTGGCCATTGATACCGGTGCCCGTACGGTCCGGGCCGCCTTTGAGGACAACGTGGTTTCCCGCCGGGCCGCTGTGCGTAACAAGTTCAAACCCCTGGGCTTTCCGACCGTGACCTTTCCCTGTGAGATGTGTGATGATCCCATGATGGAGGCCATGATTGCCTCGGTCCTGATCGCCAAATATGCAGGTGTCATTGTCCTGTCCGACCTCCAGGGAGATATTCTCTTTCCGCTGCTGCTTGAGCGCCTCAATATCTTCACCGATCCGCAGCGGCCCATGGTGGTCTCCCAGGATGTCTACCCGCTCACCGGCCCGGGTGAGGATTCGCCGGTGGTCATCACCTGTAACTTCTCACTCACCTATTTCATTGTCTCTGGTGAGGTGGAAGGCTCCAAGGTCCCGACCTGGCTGCTGATCAAGGATACCGAGGGTCTGTCGGTTCTGACTGCCTGGGCTGCCGGCAAGTTCGGCGCCGATATGATCGCCAAATTTGTCAAGGATTCAGGGATTGAAGGCAAGATCAATCACCGTGATCTGATCATCCCCGGCTATTTGGCCTCGCTCAAGGGTGAGCTGGAAGAGGAACTGCCCGACTGGAAGATCATCATCGGACCCCGGGAGGCAGGTCATTTGCCGGTCTTCCTTAAGGAGTGGAAACCCGCGAAATGACTGATATGAGACTGTGGTGACTCACCACGATCTCCGGACCCGAAGGCCTTTTTTTCAGGTCCTGGAAAGGGGAGTGTTGAGGCGCAGTCCCAACTGATCAATGAAACCGAGCAGGACACATTCAACTGGTATGACTACTGTAAAACTCACCATAGACGGTGCTGAAATTGTAGCCGAGTCTGGTCTGACCATCCTCGAGGTGGCTCGCCGTTCCGATATCACCATTCCGACCCTCTGCCATGTGGAAGGCAAGGCCTCTTCCGACCCTTGCGGGGTCTGTGTGGTGGAGGTGGCAGGGCAGGAGGAGCTGGTGTATTCCTGCAGGACCCCAGCCGAACAGGGGATGGTAATCACCACGACGTCTGATCGGATCGTGGCCCATCGTCAGAAACGGCTTGGAGTCCTGGCAGAGACCCATTTCGGTGACTGCAAGGCCCCCTGTAACCTGACCTGTCCTGGCCAGATCAATGTCCAGGGCTATATTGCCCATGTGGCCAAGGGCCAGTATGAAGAGGCCCTGCGCCTGGTGATGGAGCGTAACCCCCTGCCATTTTCTGTGGGCCGGGTCTGCCCGCGTTTCTGCGAGACCCGTTGTCGCCGGATTCTGGTCGATGAGCCGGTCTCCATCAATCATCTCAAACGCTTTGTTGCCGACTGGTGCATGAGCCATGAGATTCAGCTTGATATCCCCAAAGAGGCACATACCGGCAAGCGTATTGCCGTGATCGGCGGTGGACCTGCCGGGCTCACGGCCGCCTACTACCTGACCCGTAAAGGGCATGACGTCACGATCTATGAGGCTGCATCCAAGTTGGGTGGGGCCCTGCGCTATGGTTTTCTTGAGTTTCGGATTCCCCGGGATGTCCTGGATTATGAGATAGACACGATCTTGCGGCTGGGGATCTCGGTAAAACTGAATCAGCGTTGGGGACGAGATTTCACGATCCAGGGTTTGAAGGATCAGGGCTTCAGTGCTGTCTTTCTCGGCACCGGTGTCGGGGTTGATATCCCCCTGGATGTGGAAGGGGCCTTTAATCCCCATGTCCATAAGGCAGGCTCTTATCTGCGTCAGGTGGCCAATGGCCGGAACCCGGATATGGGTCGTCGGGCCGCTGTCATCGGTGGCAACAACGTGGCCATGGAAGTGGCGCGGACCCTGATCCGGCAGGGCGTCGATGAGGTGACGGTGATCTATCCCCGGGCTCGCATCGAGATGCCGGCCCATCAGCGGAATATCCGTGAGGCCGTCAAAGAGGGGGCCCAGTTTCTGCTCATGGCCTCCCCGGTCAAGATCTCTGAGACCGGTGGTGAATATTCCCGTCTGCAGCTGGAACTGGTTCGGATGAAACTGGGTGAACCGGACAGTCGGGGTAACCGTGAACCCATTCCCATTGAAGGGACGTCCAACACCATTCAGGTCGATTCCATTGTTTCCTCACTGGGGCAGATTGCGGTCAATGACGTCTTTACCGGCGGTGAGCTTGAGGAGTCGATCCAGCTGAGTCCGCGTCAGACCATTCAGGCCAATCCTCGCTCGTCCCAGACCAATGTGGACGGGGTTTTTGCCGCAGGCGATGCCGTCAGTGGCCCCAAATCCGTGATCCAGGCGGTGGTCTCGGCACGACGGGCCGCCAATAATATTGATGCCTATGTCATGGGTGCGGATAAGGAACCGGCCGAGAGCCGTTTCAATTTCAGCCGTGGCAAGGCCTTTGATGACGTGGATCTCAAAAATTTTGATGGGGTCAACGTCAAATTGCGTGAAAAGATGCCCACGCGCCCCCCTGAGATCTGCAGTCAGGATTTCGGCGAGGTCAAGCTTGGTTTTACCGAAAAAATGGCGCGGCGTGAGGCTGAACGCTGCCTCTCCTGCGGCTGTAGCGCCTTTGACCGGTGTGATCTGAAACGTCTTTCCATTGACAACAATGTCAATATCAACAAGACGGGTATGGGAACGATCCCGGTCTATCCTACCGACGCATCGCATGCGATGATCGTGGTCGACCGCAACAAGTGTGTCTTCTGTAAACGCTGTGAGCTCAGTTGTGAATATGACGCCCTGGAAGTCGCGGCCGAGAGTCTGGATGACAAGGGGCGGCCCCTGGGGCTGACCATCACCTTCAAGGATAACTGTGTCTCCTGCGGCAAGTGTGTCGATAACTGCTCCACCGGGGCCCTGAACAAGAAGGCCCAGATCGTCCCCATGCAGAGTGAGGTGATCACTGACGTTCGCTCAACGTGCCCCTATTGCGGGGCTGGCTGTCAGATTATCCTGCGGGTGAAGGGCAAGACGGTCATGGAAGTGACGGCTGACCCTCATCAGGCCCCCAACTATGGGGCATTATGTGTCAAGGGCCGTTTTGGGCATGAGTTTATCCATTCCAAGGAACGGTTGACCAAGCCCCTGATCCGCAAGAATAATGTCCTGGTTGAGGCCAGCTGGGATGAGGCCTATGACTATGCGGCCCGTCGACTCAAGGATATCAAGGCCATGTATGGGCCGGATTCCATTGCCGGCTTCAGCTGTGCCCGCGCCACCAATGAAGAGAATTTTCTCATGCAGAAGTTCATGCGCACATCGATCGGGACCAATAATATCGATCATTGCGCCCGACTCTGACACGCTCCAACGGTGGCCAGTTTGGCCATCTCCTTCGGCAGCGGCGCAATGACGAACTCCATTGGCGATATCCGGGAATCAGAAGTCATCATGGTCATCGGTTCCAACGCCGATACCAGCCATCCGACCATCGGTCTTAGAATCCATCAGGCGGTCAAGAACGGGGCCAAGCTGTTGGTAGTTGATCCCCGGCGGACGGCCTTTGCCGATGAGGCCGATATCTGGCTGCGGAGTAATCCCGGTTCGGACGTGGCCCTGTTAAACGGCATGGCCCGGGTGATTATCGAGGAAGAGCTCTGGGACAAGGACTTTGTCGAGAAGCGGACTGAGAATTTCGAGGAACTTGAGATCGTCACGGCCAAATACACCCCTGAGATGGTTGAGAAGATCACCGGAATCAGCGAGGAGCAGCTGCGGGCGGCCGCCAGGCTCTACGCCTCTCCGGGCAAGAGATGTGCGATCTTCTACGGCATGGGTCTGGCCCATCACGCCTCAGGGACCGATAACGTCAAGAGCGTTGCCAACCTGGCCATGCTCTGTGGCAAGATGGGTGTGGCAGGCGGCGGTGTCAATCCCCTGCGCGGCCAGAACAATGTTCAGGGGGCCTGTGATATGGGTGCCCTGTTCAATACCCTGCCTGGTTATTCCGGTCTTGAAAACGATGATGTCTTTGACCGCTACGAGAAGATGTGGCAGGTCACACTGCCCCGGCGCAAGGGCAAGGCCGCGACCGAAGTCTGGGATGCCATCCTCGAAGATGAGATTCATGGTCTGTATGTCTTTGGTGAGGACCCGGTTCTGGCCGATCCCAATGCCCATCATGCGGTCAAGGCCCTGGAGAAGTTAAACTTCATGATCGTACAGGATATCTTCCTGACCGAGACGGCCAAGATGGCCGACGTGGTCTTCCCGGCCGCCTGCTACGCCGAGAAAGACGGGACATTTACCTGTACTGAGCGCCGGGTCCAGCGAGTGCGCAAGGCCGTGAATCCACCGGGCGAGGCCAAGCCAGACTGGCAGATCTTCAAGGAATTCTCTCAGCGGATGGGCTATGCCATGAATTACAGCAAGCCCGAGGATGTCTTTGATGAGGTGACTCAGCTCATGCCTCAGTATGGTGGGATCACCTATGCGCGGATCGAGAAGGAGGGTCTGCAATGGCCCTGTCCCACAGCAGATCATCCGGGGACACCCATCCTGCATGTGGGCAAGTTTACCCAGGGACGTGGTCTGTTTATTCCTGAGGAATATACAGCGCCCACCGAGATGCCGGATGGTGAGTATCCGATGATTCTGACCACAATCCGTGAGACGCCCCAGTATAACTTTGGCTCCATGACCCGCCAGACCCCTGAGATAGAGAATCTCTGCCCCGAGGCCTTTGCCGAGATCAATCCCGAAGACGCCTTGCGTATCGGCCTGGTCGATCTGGATCGGGTGGAGGTCACTTCCCGTCGCGGTTCGGTGCGCTTGCGGGTCAAGGTGACTGATAAATCACAGCCGGGCACGGTGGCCATTCCCTATCATTTTGCCGAAGTACCGGTCAATAATCTGACATTGAACAGTCTTGATCGCCTCTCCCGCAGTCCGCAGTATAAGATCTGCTCGGTGAAGGTTGAAAAGGTCGCAGCATAACAACACCCCCCATGATTTGAGGAGTTATTACTATGGGTAAAGCAATGAACCACAGAGAAGGGTCGGTCATGGTTCTCGGCGGCGGAATCGCCGGGATTCAGGCTGCCCTGGACCTGACCGAGCTTGGCTACTATGTCTACCTGGTCGAGAAATCGCCAGCCGTGGGCGGAGTCATGGCCCAGCTCGACAAGACCTTTCCTACCAACGACTGCTCGCTCTGAATCCTGGCGCCCAAGTTGGTAGAGGCCGGTCGGTCTCCAAATATTGAGATGTTGACCAATGCTGATTTTCTGGCATTGGCTGGTGAGCCTGGAAAGTTTCAGGCCAAGATTAATATGCGTCCGCGTTATATCGACGCAGACGCCTGTACTGCCTGCGGACTCTGTACCCAGTATTGCCCGAAGCATCAGGTCGATGACTATAATGAAGGGCTGGCTCTGACCCGCCCCATTCACATCGATTATGCCCAGGCCGTGCCCGCAACCTATTATATCGATCCCGCATCCTGTCTGCACCTGCAGCATGACACCTGCCAGATCTGTGTCCCGGTCTGCCAGAGCCATGCCATTAACTTCAAACAGCAGCCGGAGGAGCGGATTTTAGAGGTAGGTGCGGTGATTCTCTCCCCGGGATTTGGCAAGATTGACACCAAGGTCCTTGAGAAGTTCAGCTACGGCAAGCATCCGGATGTGGTTACTGCCTTTGAGTACGAGCGCATGACCACGGCGTCCGGGCCCTTCATGGGCGAGATCAAGTGTTTCTCGGATGGTCGGCATCCCCGGTCCATGGCCTTTATCCAGTGTGTAGGGTCCCGTGATATCGGCTGCAACAACGGCTATTGCTCGTCGGTCTGCTGCATGTACGCCATCAAGGAGGCCCTGGTCACCAAGGAGCATGATCCTGAGGTGGATATCACGATCTACTACATGGATATCCGCACCCAGGGCAAGGACTTTGACGCTGCCCGTGAGCGGGCCGAGGCCATTGGCATTAAGTTTGTCCGGGCCCGGGTCGCAGGGGTGACTCCCTGGGACAAGAGTCTCAAGTTGACCTATTCTACCTTTGATGGCCAGCATAAATTTGTTAGTCATGATCTGGTCGTGCTCTCGGTCGGCCTTGAGTCTCCCAAGGATGCAGCCAAGATCAGTCAGTTGACCGGAGTGGCCCTGAACAAGTATGACTTTTGTGCCACCGAGACCTTTCAGCCGCTGCAGACCAGCCGCGAGGGGATTATTGTGGCCGGTGCCTTTCAGGGGCCCAAGGATATTCCCGAATCGGTCACCCAGTCGTCCGGCGCCGCAGCCCTTGCGGCCGCTGTCCTCAGGGATCAGCGGGGGAAGGGGGTAGTCCTTAAAACCTATCCCGATGAGCAGCAGGTCACCCCGGATGATGAGGTTCGGGTGGGAGTCTTTGTCTGCCATTGCGGAATCAATATCAGCTCAGTGGTTGATGTGGCCGATGTGGCGAAGTACGCCGGGGGGATGGAGGGGGTTACCTATTATACCGAAAGCCTCTACTCCTGCTCACAGGATGCCCAGGAGGTCCTGAAACAGAAGATCAAGGAGCACAAGCTGAACCGGGTGGTGATCGCCGCCTGTTCGCCTCGTACCCATGAGCCGCTCTTTCAGGAGACCCTCAAGGATGCGGGGCTGAATCGGAATCTTTTTGAGATGGTCAATATCCGTGACCAGTGTTCCTGGGTCCATGCCAATGAGCCTGCAGCGGCCACCGATAAATCCCGGGATCTGGTGCGAATGGCCGTGGCCAAGGCCCGTCATATTCAGCCCCTGGCCGAGCAGACCGTGCCGGTCACCCCACGGGCCCTGATTCTCGGGGGCGGAGTGGCAGGAATGACAGCGGCCCTGACCCTGGCTGACCAGGGATATCCTTCAGTCCTGGTTGAGCAGGGTGCTCAGATCGGCGGGAATCTCCAGAATCTCAACTATACCCTGGCCGGCGACCAGGTGGCCCAGCACCTTAAGGGGCTGGTGGACCGGATCAAGAAGTCCAAGGAGATCGAGGTCATTACCAATGCTGAGCTGCTTCAGACAGCAGGATTTGTCGGAAACTTCAGCTCAATTATTGAGAGCGGCAAGGGCAAAACCAAAAAGGAACAGACCGTGGATCACGGCGTGATCGTGGTGGCCACCGGTGGCCATGAACATCGCCCTGACAAGTATCTGCTTGGCCAGTCCAAAAAGGTCATGACCCAGATGGAGTTTGAAAAACAACTGACCGGTCGGGCCAAAAACAGGGCCCCGGGGTCCATCGTCATGATCCAGTGTGCCGGGTCCCGTGGTGATGATCTGAGCTATTGTTCCAAGGTCTGCTGTAACCATGCCCTGAAGAACATCCTCAAGGTCAAGGCGATCAATCCCGATTCGCAGATCATTGTCCTCTATCGTGATATGCGTGCCTATGGCATGGCCGAAGATGCCTATCTCGAGGCCCGTAAAATGGGAGTTGTTTTCATCCCCTATGAGGTGGATCGCAAACCCGAGGTCAGCCAGAAGTCGCATCAGGTCCAGGTCAGTTTCTTTGATTCCATCATGCAGGAAGAGGTCATCATGGCCCCTGATCTGGTGGTCTTGAGTGTCGGCATTGTGCCCGACGGCACCGAAAAGTTGTCCAAGCTTCTGAAGCTGCCTGTCACCGCCAACAATTTCTTCCTAGAGGCCCATGTCAAGTTGCGTCCGGTGGAGATGGCCGTGTCCGGTGTCTATGTCTGTGGTCTGGCCCATGGCCCCAAACCAGTGGATGAGACCATTGTCCAGGCCCAGGCAGCTGCAGCCAAGGCCGCGATTCCGCTGGTCAAGGGCTTTGTCACGGTTGACCCCATTATCTCCTGTGTCGACCAGGATCAGTGCATTGGTTGCGGTCTCTGTACCAGTCTCTGTCCATATGGGGCGATCGAGATGAAGAAGGTTGATAAAAAGCGCAAGGCCGAGACCATTACTGCATCCTGCAAGGCTTGTGGAATCTGTGCCTCGCATTGCCCGACCTTCGCCATTTCCATGGGCGGCTTTACCAATGAGCAGTTGATCTCGCAGATCGAGGCCTTTGGCGACCGGCCAAAAGATATGGTCGAGGTTGCCTGAATAACGTAATTCCCCGACGGCTGCTGGGCACCCTGCATTCTGGAACCTCAGGCCGTCGGTTAGATATCTTTTGAGGAGAAGACATCATGTCTGACAAACAGTTCAATCCCCGTATCCTTGGCTTTCTGTGTAACTGGTGTTGTTACGCGGCCGCCGATGCCGCCGGGATCTCACGTTTCCAATACCCACCTAATTTGCGCACCATCCGGGTGATGTGCACCGGTCGGGTCGACCCGTCTTTTGTCTTGCGCGGCTTTATCGAGGGGGCTGACGCCATCTTTACCGGTGGCTGACAACTCGGCGAATGCCATTACCAGGTTGGTAATTACGATGCGATGGGGATGGATGCACTGGTCAAGACCGTGCTGAAAGAAGTTGGAATCCGCGAAGAACGATACAGTCTGCAGTGGGCGTCGGCCGCTGAGGCGCCGCGTTTTGTCCAGTTGATCACCAAATTCACCACTGAGATGAAGGCGCTTGGACCCTTGGGCGAGGCCGAGGGGATCGCTCCCGACGAACTCAAGGTTCGCCTGCAGAAGGCCCTTGATGTTGTTTCGAGTCAGAAGGTCAGGATCAGTTACGGCAATGCCAGCAAGGCTGTGCGTAAGGATGGCATCTGGACCCGCGAGCATATCAGCGAGGTCATTAACACCAAGATGGAGAAGGCAATCAACTCAGCCTTTGCCTGATCTTTTACAGTAGGTATTCTGTGCTGCCCCTGTCTGCCGGTTTCGGTGGGCAGGGGTTTTTTTTGTGTTTTGTCCCACCTTGCTATTCTGAGTCTGCAGACATAGAATAACCGGTTCTTCCGCAGAATCTGTGGGTAGATTTTAGTATATGGAGACCCGAACAGCT
>CALENA010000014.1 GCA_937910875.1 uncultured Desulfobulbaceae bacterium | reverse complement strand
TTGCGCCATGGCACCACCATGCCATACCGGCAGTTTCAGCTCTCGAAGCTCCAGACCGCCCTGACCGACTTTTGCCCATGACTCCTCTGAATTTCATGCATCGCCCTCTCCTTGTTGTCCTCTTTCTCCTGCTGGGTTTCTCTGTCCTCACTGGCCCGGCACGGGCCGTTGAAGATGAGACCAGCACCAGCGCAACACTTGAGGCGGCATATCAGCAGGCCCAGAGCTATTTCGATCTCCTGGAAAAGAGCGAACAGATCGGCAGGTCCCGAGACAACTGGCTCCTGGGGGCCAAGAATTTTGCGACCATCTACCGTGCGGCACCCAATTCAAACTACGGCCCTGTCAGCCTGTTCATGCTGGGACGCCTCCACCACCGGATGTATCAGCACTTCCAGACCCCGGAGGACCGCAATGAGGCCCTGGCCAACTACCGCAGTGTGGCCAGCCGCTATCCCAGGCACCAGCTGGCCGATGATGCCCTCTACGCCGCCGGTCTCATTTTGCAGGAAAACAAAGAGAAACAACCCGCGGCCGAACTCTTTGAACAGGTCCTGAATCAGTATCCCGACGGTGACATTGCCCCGTATGCCAAAAATGAACTGACCCGGCTGGGGATCACCTTGCCCAGCCGCGTACCCGTTGCCGCCCCCCGCCCGGCCCAGACCACGCCCGTTGCTCCCAGCAAGGCGACCACTGCCCAGGCAACCATTCTGCCCTTTGAATACTGGTCGGATGCAAATTCCACCAGGGTGGTCATCAACACCTCAAGCCCGGTCACCTACCAGGCCCAGACCATCGGTAAGATGGATAAACAGCCACGCCGGCTCTATATTGACTTTGCCAACAGTCGCATCGACAACAAGGCCGTGAACCCCATCCGGATCAACGATGGCCGTCTGGGCAGAATCCGTACCGGACAATACCGGGAGGATGTGGTCCGCGTGGTCCTGGAGGTGCAGACCGCCTTCACTCACACCATCAGACAGGAGAGCAACCCCAACCGCCTGATCATCGATATCTCCAGCCCCAGGACGGGTGATAAATATCCTGACTACGTCTATCCGGTCCAGATCACGGAAGGGGCCAGGCCCCCGCAGACCAGAGAGCCGATTCAGATCATCCAGAAGAAGGAAAAGAAGGTTCTGCCGGTGGAGCCCCAGATTGCAGCCCAGGTCGCAAAACAGATCCAGGCCCGGGAGAATCTGCTGACAGAAGAGGCACGCCCCGCCCAAAAACCAGCAGACGAGCTGGCCACCAGGAAGTCACCTCCTGCCACGGGCCAGCCGACCTCACCGTTTCAGCCGCCCAGGCAATTGGCTGACAGTGTTGTCCCGCTGCCCCCTGTGGCCAAGGCCCAACCCGATCTCCGGGCCACCGAACCGCCTCTGTCACTTGCCCAGCAGCTGAATCTAGGGGTCAGGCACATTGTCCTTGATCCAGGACATGGCGGCAAGGACCCGGGCGCCCTGGGTTTCGGACGCAAGGAAAAGGACATTGTCCTGGCGATTGCCAAACAACTGGCCCCTGTCCTGGAACAGGAAATCGGCTGCAAGGTCACGCTGACCCGCGAAAAAGACATCTTCCTGCCCCTGGAGGAACGCACCGATATTGCCAACAGCATCGGCGCCGACCTCTTCATCTCCCTGCACCTCAACTCCAACCCGATCACAGAGGTCCATGGCCTGGAGACCTATTACCTCAACCTGACCACCAGCGCCGAGGCCATGCAGGTGGCGGCCCGGGAAAACGTCGGCTCCACCATGCAGATCAGTGATCTGCACAGTCTCCTGGCCGACATCATGAGCAACTCGCAGATCCAGGAATCTTCACGTCTGGCCCAGAATGTCCAGAACAGCCTCTATGATGGACTGCAGGAGCGGAACTTTCCTCAGGTCAAAAGCCTGGGCGTCAAACAGGCGCCGTTCACGGTCCTGATCGGGGCCGAGATGCCGGCCATCCTCATCGAACTGGCCTTCATCACCAACCCCATCGATGCCCGGCAGATCCAGATGGACGGGTATCAAAAGGCCGTGGCCGAAGAACTGACCCGCGGTGTCCAGGACTATATCCATTCCACGACCGCAAGCCTCTAAATCATCGTCCCACTCTTCAGCCAGGACAGCCCAGCGCGTGGTGCCTTGAGGGCTGCTGGTCCCCCCAGACTTGGGGCCACCAGGGATGCCAAAACTTTTCCGGTTGACAGACAGGTGAAATAACGGCTAGAAATTAAAGAGATAGGTTGGTTGACAGACTTCTCATATTTGCCGACCCATGCCTTACCCGATGAATGCGACCTCCTCCCACCTGCTGCCGCCACGCCAGAGGGTCCTATGCTGAACCAACTCGCCGAGCATTTTCACTCCATTCGCTTCAAAATTGCCCTTCTGCTCTTTCTGGTCCTGAGCCTTTCCCTGGGTACGGCCATGTTCGGAACCTGGACCTACCAGCGTGATCAGTTCATCGACATGGCCAATCAAGAGGCCATGCGCGGGGGGGAGACCATTGAGAAGTCCCTGCGACACGCCATGCTGACCAACAACAAGGCGACCATCCAGGAGACAGTCGAGCAGATCGCCGCCATCTATGATCCACCCTCACGAATCAGCGTCATCGGACTGGGCGGGGTGGTGGCGGTCTCCAATGATCCCGCAATGCTCGGGCAGGTCTTTGACCGTTTCAGCGAACCCACATGCATTGTCTGCCATCAACTGGGCAACTCGACGCCCGACACCCAGGCCATCATCATCAACACGGATGAAGGGCCACTGCTCCGCAATGTGATCAAGATCAAGAACGAACCCGCCTGCTATCAATGCCATCCCGCAACGCAGACCAATCTTGGGATCCTGATCTACGATGCCTATTTCAGCCGCACCTTTGAACTGCTGAAGACCGTGGCCCTGCGCATGCTGTTCACCGGGCTGTTTACCTTCCTGATCATCACCATCGTCCTCATCCTGGTCATCAACAGATACATCCAGCAACCGATCCAGAACCTCTCGGACGGATTCATGCATGCCGGCCAGGGCGATTATGACTTCTGGGTCTACGAGGACAGCAGCACCGAGTTCAACTACATGGCGGATTCGTTCAATATCATGAGCCGGGCCATCGGCCGGTATATCGGCGAGATCAAGTCAAAGAACGTCGAGACCTCGATCCTGTATTCCATCGTCCAGGAGCTGAGCGAGACCATCGAATGGGAACGATTACAGCGGATTATCGTTGACCTGCTCAATACCGTGTTCCAGGCCAAGGTCAACGGCCTGATCGTGCCCCAGCATAAGAAAGAGAACTGTGTTGATATCATCTGGCGAACGGGGGATACTAACAGAATTTTTCGTGAACGATTCTGCACGAAGGGCAAGATCAATTTCCCGGGACTCAACCGGGAGCAACTCCTGCTCTGGCAGGAGGGTAACCTGAAATCATACCAGTTCTCTGATGATCGGCAGACGCTCCTGATCCCACTGAAATACAATCAGGAATCCATCGGGCTCCTCTGCATTCAGAGGGAACGGAACCGGAAATTTTCTCGCCATGAGCAGGCCATCATCCCGGCCCTGGCCAGCCATATCGCCATTTCTCTGGCCAATTCCCGCCTGTATCATATGGCAAGCACAGACGGCCTGACTGACCTCTACTCCAAACGCTATTTCCTCGACAAACTCGAGGCCCTGGAGGCGCAGCACAAACAAGATCCGCACGCCGCCTGGTTTATCATCATGCTGGATATCGACCATTTCAAGGCGGTGAATGACACCTATGGTCATCAGGAGGGCGATCAGGTTCTCATGGAGGTGGCGGAAATCATGCGCCGCCATATCCGTTTTGAAGACATTGCCTTCCGTTACGGTGGCGAGGAATTCACAGTGCTGGTTCCAGCCGCAGCCAATGAGCAGCAATTGGGGCCGGAGATCGCCGAACGGCTTCGGCACCAGGTAGAGAGCCACCCCTTTGTCTGCCAGGGGGGAATTGTCATCAACCTCACCATAAGCCTTGGAGTAGCCCACTTTCCAGGCAACAGCACTTCAACGGCCCAAGTGGTCCAGGCAGCCGACACCGCCCTGTACAAGGCAAAGCGTAACGGCCGCAATCAGGTCCAGATTGCTGATGATAGCGTCTCGTCACCAACGGGACTATAAATGACCCGCCATAACCTGCCATGAACGTTCATTCTTTCGGGATGGGCAATCATGGTCTCCGATGAACTTTCACAAAGACCATGGTTCCACCAGTCTTCTCAGGGCATGGTGCCCCTGACCGCAAGGACGTAGTGCTTGGCCGCCCTGGGGTTGGACGTGCCGAAACTTTTTCTGGCACTCATTCTCTCCCCGCTGCCGCAGATATACAGATTCCAGTACCCCATGGGCTGGACAAGGGGGAAATAGGCCCGATCAACAAAGGGTGCTTCCTGATCGAGACGGATGATCGATTTCGTTTCAGCTTCGTCCGGCAACCGCCAATCATTGAACCCGCCAAAACCCTCCGCATTCAATGCCGCGAGAAAGACACCATTGGCCTCACGCCAGGTATACTGCTGGGTGGCGTCATGCACCGAGCCATCCGTAGTTTTGGCCTCCCAGATCAGACCGGTTTTGGTATCCTTGACCATGGCCCAGCTGAGCGCATCAGCAGACAGTTCAACACCGCGGGCATTGAGTTTGACAAAGGGATTGCCCTCCTCTGTCCCGGCCCAGGCCGGGCCCAAAAAAAGTTGCATGCCCAGAAAAAAAACCAGCAACGAACGAACCGTACAACGAAATCCACTCCGTAACATACCAACCCTCCACATTTTTCCTGGTGACGGGACAGACCCGAAAGGCAAACAGAGGACACGTTGAAACAACATGTCCTCTGTTTAAATGGGTATCAAAAAAGATGGTCAGTTGTCAAGTTTACAGAGGAATTCACGGTCTGACATGAGATCCTGCCCCTTGAGATAACACTCGATGGACTCTGCCGCCACCTTGCCCTGGTACACGGCCTTGGCAGCCGTCTGTGGCCCCAGGACATCGTCGCCACCGGCAAAGATCCACTCAACCGAGGTCTGCAGGGTCAGGGGATCTGTGTCGTAAGTTCCCCAGTTGGTCAGGTTGAAGGTGTGACCATTGTCGGCAGTGTGATCGACGTTCTGGCTGATCGCCGGAATCAGGGAGTGGGCCTCAATCATGAAATTTGACCCTTCCTGGACCACGGGGCGACGCCTGCCCGAGGCATCAGGCTCGCCCAGTTCCATGCGTACGCATTCAACAGCGGTCAACTTGCCATTTTTCTGGTGGATTTTGACCGGAGCGGCCAGCATTTCAATCCTCACCCCTTCCTCTTCCAGATGATGCACCTCGGCCATGGAGGCCGGCATCTCAGCCTTGGAGCGACGGTAGAGGATAAAGACATCGCTGGAACCGAGACGAAGAGCGGTTCGGGCCACATCAATGGCCACGTTGCCACCCCCGACCACCACCACCTTCTTGCCCAGGTCAATCATCTCGCCGAGATTGATCCGCCGCAGATAATCAACACCGTGCATGACCCCTTCAGTTGTTGCCTCACCGTCCAGGCCCAGTTTACGGCTGGCATGGGCACCAACTCCCATGAACACAGCATCAAACCCCTCAGCGCGAAGATCCTCGAGTGACTTGTCACGACCGATGGTCACGCCTGTTTTCAGGGTCACGCCACAACTCTTGAGGGCCTCAAATTCGGCGTTGATAATGTTCCGCGGCAGACGAAAGGCGGGTATGCCAACGCTCAGCATACCGCCATGCTGGGACAGGCTCTCGAATATGGTACAGGGAATACCCTTATGGGCCAAATAATAGGCCACGGTCATCCCGGCAGGACCTGAACCGACGATGGCCACCTTCTTGTCACCGGGGAGACGACACTCCTTCATCAGATTCCTGTCATTGGCCACCATCCAGTCAACCAGAAAACGCTCAAGCATGCCAATGGCCACGGCCTGCCCTTTGCCCTTTCCACGGACACAGGAACCCTCACACTGAAATTCATGGGGGCAGACCCGGGAGCAGACCGCAGGAAGTGAAGAGGTCTCCCGCACCTTCCAGTAGGCCTCTTCAAACTGACGCTCACGAAGGAGGGCAATAAAGGCGGGGATATTGTTATTGATGGGACAACCGTCCCGGCAACCGGGTTTTTTACATTGCAGGCAGCGATTGGCCTCGAGCACCGCAGTTTCTTCACTGTATCCAGCGACAATCTCATCAAAATTGGTGATGCGTTCAGCAACCGTCAATTCCACAGGCATCTGCCGGGCAATGGCCATACGTTCTTTTGCGTTCATCTCTTCGTCCTCATACGTTGTATAGGCCCCGCAAACCGTCTCTGGATCTCCACAGTGGACCATGGGGGCTCATCATTTTTATTGACGGATACCATAACAAAAATTGACACTCATTGCACTCGGATAAAAAAAAAGGCCGTCCCTAAGGACGGCCTTTTTAAAAATAAAGAATTGAGTAATCAGTTGAGCTTGGAGGCTTTCATACGAGCCAGGGCTCGCTGCAACGCGGCCTCGGCCCGCGCACGATTCAGGATATCATCATGCTGGGTGGCCTTGGCCAAGCGCTGTTCAGCACGCTCCTTGGCCTTCATGGCCCGATCGACATCGATCTGTCGACCAAACTCAGCACTCTCCACCAGAAAAGTGATCTTGTTATTGGAGACCTCACAAAATCCACCACTGATCATCAGATTTTCACGGTCTTTTCCCTGCTGATAGCTGAGTATACCGACCTTGATGGTCGAAAGAAACGGAGCATGATTGGCCAATACACCAAAATCACCGCCATATCCCGGGGCATTGACAATATCAACGTCCTCGTTCACTACCGCCCCGGAGGGAGTGACTACTTCCAATCGTATCTGTTGTGCCATGGTAAGACCCCTCTACTCAGTTAATTCGATTTAGCCTTTTCCTTGGCAGACTTGGCCAGAACCTCATCGATTCCACCGACCATATAGAAGGAGTTCTCGGACAATTCATCATGCTTGCCTTCCAGAATCTCTTTGAAGCCCTGAACGGTATCGGCAACCTTGACAAACTTGCCGGCCATACCGGTGAAGACCTCGGCCACGGTAAAGGGCTGAGACAGGAAACGCTGAATCTTACGAGCGCGGGCAACCAGCAGCTGATCGTCCTCGGAGAGCTCATCCATACCAAGAATGGCGATGATATCCTGAAGATCCTTGTACTTCTGCAGGGAGATCTGAGCTGCACGGGCCACATCATAATGCTCCTGACCAACAACATTCGGGTCAAGGATACGGGAGGTGGAATCCAGGGGATCAACGGCCGGGTAGATACCAAGCTCTGCAATCTGACGGGAGAGAACAACAGTACCGTCAAGATGGGCAAAGGTGGTGGCAGGCGCCGGATCGGTCAAGTCATCGGCCGGTACGTAAACGCACTGGACAGCGGTGATGGATCCCTTGTTGGTAGAGGTAATCCGCTCCTGCAGGGCACCAAGGTCAGTGGCCAGAGTCGGCTGATAACCAACCGCCGAAGGAATACGACCGAGCAGGGCCGAAACCTCAGAACCGGCCTGGGTAAAACGGAAGATATTGTCAACAAAGAAGAGAACGTCCTGACCTTCTTCATCACGGAAATACTCAGCTGCGGTCAACCCGGTCAAAGCCACACGAGAACGGGCTCCCGGAGGCTCGGTCATCTGACCATAGACCAAGGCAGCCTTAGGCAGTACGCCTGAATCCTTCATCTCATGATAGAGGTCATTCCCTTCACGGGTCCGCTCGCCAACACCACAGAAGACAGAGATACCACCATGATGCATGGCGATATTATTGACCATCTCCATCATGATAACGGTCTTGCCGCAACCGGCACCGCCGAAGAGTCCCATCTTGCCGCCCTGGGGGAAGGGAACCAGCAGATCGATAACCTTGATACCGGTCTCAAGGACACGAACCTCGGTGTCCTGCTCGGTGAACAGGGGGGCCTCACGGTGAATGGGCATGGTCTTGTCGGAATTGATAGGTCCAAGACCATCAACCGGACGACCAACGACATTCATGATCCGACCCAGGGCCGGCTGACCGACCGGGATGGTGATCGGAGAGCCTGAGTCACGAACCTCCATGCCTCGCACAAGACCATCTGTGGCGTCCATGGCAATACAGCGACAGGAGTTGTCGCCAAGATGCTGGGCGACTTCGACAACCAGGTTGTCAGCCACATCAGAAATACCGGGATTACTGATCATCAATGCGTTCATGATGGTCGGAAGATTACCCGGCTCAAAGACGACGTCAACAACCGGACCAATTACCTGTGTGATTTTTCCTACTTTTTGCTCACTCATAGGGATACACCCCTCCTCAAAGTATGATTAATTTGTTAGTGAACTCTTATCCCTTAAGGGCCTCGGCGCCACCAACAATATCCATCAGTTCGCCGGTTACAGCTGCCTGTCTGGCCTTATTATAGACCAGGGTCAGATTGCTAATAATATCTCTACATGCGCTGGTTGCGTTATCCATGGCAGTCATACGTGCGGCCTGCTCGCTGGCTCCCACCTCCAACATGGCATGATAAATGGTGACATTCAGATACAGAGGCTGAAGAACCTCCATGATCTCCTCAGGCGAGGGCTCATAGATATACTCTCCACTGCTCTTCTGCGTTGCCGTTTCATCACCTTGAACAGGCTGAATTGGGAGCAGGCCCTGAAGTTCAGGGCGCTGTACCGCTACCGACTTAAAACGGCCGTAAACGACCTCAACCAGATCACTGCCCTGATTGATGAAGTTCTGGGCCACATCCTGAGCGATCTCCCGGGCATGGAACATCTGGAAGCTCGACATGATATCGGTATAAGCCTTACGGACCTTGCCGGTCTTGCGAAAAAATGAGTTGGCCTTCTTGCCGACACAGACCAGTGAGACGGTCTTGCCTTCGGCTTCATAGGCCCGGATCTTCTTATCCACCATCTTATTGATATTGGAATTAAAAGACCCGCAGAGTCCGCGGTCTGAAGTGACCACCACCAGTTCAACGTTTTTTACGGGCCGGACGTCCATCAAGGGGAAGGCACCTGTATTGGAGCCTCCGGACAGATTGGACATTGCCTCATTAAACTTTGAAGTATAGGGTCTGAACGACTCCATCTTCTCCTGGGCACCACGCAACTTTGCAGAGGCGACCATATTCATGGCCTTGGTTATCTGCGCCGTCTTTTTGACACCGGCTATTTTTGACTTTACGTCTTGTAAACTCGCCATGGCAGAATTCTATCCCCTCTTAGTTAAGTCCCTTGGTTGCCTTGAAGGTCTCGCCATAACTGCTGAGAGCAGCATTGAGTTTCTGCTTGACGCCATCAGTGAACTCCTGCTTCTCAGTAAGATCAGTAAAGATTGAGGGATCATTGGACTCGATGTAGGTGTAGAGTCCGTTCTCATAATCTCTCAGGGTATCGATGGGAAGTTTATCAAGGTAGCCATTGGCACCGGCATAGAGGATGGTTACCTGCTGCTCCATGGCCAGAGGCTGATACTGTGGCTGTTTGAGAATCTCAACCAGGCGCTCACCGCGGGTCAACTGGGCCTGAGTGGCAGCATCAAGGTCAGAACCAAAGGCGGCAAAAGCAGCCAGCTCACGATACTGGGCCAGATCAAGCCGCAGGGTACCGGCAACCTGCTTCATGGCTTTAACCTGGGCGGAACCACCAACCCGGGAGACCGACAGACCAACATTGATGGCCGGACGAACACCGGAGAAGAAGAGGTTTGGCTCGAGATACACCTGACCATCGGTGATTGAAATAACGTTGGTCGGAATGAAGGCGGAAACGTCACCGGCCTGGGTCTCAATGATCGGCAGGGCGGTCAGTGAACCGGCGCCCAGTTCATCATTGACCTTGGAGGAGCGCTCGAGCAGACGGGAGTGGTTGAAGAAAATATCTCCAGGATAGGCCTCACGTCCCGGCGGACGACGAAGAAGAAGGGAAAGCTCACGATAGGCAACGGCCTGTTTGGAGAGATCATCATAGATGATCAGGGCATGCTGGCCACGATCACGGAAGTACTCACCCATGGAGGTCCCGGCAAAGGGGGCGACATACTGCATGGGAGCGGGATCAGAGGCACAGGCGGCAACGACTGTGGTGTATTCCATGGCGCCGTTCTTACGCAGGGCCTCAACGACCAGGGCAACCGTGGATTTCTTCTGGCCAACGGCCACGTAGATACAGTGTACATCGGTGTTTTTCTGCGCAATGATGGCATCAACACAGAGGGCAGTCTTGCCGATCTGACGATCGCCAATGATCAACTCACGCTGACCGCGGCCAACCGGAGTCATGGCATCAACGGCCTTGGCGCCGGTGTAACAGGGCTCATGAACACCCTTCCGGGCAATAACGCCGGGAGCCAGAACCTCAATCTTGGAGGTCTCAGTGGTATTGATGGGGCCCATGCCGTCGATGGGAAAGCCGATCCCGTCAACAACACGACCTTCCATGGCCGGTCCAACCGGAACCTCGGCAATCTTGCCGGTCCGCTTGACAATGTCCCCTTCTTTAATCCCCTCAACCCGCCCAAGAACGGCGCAACCGACGTTGTCGGCCTCGAGGTTCAGGGCCAGGCCCATGATTCCGCCGGGGAACTCGAGGAGCTCCATGGCCATGCAGTTCTGTACGCCGTATACACGGGCAATACCGTCACCAACAGAGAGGACGACACCTGTCTCGTTGAGGTCAATACTGGATTCGTACTCGCCAATCTGATCTTTTATAATCTGGCTGATTTCTTCGGCTTTGATCTGCATTGTTACTCTCTCCCTTTAATGGAATCTTTAAGACTTGCAAGCTGGGTCCTGATACTCCCATCCAACACCAGGTCGCCGACCTGGGCGACAATTCCGCCGATGATCGAAGAATCTATGGTCGTGGTCAGCTCCACTTTCTTGCCAGTTAACTTTTCAAGTGTCTCCCGAATCTTGCCCTGCAACTCTTCGTCCAGCTCAACGGCTGAAACAACTGTACCATGGCTGACGTTCTTGATCTCGTCCACCATGTGTTTAAACTCTTCAGCAATCTCAGGAAGAATGGCGGCCCGTTTCTTCTCAACCAGCAGATTGAGAAAATTGGCCATGATCTTTTCCACTCCCATGGAAGCGATCATACCAACCATGACCTTCTGCCGAACATCAAGAGGATAAAGGGGATTGGTCAGGGCGTCAACAACTTCTGGATTCGAGGCATAGAGACCAGCCACTCCCTGAAGTGCTTCATTGTACTCTTCGTACTTCCCTTCTTCCGTGCCGACCATGAAAATGGCCTTGGCATATCTGCGCGCGAGGATCGTCTGTTTCACTGTACGGCTCCCACTCTGTCCAAGTAATCTTCGACAATCTTAACCTGATCCGTAGGAGTCAGATTCTTTTTGACTATCTCCTCAGCCAACAGCGCTGCCTGATCGGCCACCTCGTTCTTGAGTGCACGTTTTGCGGCAGTGACCTCATTGGCGATCACCATTTTGGCCTGACGCTGAATATCCTCGGCGGCTTTCTCGGCCCGCTCAAGAATCTTGGCCTTCTCAATCTCGGCCTGAGCCACCGCCTTGTCAACGATAGTCCCGATCTCTTTTTCAACTGAGGCCAGCTTGGCAGAAAACTCCTGATAGGAGCGCTCAGCCGCGGCCTTCTTTTCTTCCAGGTCACGAATCTCTTCGCCGATCTGCCTCCGTCGTCCGGACAAGGCCGAACCAAGAGGTTTGGCCGCAAACTTGACCAGGATCAGCATCAGGGCAATAAAGTTCATCACCCGCCAGCCAAGGTCCTTCAATTTGGCCGGTGAGAGGCTGTTGGGCACTGCGTGCTCGCCTGCCGCGCCTTCAACGGCTGCCCCATGGGCATCAACCGGTGCCCCATGTTCCTGAACCATAGCCTGAGCCTCGGCAGGTGCAGCCGGGCTCTCACCGTGCGTGCTCGCCCAACCTGTCCCTGCGGCAAGCCCGAACCACAGAGCAGCGGCCAACAGGGCGCCCTTTCCCACTATCAGCATCCCTCTCTTCATCTTAGAGACTCCTTCCGAGTATTTTTCCGGCCATGGCAGTAGCAAAACCATCCAGTCCCGCCTGCAACTCCTGGCGAGCGGATGCTATCTCTGACCGCACATCGCTCAATTCCTTTTCCTTCACCGCATCGGACTCGGCCTTGATGGCTGCAAGCCGCAGATCGCCGGCAGTCTGGGCCTCGGCCCGTGCACCATCAAGCGCGGCCTTGGCCTTGCCTGAAGCTGTTGCCATCTTGGAGTCAACCTCATCCTGACGACGACGGGCATTCTCCTCAAGCTTTACAATCCCATCATTCATTCCCTGCAGCTTATTGGCCCGATCCCGCAGGACCTTCAGTACAGGTTTATAAATAACAGCATTGAGCACGAACATGAGTATAATCATGTTCACGATCTGCATCACGAGGGTGATATCCATTGTAATCATATGATACGCTCCTGATCCACGAAGATGACTCGGAAAACTCCACTCAAAATGAATGGTGATTCACATTACGAAAGACGGTTTTACCCCATAAGGGGGGGGCTGTCAACTTTTTTATAAACTTTATTGAACAGGGCCATCAGACGGATAAATAGTATGTTATCAGTCGCTTGGATCGTTTACTGAGTGACTGTCAATACTTTCAGCCAGCCATGATTTTACGGACGCAATCGCCCACAGAGGCTATGGCCTCAGGGAGTTTGTCGGCCATGGGGCCACCGGCCTGGGCCATGTCCGGACGACCACCGCCCTTGCCGCCCACCAGGGCTGCAACCGCCTTGATCAAGGCCCCGGCAGGAACACTTTTCACCAGATCCCTGGAGACAATGGCCAGAATCGCGGCCTTGCCATCAACCACACCGCCCAGCACAGCAACACCTGAGACCATGCGTTCCCGCACCCGGTCACCAAGGTCCCGCAGGGTCTTGGCACTGTCCAGGGGGACCTCCGCTGCCACAACGCGCACGCCCTCCACCAGGGTGGCCTGACTCAAGAGGCCATCCAGGTCTGTGGCCGCCAGGCGGGCCGAGAGCTCAGCTACCTTTTTTTCCAGCTGTTTCTGAGCCACGAACAATGATTCAACCTTGTCAGCCACGGCCTCAGGCAGGACATTGAGCCGTCGGCAGAGTTCCTGCTCCCGTTCGGCCTGATCCTGGACCTGGGCCAGGGCGGCCCGGCCAGTCAGGGCCTCAATGCGTCTGATCCCAGCGGCAATCCCACTTTCGCTGATGATCTTGAAGAGGCCAATCTCGCCCGTGGACCGCACATGGGTCCCGCCGCACAGCTCCTTGCTGTAGCCCGGCACCGCAACCACCCGTACCTCATCACCATACTTCTCGCCAAACAGGGCCATGGCCCCTGCCTGAACGGCCTGATCACGGGCCAGAATCCGAACATCAAGGGAGACGTCCGCACGAATCATCCCATTGACCCGCTCTTCGACCCGGCGCAGTTCCGCAGCGGTCGGTTGAGAAAAATGGGTAAAATCAAAACGGAGACGACCTGCCCCCACCAGGGAGCCGGACTGTTTAACATGATCACCCAGGACCGCCTGCAGGGCTGCCTGGAGCAGGTGGGTCGCCGTATGGTTCCCGGCCGTATCCCCGCGCAGATCTTGATCTACGGACAGTTCGATCTGCATGTCCTGGACCAGAGTCCCCTTCTCCACCCGCACCCGGTGCAGGATCATTCCCTCACCCTGCATGGTGGTATCCAGGACCTGCGCCTGTCCACCAGACCAGATCAGTTTTCCCCGGTCGCCCAGCTGACCACCGGACTCACCATAAAAGGGGGTGGATGCAGTCAGGACCCGGATCTCGTCCCCGGCTCCGGCCTGCTGCAGGATCACCCCATCCAGGGCCAGAAGCCCTAGAACCTTGCTGGTTGCGCTGAGGTGATCATAGCCGATAAACTCGCTGCGCACTCCGGCCTCGGCCAGATGACGCACCCCTTCTGATCGACCCTGAACCGTGCCGCTCTTGTGCGAGGCCCGACTCTGGGCGCGCTGACGCTCCATGGCGACCCTGAAGCCGTTCTCGTCAAAGGCCACATTCTGCTCCAGCGAGATGTCCCGGACAATATCAACCGGAAAACCAAAGGTATCATAGAGCTTAAAGATAAACTCACCGCTGATCAGGTGCTTGTCTGTTGTCGCTATGCGGGCGATCTCCTCGTCAAGGAGATTCAGGCCATTCTCCAGGGTCTCACGAAAACGCTCCTCCTCGTGATTGACCACCTTGACCAGCAACTCACGGGCCTGGGCCAGATGAGGATAGGCCCCCACCATTCCCTCGATCACCACCAGGCAGACCGGCTCCAGAAACAGATCCTTCAGGCCCAGATTCCGGCCATAGCGGATGGCCCGACGCATGATGCGACGCAGGACATAGCCCCGACCCTCATTGGAGGGCAGAACCCCGTCGGCCACCAGAAAGGTGGTGGCGCGGGCATGATCGGCAATGACCCGCATGGCCACACGATCGGCCGCGGCCCCTTTATAGCTGCGCCTGGAGAGGGTCTCCAGTTGCTTAACCACCGGAGCAAACAGATCAGAGTCGTAATTGTTGACCTTGCCCTGCAGGACAGCGGCCACCCGTTCAAGCCCCATGCCGGTGTCGATGCTGGGTTTGGGCAACGGGGTCATGGTCCCGTCGGCGCTGCGATTAAACTGCATGAAGACCAGATTCCACAACTCGAGAAAGCGATCACAGTCACAGCCCAGGGCGCAGTCCGGTCGGCCACAGCCGGCCTCAACCCCCTGATCAATATGGATCTCGGAACACGGACCACAGGGTCCGGTGTCACCCATGGACCAGAAGTTATCCTTCTCGCCCATGCGCACGATCCTGCCCGGGGGCAGTTCCTTGATCTGGTTCCACAGACCATAGGCCTCATCATCGTCATCAAAAATCGAGACCCAGAGCTTCTCGGCTGGAACCCCCAGTTCATGGACCAGGAAATCCCAGGCCAGGCGGATGGCCTCTTCCTTGAAATAATCACCAAAGGAGAAATTGCCGAGCATCTCGAAAAAAGTATGATGCCGGGCCGTATAGCCAACATTCTCCAGATCATTGTGCTTGCCACCGGCACGAACGCAACGCTGAGAGGTCACGGCCCGCACGTAATCACGACGATCTTCTCCCATGAACACGGTCTTGAACTGAACCATTCCCGCATTAGTAAACAGCAGGGTCGGATCGTCCTGGGGGACCAGGGATGAGCTCTCCACCACCGTATGATTTTTATCTTGAAAATAGGTGAGAAATTTTTGGCGGATATTGTTTCCAGTCATGGGCGTGCAATCAGATTTAAAGGAATAAGAAGTTCAGACTATATGGGGCAGGACGGCCTTGAATTCCGGGGTACCGGCCCGTCCCAGAAGCTGGTAGATAATCATTTCGGCAGGGCCGATCACGGCACCGGCCGCGGCCAGACGGGCCAGACCCAGTTCATGGTTACGCAGGGTCCGCGAAGAGACACCATCGGCCACGATCCAGGGAGTCAGCCCCATGTCCAGGGCGGCAAGGGCCGTCTGACAGATACAGATGTGGGTCTCGACACCGGCCATAATCAGGGTATTCACGGTATCGGGCAGCCCTTTGACCAGGGCCAGAGTCTCTGGATGGGCCAGGGCATTGAACTCAACCTTGTCCGGCCGAGGAACGCCCTGGACCAACTCCTCAAGCTCGGCCACATAGGGCCCCAATCCCTTTTTATACTGGGTATTGGCAATGATCGGCACCCCGATGATCCTGGCACAGGCAATCAATTGACGGATGACAGCACTCACCCGATCGGCCTCATGGATCTGGGCCATCAGGCGTTCCTGGGGATCAATAATATGCAGACAACACTCTGCCGGAGTTAACAGATGACTCATGCCTCACAACCCACTCTATCCAGAATGACAAAAAGAACGTCCGCAAGACTCAGAACCGTTCGGCCTGTCCCGAGTATTAAAACAAAAAAACGCATCCGTAAAGTATTACGGATGCGTTTTTTTCTGTCTCTCTGCCTTTACGACAGAAGCAGCGCGATCAGAGATTCAGTTTCGAATCAATGATCCATATTGGCACCACCGGCACCCATGGGGACACGAATATCCTCAACCAGGTGCTGGATATGCTCGGGCGGAGGTGTCGTCATCCGGGAGACTGCAATGGCCACTGCAAAGTTCAGCAGCGCACCAACGGCCCCGAAGGAACCGGGGGAGATCCCGAACAGCCACTGATCGGCGGTATCGGCAGCCATGGCCGTGGACTTGACAAAGAACCAGCCCTTGAACCAGAAGATATAGACCAGAGTCGTTCCCAGACCGGTCATCATACCAAAAATGGCACCGGCGCGGTTACAGCGCTTGTCAAAGATTCCCAGCATGATGACCGGGAACAGGGATGATGCGGCCAGACCAAAGGCCAGGGCCACAACCTGAGCGGCAAATCCCGGAGGATTCAGGCCCAGATAACCGGCCACACAGATGGCACCGGCCATGGCAATACGACTGGCCAGCAGCTCAGCCTTGTCATCCATGTCCTTGAACCAGATACTCTTGCAGAGATCATGGGAAATGGCCGAAGAAATGGCCAGCAACAGACCGGCAGCCGTGGACAGAGCCGCGGCAATACCACCGGCAGCAACCAGGGCGATGGTCCAGTTGGGCAACTTGGCGATCTCAGGATTGGCTAGAACCATGATATCCCGGTCAACCTTGACCATCTCGTTTCCGGCCCAGCCGGCAGCAGCGGCTGTGGCGGCAAAATCAGGGGCCCCGCCATAATACTGGATACGGCCATCATTATTCTTGTCTTCATAATGCAGCAGACCGGTCTTCTCCCAGTTTTTGAACCACTGAGGACGATCATCATACTTGAGATTTCCTTCCGGGCTGCCCACCTCGCCAATCTGAATGGTGTTCATCAGGTTGAGACGAGCCATGGCGCCAACTGCCGGAGCGGTGGTATAGAGAATGGCAATAAAGACCAGGGCCCAGCCGGCTGAAAAGCGGGCATCTTTGACCTTGGGCACGGTGAAGAAACGCATGATGACATGGGGCAGACCAGCCGTTCCGATCATCAGCGACATGGTGAGCAGAAAGATATCCAGAGTCGAACCCTTCTGTGTGGTGTAGGCGGCAAAACCCAGATCCACCAGAGACTTGTCCAACTTATCGAGCAAATAGACGCCACTGCCGTCGGCCATCATTGAACCCAGACCGACCTGGGGCAGAAAGCTACCGGTCAACTGCAGGGAGATAAAGATGGCAGGAACGGTATAGGCAAAGATAAGAACACAATACTGGGCAATCTGGGTGTTGGTAACACCTTTCATACCGCCGAGAACGGCATAGATAAAGACGATCACCATACCGGCCACCAGACCGACTGAAAAATCAACCTCGAGGAAGCGGGAAAAGGCAACGCCGATTCCCTTCATCTGGCCGATAACATAGGTGATGGAGGCCGTGATCAGGCAGATAACGGCCATAACCCGGGCGCCGTTGGAATAAAAGCGGTCACCGATAAACTCGGGCACGGTGAACTTGCCGTACTTGCGGAGATACGGGGCCAAAAGCATGGCCAGCAGGACATAACCACCGGTCCAGCCCATGAGATAGACCGAGGCGTCGTAGCCCTTGAAGGCAATGAGGCCGGCCATGGAGATAAACGAGGCCGCAGACATCCAGTCGGCGCCGGTCGCCATACCGTTCAGGATCGGATGAACACCCTTGCCGGCCACATAAAACTCAGAAGTGGTTTTGGCCCGGGAGCGGATAGCAATAAAGATGTAGAGGGCAAAGGTCGCGCCCACCACCAGAAAGGTCAATGTTTTAAGATCCATGTTCGTGTCTCCTATTTAGTCTTCATGAACGCCGAACTTGCGGTCAAGAACATTCATTCGAATCGCATAAAAGAAAATCAGGAACACAAAGGTGTAAATGGATCCCTGCTGAGCAAACCAAAATCCCAGTTTATACCCCCCAAGTGAATAGGCATTCAATTGGTCAACCAGAAAAATACCGAAACCAAATGAAACAACGAACCAGACGATGAGACACCCGATGACTAATCGGAGATTCGCCTGCCAGTACAACTGTGCGTTACTCATACTCCCCTCCTCTCTTAAATTTTACTGATGAATAGCTTCAGCTTCGGTCTTATATCACAGGCAAACAAACGCTGTCAATGCGTGATCACCACAAAAATACTAAGATTTTATGGACAATAACCGCATTGAAACAGAAACTGAAACTAAAATTTAACCATGACATCTTAACTGGTTACCAGAAAAGATGCGCCCGAGCACACTCCATCCCATCTTCAAAGCAAAAAATGTGCCCATCCAAACAAAAAATACATTCAGCGACAACAGATCAACATGACCAAAGCGCCATCCCAATCCTTTCCCGCGCCTTTATCTGCAGCATCAGGCGGCCCAACAACAAACCGGAATCAATCACCTCCTTTTAATAGCGCAGACTGCCGACCCGACCGGCCTGATAGATATCTTTGAGGGTCAGCAGACCACCTTTGCGAAATTTCTTGAGCAAAAACAGAAAAAGATAGGCCGTCTGCATGGCATCCTCAAAGGCGTCATGAGACCGGAAGAGCGGCAAACGGTATTCACGGCTCAGGGCCTCCAGAGAATAACCGGTCTGCGACTCACCCTGCTGGTGATATTGCCCCAGCAGGACCCGGCGATAGCCCTGGGCCATGCGCATTGTATCTACCCCGGGATTGGCCAGGGTGGCGCCCAGAACCCTCTTGGCGGCCTGATTGAGAAAGGTCATATCAAGGGCAACATGGTGGCCGACCAGAAGACTGGTCCCCAGAAACTCGACAAAGGCCGGCAGGACCTCATTCAGGGGAGGTGCCACTTCCAGCTGTTCCGGAGTGATGCGGTGGACGAGCGTTGCCCGGGTGTGCTCAAGATTGTCTGGCCGGATATAGCTGTGAAAGCTCGTCGACAGATCGATCTGCAGATTCCTGATCATCACCGCCCCGATGGAGATGATCTCATCCCGGCGCCGATTCAGGCCGGTGAGTTCGGTATCACAGACCACAAAGGTATATTCATCCAGGGGCCGCGACTGATCAAAGCGATCAAAGGCCTCCCGGTTCCGGGCAATCAGGGGATGAGGCGCCTTGAACCAGGGCAGCTTATTCAGTATTGAGGCCATTCGATCACCCGGCGGGATACATACTGCCCAGCAGACCATAGAGACGCTCGATCACAGCAAAGGCATCCTTGAGCATCCGCCGTTCAAGTTCACTCAAATGAGCCGGATCAATATAATTATCAGGATGAGTCCCCTCCTCGATCTGCTGCAACTGATGGATCAGGCGCTGCTGCATCTGCAGTTCATAGGCCTCGTGCGCCAGCGTCCAGATCTCATCGGTGATCTGGCCACCATCGACCAGGACCTTGAGACGGGCCAGGGTATTAGTCTCCTTGATCCCATGCTTCAAGGCCAGGATACGGGCAAAATTGGTAAAAGGCGTCACCCCCTGACTCTTGATATCCAGACGGTTCTTGTGCTTGCCATCCTTGCCAACGATAAAATTCTTAAAGATGGAGAGCGGCACTCTGGTCCCCATGCATTGCCGGGCCAGATGGAGGAGAAAAATTTCCTGCCTGAGGGCCTTCACGGT
Organism: uncultured Desulfobulbaceae bacterium; assembly: GCA_937910875.1. Lineage (GTDB taxonomy): Bacteria > Desulfobacterota > Desulfobulbia > Desulfobulbales > Desulfocapsaceae > Desulfatifera. The sequence continues at coordinate 24,693 of CALENA010000014.1, read as the reverse complement.
CAGGTGATCACGCAGCTCCTCGGCCAGGGCAACCGTGCCATATCCGGCCCGAAAGTCAAAAAAGATGGTGGCATGCAGCAGTTCTTCAGGCTCAGGGGCATTGATCCAGTGATCAAAATAGGACTTCCAGACCGCCAGGGGTTGGCACCAGCGGGGATTACGGGCCATGATCTCACCCGGGCAGAGCGGATAGCCGCAGTTCACCAGATGGTTAATGGCCTGGTCGGCAAACTCCTTGAAATAACGGGCGGCAACTTCCCCTTCCGCTTCATTGCCGGGATCGGCATAGACTATCGCGTTGTCCTGGTCTGTCTTGAAGGTCTGCTCGCGGCGCCCCTCGCTGCCCATGAGGAGCCAGCAATACGGCAGGGGGGGCGGCCCCATCTCCTGCTCCAGCAAAGTGAGCATCCGGTCGAGAATATGATCATTGAGGATGGCAATCATCTGGGTGATATTGCCGGCCTTGGCCCCCTCCTTGATCAGCCCGCGCACCACATCCGGAATCTTCTGGGCCAGAGGATACAGATCAACAATACTGGCCTGGGAGCGGATTTCCTTGAACAGATAATAAGGGGAATGGCCCTGAAGGAGCATGACATCATGGGAGGTGATCACCCCGATGACCCGCCCGCCCTGCTCCACGGCCAGGTGGTGAATCCCCGTGGACATCATCTTCAAGAGGACATCAAAACAGACGGTCTGCGAAAGAACCCTCTGGACCGGCCCGACCATGATCTCACGAACCGGCAAGGTATAATCAAGACCGGCCGCCACCACTTTCGAACGCAGGTCACGATCGGTGATGATTCCCTGGATCTCTTCCGGGTCCTGTTCGCTGTGGATCAGGAGGCTGCCCACCCGGTAACGGGCCATCTGGGCCGCCGCCGCCTGAATAGTCATGTCAGCCGGTACCTTGCGCAGGGTTTTGACCACCTCACCTGCCCGAATGGTAAAGAGGTACAGATCCTCATGGTTCCGTCGGGAGACCTTGTGATGGCGCAGTTCCCTGTAGGCGGTGCTGACCACCTTTTCCGAAAAGCTCTTCAGATAATACTGGGTAAAGGCCGGCTGTTCCTTGAGCAAGCCCAGAAAGATCTCCCGGGGCAGGAGAAAACAGAAGGTATCCTCCACCATCTCAATATTCAGATTGGCCCGGGTCCCACGAATCAGGCCCAGAGCACCGATATAGGCCCCCTCACCCCGGAAATCCTTGAGAGTCACCTCGCCCTGGTCATCTTCGAGAAAGGCCTTGACCCCGCCCTGCTGGATAATAAAAAGATGGGTCAGTTCAGTCTCACCGGCAGTGAGCAACCGGGTCCCCTTGGGGAAAAAATCAATCCGGCAATGCCTGGCAATCTCGGTCAGTGTCGTCCGCTCCAGGGTGCTGAACGGGAGCACAGCTTCCAGAAAAGAGACCACCACATCCGGGGCGACCCTGTGGACATCATCGTGTTCCAGACTCATCTGTACTCCCTCACCATCCGCCTGACTCCATGCCAACCCGGGGCGCCATCGCCACAACACAACAAAGCGAAATCTCCCCGCAGGAAGATTCCGCTTTGTCCTTCATCAACTCAATACCGGCCCCGAACCAGGCGCCTGTTCCAACAGCCAGGGAGCCAGAGCACAGGCCAGGACCGCGCCTTTGATCAACTCAAGGCCTTCTTGGCATTGATCAGATCATCGACTACCGACGGATCAGCCAGGGTGGAGGTGTCACCAAAATTCTCAAAATCATTGGCGGCAATCTTCCGCAAAACCCGACGCATGATCTTGCCGCTCCGGGTCTTGGGCAGACCAGGGGCGTACTGAATGGCATCAGGGGAGGCAATGGGGCCGATCTCGGTCCGCACATGGATTCGCAGTTCAGCCAGCAGTTCCGGGGTCTGCTCTACGTTGGAATTGGGAGTGACAAAGGCATAGATGGCCTGACCCTTGATGGGATGGGGCATACCAACAACTGCGGCCTCAGCCACGGAGGGATGAGAGACCAGGGCCGATTCAATCTCGGCCGTGCCCAGACGATGTCCAGAGACATTGATAACGTCATCCAGACGACCCATGATCCAGAAGTAGCCATCCTCGTCGCGACGGGCCCCATCTTCGGGGTCATAGGTGTTATCATAACGGCTGAAATAAGTTTTTTTGTAGCGGGCCTGATCGCCGAACACGCCCCGGAGGATACCGGGCCAGGGTTTGCGGATGACCAGATGCCCTCCTTCGTTCGGTCCGGCCTCATTGCCGTTCTCATCATAGATGGCCGCATCGATACCCGGCAGGGGCAGGGTTGCGGAACCTGGTTTGAGTGGTGTGGCAAAGGGCAGCGGCGAGATCATGATGCCACCGGTTTCGGTCTGCCACCAGGTATCGACAATGGGCAGTTTCTCCTTGCCGATATTGATGTGATACCACATCCAGGCCTCAGGATTAATGGGCTCGCCCACAGAGCCCAGAAGACGGAGACTGGAAAGGTCATACCGCTGGGTCGGCCCCTCACCATCACGCATCAGGGCCCGGATAACCGTGGGCGCGGTGTAAAAAATATTGACCTGGAATTTCTCGACAATCTTCCAGAAACGATCCGGGCCGGGATAGGAAGGAACACCCTCGAACATCAACGAGGTGGCGCCCAGTCCCAGGGGACCGTAGAGGATATAAGTATGTCCGGTGATCCAGCCGATATCAGCGGTACACCAGTAGACATCATCATCCTTGAGATCAAAGACCCACTGACAGGTATGCATGGCATAGGTCAGATAGCCGCCGGTGGTATGAACCACGCCCTTGGGCTTGCCAGTGGAGCCTGAGGTATAGAGAATAAAAAGGATATCCTCGGCATCCATGGACTCCGGTGTGCATTCACTGCTGATGCCCGGAGCGGTAATCTCATCATGCCACCAGGTGTCACGACCCTCCTGCATGGAAATCTCGTTCCCGGCCCGTTGAACCACGATGCAATGTTCAACCGTGGGGCAGGTGGCCAGGGCTTTATCGGCATTGGGCTTGAGCGGGATAGTCTTGCCGGCGCGGATAACGGCATCAGAGGTAATCAGGACCTTGGCCTCACAATCCTGAATCCGGCTCTGCAGAGCAATGGCGGAGAAACCGGCAAAGACCACGGAATGCATGGCACCGATCCGGGAGCAGGCCAGAAGGGCAATGGCCAGTTCAGGGACCATGGGCAGGTAGATGGATACCCGGTCACCCTTCTTAACCCCTTTAGCCTTCAGGACATTGGCAAAACGGCAGACCTCGGTGTAGAGCATCTGATAGGTGTAGACCCGAACGTCTTCTTCCGGCTCACCCTGCCAGATAATGGCGGCCTTATTGCGACGACCGTTCTTGAGATGACGATCCAGACAGTTATATGACATGTTCAGCTTGCCGCCTTCGAACCACTTGATCTCAGGCACGCTCAAATCATAGTCCAGGACCTTGTCCCATTTCTTGTCCCAGGTCACCAGTTCCTCGGCACGATCGGCCCAAAACCCTTCCGGATCATCCATGGAACGCTGATAGGCCGCCTGATAGGCCTCCATGCTGCCCACATGGGCCGTGGCCTGACCAGCGGTCGGCGGCGCAAAAACTCGTCCTTCACTGAGCAAACTGGTAATTTTATCGTCACTTGTAGCCATAATTCTCTCCTTCAATTTTTTGCTGGATAGCCCACACAATCGCACAAAAACAATATATTAAAAGGCGAAAAGACAAGGGCGCGAACAGACACGGTTACCTTAACAAACAGGGTAACATACCCTGAACAGACCGGGACCTGTCAAATAAAAAAAGCTTGCACAGGCAATCAATTTTATTGATACTGTTCTTTCTGTCCCTTTTCCTTTGGCCAGAACGCAAAAGATCGAATATGATCTTGCCAGCTTTTTTCGCTGCCAACATTCACTCTCTACTGAAACGCCATGGCTGACACAATCGAACAGAAAATTAAAGCCCTGCTGACGACCAACACGAGCAAACAGAGGATCTGGAAAGAGCTGAGCCCCACGGTTAACCACGGCAAGCTGGTCTTTCATCTGAACAACCTGGCCCCGCCGGGTCGCGGACAGCAGGTCCAGCTCCTGATTCTGGGTCTCGCCGCCATTCTGGCCCTGATCACCGGGCGGCAGTTGTACGCCATGACCCTCGACAACCGGATCGACCTGACACTTTTCCTGGGATTGGTGGTGCCGATTATTCATTTCTACCTCCTGCGCGAGGTCCTGCTCTGCCATCGCACAGGCTTTCAGTTCACCGCCATCCTCTCCCTGCTGGCCCTGCTGCGCCCGGAAAACAGGGTCGGATTCGAGCCCTGGCTCTATCTGGTTATGGCCGCCCTGGCCGGATGGCTCTACTGGTTTCTCTTCCCCAAAAAAGAAAACTTTATTCCACCCCCAACCGCTGACAGCTCTGAATCATGAACTGAAACCCTGGATACAGAAAAGCCTCGCCCTGCATGAGAGACAGGACGTTTCTGATTCCTGCCAGCTCCCTGATCACACATGAGCAACCTGAAAGAACCTGCCACCTGACAGATCTCGTCGAAAAACTGCAGGCTCACCCGGTCAGGCACAACTCTCAGGGAACTCATCTACACAATTCCAAAAATTCTCTTTACAACAGCGTCCCTGAAACACTATATTATTAAATCAATTTCTGAAATAGAAACCTCTCTGGAGTATTGCCCATGGAAAGTGAGCACATCGACACCCTGTCCAAACTGCTCAAATCGATGTCCCATCCGATTCGCCTGAAGATTCTCTGTCTCCTCCGGGACCGGGAGATGTCGGTGGGCGACATCCGGGACCAGGTCAAGACCACCAACGCCAACGTCTCCCAGCATCTGAATATTCTGCGCAACCAGGGTGTCATCGATTGCCGCAAGGACGCGAACTTCATCTACAACCGCGTCACCGACCCTCGAATCACCGAATTGATGAAGACCATGCAGGAACTCTACTGCCCCAATATCAAATAACAGGAAGCACCGTATGAACATCACCGACTGGGTCCACTCACTTGCCGGATTTTTCATCATCCTCTCCCTCGCGCTGGGCGTTGAAGCAAGTCCTCTTTTTCACCATCAATACTGGCTGTACTTCACTCTGTTTGTCGGCGCCAACCTTCTCCAGTTCGGTTTCAGCAAGTTCTGCCCCCTGGCACTCATCCTCAAGGCCCTGGGCGTCCCTGAAAAACGCTGCTGATCACCTGACCGGCCCCGACTTCAGCCACAGACCTGCCCCACACATCCCAATTGACAGGCCCGCCGGACCTGGATATACATGAGCCATGTATTGCCTGGGCCCTGAACACATCTTCCCCCCTGTCCAACTGGCCGATGCCCATGGCCTGCTGGCAGTGGGCGGCGACTTGAGCCCGGAACGACTCATCGCCGCATATCGCCTGGGCATCTTCCCCTGGTATGCAGCCGGCGACCCTCTCCTCTGGTGGTTTACCAGCCCCCGGCTGATTCTGATCCCAAAGGAGTTTCATCTCCCGAAACGGCTGGCCCGGGAGATCAGAGGACGAAGATTCCGAGTCACCTTTGACCACGCCTTTGAAGAGGTCATCACGGCGTGCTCCACCTGCCGCAGCGAGATCGGGGAAGAGACCTGGATCACCCAGGAGATGCAGGCAGCGTACTGCCGGTTGCACCGGTTAGGCTATGCCCATTCAGTGGAATGTTGGGACGGAGAAAAACTGGCCGGTGGCCTGTACGGAATCCGACTCGGCCAGGTGTTTTTCGGCGAGTCCATGTTCACCAGGATCAGCAATGGTTCCAAGGTCGCCCTGGTCGCCCTGGTCAACTCCCTGGAGCACAGGGGCGTCCGGTTGATCGACTGCCAGATGACCACCCGGCACCTCCTGGGCTTTGGCGCCCGGGAGATCTCAGGAATTGAATTTTCCGGACAGTTACAACGACTGATCCACTCAAACAAAGCAGACGGAAACTGGAACCATGATCATGCACAGTGTTGACATCGATACCTGCGACGGCTGCGGCCGGAGCACAGGCAAACTGCAGGAAATCACCGGCAATGAATTCTGCCCGCAATGCACGGCCCTGGCCCGCTCCATGCAGCAGGAGCCCGAACTGATGCAGCGCATCTGCACCCTGATTAAATCCGACCTCCGACACCCTCACGCCGGCAGTGCCTCCTGCGGTCAGCAGACACAACGGGAACTGCCCGACGTCCTCGACGCGGTCCGCTTCCGAACCCGGGACCGGGAACTCAACACCTGGTATGTCTCGGTCAGCGAATTGGAGGGGGACCCGGTGGAAATCTTTGCCTCAACCGCCTTTGACCGTGACCATCACCTCCAGTCGCGGATTTCCAACCTGACCACCATCACCCGGCTCGTCTCCCTGATCCTCAGGCACGTCTTCCTGGGCGAGGTCCTGACCCTGGAAAAAACCATCAAACAGCTCCATCGCAGTTCACGGCAGAAAAATGACCTGCCCGACATGCTGACCGGAGTCCTGAAACGTTACGTCCACACGCCGCCCCCGGCACCCACCAAAGCGGAAGAACAGACAGAAAACCCGATCATTCAAACTCCATGACAAATTCGTAGGGCAGGCCGGATTTGTCGAAATGTTTGATCACCTGACGCAGGTCGTAGAGATTGGGGACCTCGAAGATCAGTTCCCAGGCCGGAGCCGGAATAGGCCCCTTGGAGAGAATCATCAGATCACAGAGCTTCATGGCCTCAGGGGCAACGCCTGCAATCATCAGCACCCGTTGCCTTGTGGCAGCCAGCATGACAATGGTCTGTTTCTTGCGCACCCGGGTTTCACGCAACTTCCAGCGGACATCAACAATATCTTCCCGCTGAAACTTGATCTCCAGCAGTTTTGAGCAACTCTTGCTGTGCACACTCAGGCCCCGTTCACTGAGCAGACCACAGAGTCCCTTGTCTGTGGGATTTGGCTTGCAGCACGCCGAAATCTTGATCGAGACCGGATCAAGGGTGGTGAGCTCAATGACGTTGAAGACCCCGGTGGGTTCAGCCAGAGGTGACTGTCCGGCATAGAGATCCTGCTTGATCCTTTTAATCAGGGGGGACAGACCGACCCGCCCTTCACCCACCAGCACATAGAGATGTCCCAGATCACTGGCTCCGAAATGGGCCAGGAGTCGCGCGACCTCCGGTTTCTCCAGAAGCTCGTGGGGCAGGCCATAGCGCAGCATCTCCTGCCCCAGAATGGACTGGCCAATGGCAAGAGCCACCCGCTGACGCCGGACCCGGAAGGCACGGGACAACTCGGCCCGCGCCCGGGGCGTCTGACAGATCTCGAACATCTTCTGCTCAAAATCAACCGGATGATCTGCCCTGATAATTCTTACCACATCGCCATCATACAAAATTCCATCCGGTGGCAGTTTACGATTGGCGACCATGGCCCCCACACAACTTCGACCGATATCCGTATGGACCAGATAGGCAAAATCAAGAACCGTTGACCTGACCGGCAGGTGAATCAAGTCTCCTTGCGGGGTATAAGTGTAAATTTCCTTTCGGCCGCTTGCCGCAATTACATCCCGGTAGGAGACCATCTCTTCAGAGCCGAGGACATCAAACATCTCCTGAATTTCACGGATGAAACGGCGCTGCCGGGTGCTCTTTGAATTCCAGTCCTTGAACAACCCCCGTTGCGCCCGGCGGGCCATATCTTCGGTCCTGATCTTGAACAGAAATTTCTGGCCCTTGATATTGGCCCGGGCATGCAGACCCTGATAGCCGGTGGGTTTGGGGTTGGCGATAAAATCACGGATCGTCCTGGGGACCGGGGGAAAGACCTCGTTCAACACGCCAAGCGCCCGATAGCAGGCCTGCCGGTCATCAACCAACACCAGGATCTCAAGCGGGTTCTCAATCTGCTTGCGGAGAATCAGATTTTTATCATCATAATAGGCCCACAGCCCCTTGGTCCGAATCGAGACCTCACCGTCCAGCCAGACCTCACGCATCTTCTCCTGAATCTGCGCAATGATATCCTGGGCCATGGGATTGTTCTTGAGCTGATCGATCTGGACCTGAAGCTTGGCCCCCTGCTTGGGAAACTTATAGGACAGGGCCAGATCATACATCTCCCGTTTGATACTGAACAGACCCAGGACTGAGGCCAGAGGGGCATAAATATCCAGGGTCTCGGCGGCGATCTTCTGCCGCTTGTGGCGAGGCATGGAGCTGAGGGTCCGCAAATTATGCAGCCGGTCGGCCAGTTTAACCAGGATCACTTCAGGCCGAAGTGCGGCCCCGGAAAAGATCTTCCGATGAATCAGTTTATACTGGGTCTGCTTGTCCCCGGAATAATGGCTTACCTTGGTGCAGCCGGCAACAATGGCCTGGACATAGGCCCCATAGCGTTCACCGACCAGCTCAATGGTCACCCCCTCCACATCCTCGACCGTATCATGGAGCAGGGCCGCGGCCAGGATCTCGGGATGCGTCACATCCATCTCTTCGGCCAAAATTCTCGCCACCGAACAGGGATGCATGATATAGGCCTCTCCGGAACGACGCCACTGATCATCATGGGCTTCAACCGCAAAGTCAAGGGCACGCCAGAACACATCAGCATCAGAGTCCGGATCCAGTAACTGGCGCATTTGACTGCGATAAAGTTCAAGATCGAAGGGGGTTTGCTGCATTTGATTCAGTTCGTTTGGGAGATTAAGATCTCATGGGTCATAATTTGGACAAGGATTCCTTTGCCGACCCTGCAGTCTGTGCTACAATTAGACCAATCTGACAAAGAGGCACCACACCGCTCTCGTCAATCGAAAGTCTGGCTGAGCCATCCCGGCTCTTGGCACGAGTCCTTTATCAGATAATACAAGCTTACGTCTAGCAGTCTATCAAAATCAGTGGCCGGAGAAAATCAAAAACAGGTTATGAGAAGAAAAAGAAATATTCCACAGCTCAAAAAACGTCGCCGTCGCTTCGAACCGGAACCCGCAAAAAGCTCGGCTGGCCCGTCACTGACCTCCCGGATCCTGGCCTACCTCTATGCAAAAGGACAGACGGTCAGCCTCAATCAACTCATCCAGGATCTGAGCCTGACCCGTTCGGCCAGTGAAGAGATCAACTCTCTTCTGGCACGGCTGTCCGCAGAGCAGGTGGTCCAGACCAAGAGCAACAGACAGATCTCTCTTGGCAGCAATCACAGGCTCTGCGAAGGCGTCCTGGACAAGAATGCCCGTGGCTTCGGCTTTGTCACCAAGCTCTGGTCTAAGACCGGCCGGACCGAGTACACGCGCGACCCCTACATCTCCCAGTCCCGCATGGGCCAGGCCCAGCATGGCGACCGGCTCCTGATCCAGATCCAGCACGTCGGGAAAGATGGGCGGGCCGAGGCCGATATCATTGCCATCCTCCAGCGCGGCACCGACCACCTGGCAGGCTTTGTCCAGATCCAGGGCACGTCGCTGACCGTAATCCCTGAAGACCCGCGTTACCCAATGCACATCCAGGTCCAGGGCCAGATCCCAGCGGGTCTCCACGATGGCGACGCGGTCATCGTCAAACTGCTCGAAGGCTCCGAGGGCAAAGGGACCATCATCGATGTCCTGGGCGACCCGGATTCCATTGATGTCCAGATGCGGCTGGTGATCGAGAAATTCAATCTGCCGCACCAGTTCAGCGCCAAGGCCCTGAGCGAGGCCGAAAGCGGCGCCGAGGGCCTGGATCTCCAGGAGGTCAGGGACGACCTGCGCGCCACGCAATTCGTGACCATTGACGGCGAGACGGCCAAGGACTTTGACGATGCAGTGGCTGTCCAGAAGACCCGCAACGGATTCCGCCTTCTGGTGGCCATTGCCGATGTCAGCTACTTTGTCCGTCCAGGCACCATCCTTGACCAGGAGGCCTATGAACGGGGGACCTCGATCTACTTTCCCGGGCGGGTCATCCCCATGCTGCCTGAACGGTTATCCAACGACCTCTGCAGCCTGGTTCCGGATCAGGACCGTTTGACCTTCACGGCTATCCTCGACTTTGACCGCCATGGGCATCGCACCGGGAAACGGTTTACCAAGTCAATTATCCGCAGCCACAAGCGCTTCACCTACAACATCGTCAGCCAGATTCTCATTGACCGCGACCCAGCCCTGCGTCGGGAGCATAAGGCCTTTCTCACACCCCTCAAATGGGCCCAGGAACTGGCCACCGAGCTCATGCATCGCCGGCGGGAAAGAGGTTCCATCGGCTTTACCATGCCTGAACCTGAAATCAGCCTGGACGAGACCGGCCATATCGCATCAATCGACCGGGCCGAGCGCAACTTCGCCCACCAGATGATCGAGGAGTTCATGCTCGCCGCCAACGAGGCCGTGGCCGAGACCTTCACCGAAAACAAACTGGTCGCACTCTACCGGATTCATGAACGGCCCGACCCGCTCAAGGTGGAAGAGTTTTCCACCTTTGCCCGCGCCCTGGGCCTGGAGGTGCCGCCACCTCGTCACGACCCGGACTGGTTCGGCCATGTCCTTGATCTGGTCAAGGGCAGCCCACGCGAATACGTGATCAATAACCTCCTCCTCCGAACCATGCAGCAGGCCCGCTACGATTCGGTCAACCTGGGCCACTTCGGCCTGGCCGCCGCCGACTATACCCACTTCACCTCACCCATCCGTCGCTATCCAGACCTCATGGTCCACCGCGCCCTCTACAGCTTTCTCCGCCGTGAAAAAAAGGCCACCCAGAAACAGGCCGAACAGGTGCGAGAGGCCGGAACCGCCCTTTCGGTCCGCGAACGGCTGGCCGTCTCGGCCGAACGGGAGATGAACGCCCGTCTCAACGTCCGCTACATGCAGAAACGGATCGGCCAGGACTTTGCGGCCGTCATCTCCGGAGTCCATGATCAGGCCCTGTTCGTGGAACTGACCGACCTGTTTATCAGCGGCGCCGTGTCCATACGCGCGTTAAAAGATGATTTCTATCTGTTCGATCCCAAACGGTACCGACTGATCGGTGAACGCAGCAACCGCACCTTTCAGATCGGCGACCTGATCCGGGTCACCCTGCTTGATGTGGATACGACCCGCAACCGGATCAACTTCACTCTGGCTGAGAATCAATCTGCCACCCCGGACACCTCACCCACACCTGGTGGCTGACATGTCCGTCCATTTCAGACATCCCATGTCCTGTAGAGACGACCTGATCCCTTTTTCCCCTGGTGCAGGTCACCAGGACCCCGAGCAGATATCCGGATGGTCCCAAAATAATTCCCGGCCGCAAGACCAGGTGCCTGCCCGTGTCTTGACCATTTTCCCAGAACTCATTATATTTTCATCCTATTCATGATGGAACTGTCATTATCCCCACATGTTGCCCCTTATTGCTTGTAAATTTTACCCCAGGGTGTTAAAGAAAAAACTTAAATTGCCTCCAGACATGCCATCCTGAGCCCCGACGGGAGAACAATGAACTCAGAATTCAACAGATCATTCAATCGAAACGGACGCCTCATGCCCGCAGACCGATCGACCCTTTTGACCCTGTCATGCCTTTTCCTGTACCTCGTTTTTGCCCCCCTGGCCACGGCCAGAGAAGCCAACACGGAACCACCTGCGATCTGGACCGTTGAGGAAGCCGTCCACTTTGCCCTTGCCAACAGCCCGGACATCACCATCAGCAAACAGCGCATTGCTGCGGCCCAGGCAGTGATCCAACAGGCCCAATCCGCCTTTTACCCCCAACTCGGGGTCAGCGCTGCCTACACCCAGACCACGACCCCCATGTACTCATTTGGCAATATCCTCAATCAAGGGGTGTTCAACAATACAATCAATTTCAATGACCCCGGCCGCACCGATGACCTGAACCTGACCGCCAGCCTGAATTACCGCCTCTACAATGGCGGCCAGAGCCAGGCCGGACTGCAGGCCGCAAAGGCCGGAGAATTGGCCTCGGAACAGGGTCTGGCCACGGTCCATTCTCAGCTGGGTTTTGGAGTCGTCAGCACGTTCTTTACCATTGCCCAGGCCCAGGAAACCCTGCAGGCCCGCCAGTCGGCGGCCGATTCAATTGCCGCCTCCCTGGACGTTGCCCAGGCCCGTTATGATGCCGGTGATCTGCTGAAGGCCGATCTGCTCAACCTTGAAGTCCATCAGTCACAAACCCACGAGAATCTGATTCTGGCCCGCCATCAACTCAACCTGGCCAAGAGGGGATTTCTCAATCTCCTGGGACTTGAGAACGAAGAGGTCACCATTGATGCCGGCCACAGTCCCCTGCAGGCTGTTCCTCCCACCACCACGTCCGTGCAACGGCCCGAACTGCAAGGCATGGATGCCGCTATCCAGGCAGCCGAGGCCCAGGTTCGACAGACTGCCGGTTTCGGTCTGCCCACAGTGGACGCCTTTGCCAACTACCAGATCGACCAGGGCTATGAACTGGACGGGTCAGGAAACTCCTGGATGGCCGGTCTGAAGGTCAATTACACGCTCTTTGACGGCCATCGGGCCTCTGGTGCCGTGGCCCAGGCCAAGGCCGGGCTGGCAGAGGCCCGGGCCCAGAAACAAAAACTTGCCCTGGCCATCAATCTTGAAGTCGCCCAGGCCAGGCTGGCCCTTGAGCAGGCCAGACAACGACTCACAGTCACCCAGAAAATGGTGGAACAGGCCGATGAAAGCGGTCGCCTGAGCCGGGCCCGGTTCAAAGAGGGCGTGATCCTTTCATCAGACCTGATTGAAGTCGAAAACCGGCTGACCGATGCCCAGCTGCGCAAGACCCTGGCCTTGGCATCACTCCGCATCGCCATTGCCGATCTCAGGCGGGCAATCGGCCTGCCACAGTTTCAGAACTGGGCCGGGACCATGAAGACCAGCGACGCGTCACCTCCCCGGGCAGCACAATGAGATCCTCGATTACAAAAAAACAGATAGCCCTTCCGGTTCTTCACGTGCACTCCAGCGCACATTTCACATCATTGAACCGCCAGCAAGTCTAACCTAGATTTCAGGCATCAGAACAAGGACACACCAAGTTATGCGCCCACACATCTCTTCTATTGCTTACATTGCCCTGGCAACCTTTCTGTTCTTTCTGACCAGCTGTCAGGAAGAACACCCGGCACGAGACACCAGCAGTCCGGTTCTGCCCACCGCTGAGGTCCATGTCATGACCGTAACCCCGGAGAGCATTCCGACCCAGACAGAGGTCATGGGTACGGTTCAGCCGGTCTACCAGGCGGCCGTTTCCGCCAAGGTCACCGGCACCATTAAAGTCATGGACGTTCAGCTTGGCTCACGGGTCAAAAAGGGTGACCTGCTGGTGAAAATCAGCGCCGAGGAGATCTCAGCCAAGGTGATTCAGGCCCAGGCCCAGTTGACCCAGGTCAAGCGCAACCTGGACCGGGAACAAAAACTGCTGAAACAGAATGCGGCCACCTCAGAGAATGTCAAATCACTGCAGGATATGCACCGGGTAAGCGAGGCCGTCTACCATGAGGCACAGACCATGCTGGGATACACAGAGATCAGCGCCCCGTTTGACAGTCAGGTTACCCGGAAAATGGCTAATGTCGGTGATCTGGCCACGCCGGGGATGCCACTTCTGCTCCTGGAAAACAGCCAGGAGATGCAGATAGTCGCCTCGATACCTGAGGGACTGCTTTTGCAGATCAAAGCGGGGGACCATCTGCTGGTCAGCATCCCCAGCGCCGACCTGACCCTGACCGGTACGGTCGCGGAGATCGCCCCGGCCGCCGACCCTCAGTCCCGCACGGCACCGATCAAAATCAATATCGAAAAACATCCACAGCTTCGCTCCGGACAGTTTGCCAGGGTTGCCCTGCCGGGGAACAACACCAGCACCATCTTCGTTCCGACCTCCGCGGTCAACAGCTTTGGCCAGATGGAGAGGATCTTCCTGGTCCAGAACAACAAGGCCCGCCTGAGACTGGTCCGGACCGGAAGCCGCAGCAATGACCGGATAGAGATCCTGGCCGGACTGAACCCAGGTGACCAGATCATCACAGACAACAACACGCTCCTCGTCGACGGACAGCCGCTGACCATTACCCCATGAACAAACAACACGACCTGCATCTCGGTTTCGCCGGCCGCATGGCGGCGACCTTTATCGATTCCAAACTGACGCTGATCATCATCATTTCCTCTCTTCTCCTGGGGATGATGGCCGTGACCCTGCTCCCGAGGGAGGAAGAGCCGCAGATCAAGGTGCCCATGATCGACATCCTGGTCTCCATGCCCGGTGCCACGGCCAAGGAGGTGGAACAGCGCGTCTCCGTGCCCATGGAGAAACTCCTCTACGAGCTGCCCGGCATGGAATATATCTACTCCACCTCCATGCCGGGTCAGGCCATGCTGGTGGCCCGCTTCTATGTGGGAAACAACCTGGAAGACTCCATTGTCCAGTTGAAACAGAAACTGGAGACCAACTTCGATCGCATTCCGCATGGCGTCTCCCGCCCCCTGATCAAACCCCATACCATCGACGATGTCCCCATCCTGGCCCTGACCTTCCACAGCGCCACCTATGACCACTTCACCCTGCGCCGCCTGGCAGCCCAGGTGGATGACGCCATCAAAAATATTCCGCATGTGGCCGAAACAAAACTGATCGGCGGGACCCGGCGGCAGGTGCACATCGTCTTTGACCCGCTGCTGCTGGCTGCCCGGAACCTGAGCGTCGCCCAACTGATTCCTCCGCTGCAGCAGGCCAACCACCAGACCGATTCCGGCATCCTGCAGGCCATGAACCATGAGGTCCAGGTTCAGACCGGGACCTTTCTCACCTCGGCCCAAGACATCGGCCGCCTGGTCGTGGGGGTCTTCAGCGGCAACCCTGTGTACTTAAGCGACGTGGCCACCATCACAGACGGCCCCGAAGAACCGGACACCTATGTCCTGTTCAGCCAGGGGCAGGGCCAGCCTGAGGAGGCGGCCGTCACCCTGTCCATTGCCAAGCGTCCGGGCGCCAATGCCGTACAGGTGGTCAAGACCGTGCAGGACAAGATCGACAGCCTCAAGGGAACAGTGATCCCGGCCGATATCCAGGTCAGTGTGACCCGGGACTATGGGGCCACTGCCTCTGAAAAATCCAACGAGCTGCTCTTGCACCTGGGGCTTGCAGTGGGCGGCGTGGCCATCCTCATTTTCTTCTTCCTGGGTTGGCGAGAATCCATCATTGTCATGCTGGCCGTACCCACCACCCTGGCCCTGACCCTGCTGCTCTTTTATCTCTACGGCTACACCCTCAACCGGATCACCCTGTTTGCCCTGATCTTTTCCATCGGCATCCTGGTGGATGACGCCATCGTTGTGGTTGAAAACATCGTTCGCCACCTTCGTCTGCCCTCCAGTCAGGGCAGATCCGTACAGGATATTACCATCGAGGCGGTCACCGAGGTCGGCAACCCCACCGTGCTCGCCACCTGGGCCGTTATTGCCGCCCTGCTGCCCATGGCCTTTGTCGGCGGTCTCATGGGCCCATACATGCGCCCCATCCCCATCGGCGCCTCCGCGGCCATGATCTTTTCGCTGCTCATCGCCTTTTCCGTGACCCCCTGGGCCTCATTCAGAATCCTCAAACGAGACTGTTCGCCAACGGAATGCGCCACAGGCCCGGAGACAAGCGAAGACAGCGCAGCCGACAACATCTTCACCAGACTCTACTACCGCCTGATGCGGCCGCTCATTGCCAGCAGCCCTTTACGCTTCTTCTTTGTGCTCATCATCGCCATCCTTCTGGTCGGCTCCTGTGCCATGGTCTACTTAAACCTGGTCAAGGTCAAGATGCTGCCTTTTGACAATAAATCGGAGTTTCAGATTATTCTGAATATGCCGGAGGGATCAACCCTGGAGCAGACCACCCGTGTGGCCCAGGAAATGGCCGCGGAGGCCGGCCGCGAACCTGAGGTGGTGAACTACCAGATCTACTCAGGCACAGCCTCACCCTATAATTTCAACGGTCTGGTCCGCCATTACTTCATGCGTTCCGGCCCGACCAAGGCCGATATCCAGGTCAATCTGCGGCCCAAACATGAACGTGAGCTACAGAGTCACGACATCGCCAAACGGATCAGGCCCGCGGTTGCAGCCATCGCCAAAAAATACGGGGCATCCGTGGCCGTGGCCGAGGTTCCGCCCGGACCACCGGTCCTGCAGACCCTTGTCGCAGAAATTTACGGCCCCACCGATGCAGACCGGGTCAAACTGGCCACCCAGGTCAAGGCCATTTTTGCCGAGACCCCCGGGGTCGTGGATATTGACTGGTACCGGGAGAAAGACCGCAGCAAGACCGTGATTACTGTGGATAAGGAAAAGGCGGCCTTAAACGGCATCTCCGAAGGCGAGATCACCCGGGCCGTGCAGATTGGACTGCGCGGCATGTCCATTGACCTGTTTCACCAGCCCCGCGACAAGGAAGAGATCAATATCGTCCTGGAACTCCCCAAGGAACAACGGGCCCGGGTGGACGGCATCCTCACTATTTTCCTGCGTCCCGAAATGAATCCCCAGGCCCCCCTAGTCCCCCTGAGAGAACTGGTGCATATCGACCAGCAACCGGTTGACCAGCCCATCTACCGAAAAAATCTCAAACCGGTCATCTATGTCACAGGGGACGTGGCCGGGGCGGCCGAGAGTCCGGTCTATCCCATCTTTGCCATGAACAAAAAGCTGGCGAAGTTGGACAGCCAGGACTATGGTGGCGAAATTGGACCGCTCAAGGTCTACAACATGTCTCAGCCCTTCAGTGACATGGAACCGGCCATGAAATGGGACGGTGAATGGCATATCACCCTGGAGGTCTTTCGTGATCTGGGTCTGGCCTTCTGTGCCGTCATGATCCTCATCTACATGCTGCTGGTCGGTTGGTTCAAAGACTATCTGACCCCGCTGGTGATCATGACAGTCATCCCCTTTTCCCTGATCGGCATCCTGCCGGCGCACTGGGGACTCGGGGCATTTTTCACGGCCACCTCCATGATTGGCTTCATGGCCGGGGCCGGTATTGTGGTGCGCAACTCCATCATCCTGGTGGATTTTATCGAACTACGCCTCGATCATGGTCTGCCACTGGCTCAGGCGGTGATTGAGGCCGGGGCCATACGTTTCCGGCCCATGCTGCTGACCGCGCTGGCCGTAGTCATCACGGCCACGGTTATCCTGGCCGATCCCATTTTTCAAGGGCTGGCCATCTCGCTCATGTTCGGTGAAATTGCCTCGTTGCTCATCAGTCCTCTGGCCATCCCTGTCTTGTATTACATGGTCAAGAAGGGTCAACACGAAGCTCATGTTACCACTTCTTCAGAACCGTCTTGAAAAAAATATCAGACAGGGATAAGAACATCCGGAACGGAATGTGCCTCACCACCTGAATGACCCAGCCGACTTCAGCGCCACCCGGCAGCGCGATAACACAAAAGGATTCCAGACATGGAAGAGACAAGCTGGTTTATGACCCTGATGACCAATTCCTTTGCCCGGGGTCTGCTGCTGGGGCTCTTTTTCTGCATGGTTATATACGTCCGCGGTTTTATGCGCCGCCGCCAGCTGAGCCAGGAAATCACCCAGCTGCGCCGCCATCTGCACACCAAACTTGAGATCGACTCGGCCGAAAACGAACGACGCAAAAAGGAAATCGAGATCCTCAAACAGGAACGTGACAACCTGCGCATCACGGTCCAGTCCTTGAACCAAAAGCCGGGACGGAAGGAGATCCGTCAGTACTACATCTATCAGACCGCCCTTGACATCATGTTCGAGAAGGCCCCGGGCTTTGCTCCGGCCTGGCAGATCACGGTCAAAGAGGCCGAGGGTCTGTTTGAAAAATCAGAGCGGGGTGTGGTTCCTCTGCTCAAACGACTGATGCCCACCAGCCCGGACAAACAGGTGGAAGAATACGAGAAGATCAGTCGACTCTCTCTCGACACCACCCTGAACCGCGACTGAGATGACGTTTCAGGCATTCAGACCTTCTTCGTCATGCCCACACCCTCGCCCCTCGACAACATAGCCATCGTCCTGATGGGACCCAAGTTCCCGGAAAATATCGGGGCTGCCGCACGCAGTGCCTGGAACATGGGGCTCTCACGCCTGATCGTGGTCACGGACCAGGTGCACGACTACGAGCGAATGACTAAGATGGCCACCCACAAGGCCCGGCACCTGATCGAGACCATGGAGATCCACCAGGACCTGGGAGAGGCCCTGGCCCCCTTTGCTCATGTGGTGGCCACCACGGCCCGGCAGGGTCGGCAGCGGATTCTGGAGAAGACCCCACGGGATGTGGTCGAAGAGATCCTGCCCCTGGTGAACGACAACCAGATCGCCTTTCTCTTCGGTCCCGAGGATCGCGGGCTGACCAACGATGACCTGAAGTACTGCCAGCTCACCTCATCCATCCCCACCGCTGATTTTTCCTCTCTCAACCTGGCCCAGGCCGTGGCCATTCACTGCTACGAACTCCATTACGCCCTGGCCTACCGGCGACGCTCGGTCCACTCGGCCCCCAAAATTGCCTCAACCTTTGAACTGGAGGGCATGTATCAGCATCTGGAAAATTCGCTCCTGGCCATCGACTTTCTCCAGGAAAAGAGCCATACTTATTACATGCGCAATATCCGTCAGTTCTTGGGCCGAATCCGGCTGACCGCCCGCGAGGCCAATATCATCCGCGGCATCTGCCGCCAGTTCCTCGGACACCACCACCGGGAAGAAAAAAAGGAACCATAAGGAATCCATTTGCCAGGAAACAGTCACACAAGACGCGCAGCCCTCCTGCTGGCCATGGTCATTCTCATCGGCCTTCTTCATCTCCTCACCCCAGGCCATGACCTCTTCTTCCACGACACCTATCGCCGACTGAGCTATTTTCCTATTGTCCTGGGCGGCCTGTGGTTTGGACTGCGCGGCGGGTTGATCCTGGCCCTGCTCTCCTCCATCGCCTTTACCCCTCATTTGCTCCTTTATCTCGGGCGACCACTTGAATCCTACCTGAGTGAACTGACCGAAATTCTTCTCTATATTGGCGCTGGAACCCTCACAGGTTTTATTGCCGGTCGTGAAAAAAAGACCAGAGAACAATACCGGCTGACCTCGGAAAAACTCGAACAATCCTACACTAGACTGCACCGGCAGACCCAGGAACTGCTCACCGCCGAGGAACACCTGGCCGAGGCCCAGAAGATCTCGGCCCTGGGCCAGCTTTCCGCCTCCCTGGCCCATGAGATCAAAAACCCTCTGGCCTCGATCCGGGGAACGGCCGAGATCCTGCGCGATGATTTCCCCCCGGGCCACCCCAAACACGAATTTGTGGAGATCCTGGCCAAAGAAAGTGACCGGCTGCACCGGACCGTGGATGAGATTCTCGGTTTTGCACGCCCCCAGGCAAAAGGCCGAAACAATCGAGAACCACTGGTGAGAATCGTGGACAGGGTCCAGGCCCTGCTGGCCCGGCAACTCAAGGATAAGGCAATCACCTTCAGCGTCAGTGGAGACAAGATAGATCAAGAACCGCTGGTGGAGAGTGATGCCATGACCCAGGTCCTGCTCAACATCATCCTCAACGCCCATGATGCGGTTCCTGTGGGGGGCAAAATCAATCTGCTGAGTCAGACGGCACCTGGGGGCTACACCCTCACCATCTGCGATAACGGCCCAGGCATTACCACGGAATTACGAGAAAAAATATTTGAACCCTTTATCAGCGCCCGTGAAGGTGGAACCGGACTGGGTCTGGTCATCAGCCGAAAAATTATCGAGGCCCAAGGTGGCACTCTGACCCTGGCCGAACCCGAAGACAACGGGGCCTGCTTTATTATCTTTCTCCCTGATTCCTCTGAGGTCTCCACAGCCCGTGGAGAGACATCCATATGAATCCACAGATCCTTCTTATCGATGACGACGACAGCCTGCGTCGGGTCACGGAATACAACCTCAGCAGCGCCGGTTTTTCTGTGCGAACAGCGGCCTCAGGCCGGGAAGGCCTGAGCCAGTTCAAACGAAACCAGCCTGACCTGGTGGTCACCGATGTCAAACTCGGCGACCTGAACGGTCTCGACCTCCTTGCCCAGATCAAGGCGACTGCCCCCGAAATACCGGTGATCGTCATCACCGCCTTCGGTTCCATCGAGATGGCGGTGGAGGCCATGCGCCAGGGGGCCTTCACCTTTCTCACCAAACCCTTTGACCGCGAGACTCTGCGCCTTTCCTGCCGCAAGGCCATCGAACTCCGGGAACTGAGCGCCCGCAACCAGCAGCTGACCGAGGAAATCGACCGACTCACCGGAACCACATCCATGATCACGGCCAGTTCAATCATGACTGAACTGCTGGACGTGGCAATCCGGGCCGCCGCCAGTGAGGCCACTATCCTGATCAGCGGCGAATCCGGCACAGGCAAAGAGGTTCTGGCCCGGCTGATCCACCGCAACAGTCCACGCCACCAGGGACCCATGGTGGCAATCAACTGCGCCGCCATCCCCGAGTCTCTCATCGAGAGTGAACTCTTCGGCCATGTGCGGGGGGCCTTTACCGGCGCACAGGCCGGGCGTAAGGGACGATTCCAGTCGGCCAATGGCGGGACCCTGTTTCTCGATGAGATCGGTGAGTTGAAACCGGAAATGCAGGCCAAACTCCTGCGTGCCATCCAGGAACGGGTGATAGAAGCGGTGGGTTCAGACCAGCAGGAGACCATCGATATCCGGCTCATCGCCGCAACCAACCGTGATTTGCAGGCGGCCATGGTCACGGGTGAGTTTCGGGAGGATCTCTACTACCGGCTGAGCGTCATCCCACTCCATCTTCCCCCTCTGCGTGAACGACGGGAAGATATCCCGGCCCTGATCAGCCATTTCCTCAAACAGATCAAGGCCCCGGCCCAGGTCCGTTTCAGCGATGAGGCCCTGGTCTCTCTGCGAGAACACAGCTGGCCGGGCAATATCCGCGAACTGCAGAACCTGGTGGAACGGGCTGTCATCCTCAGGCGCGGCGAGATCATCAACAGCGACGAACTTGGCCTTTGCCCTTCCAGTTCTTCTTCGACCTCCTTTCTCCCCGAACTCCCGGACAATGGTATTTCCCTGGAACAGGTGGAAGAGGAACTGATCGCAAAAGCCCTGAACAAAAGTCAGGGAAACCGCTCTCAGGCCGCTCGTCTGCTGCAGATTCCCCGCCATGTCCTGATCTATCGCATGGAGAAATACGGCATCAACCCGCCTTGAACACTTCCCGCCTCTGTCACGGAAACAAAACCTGAAAGAAGCGTTTCCATGAAAGTTCATCTGAGGCCATGACTGACCATTTCGAAGGGACAAACGTCTATGGTTGGTTATGGCTGGCCCTTGTGGTCCACCCATGCAGTTTAGAGAATATTCTCTAAACGTACTGACGAATATTCTTGAAATTTCCTCTTGCACGCCCTCAAGCCATCCAGGCAACAACAGTCAATATCATATGATTTTAGATAGTTAGACTACAAATACCACAACTGGTCTACATCTTGCTTTCCCGGTGGCATAATCAACTTGCCCCAACGCCATCACCCGGGAGTAACGATGTCCACCAAACCCATCATCATGACGATCCTGCTGATTGTCACGTTTCTCTTGCGGCCGCCATCTGTGAGCGCGGCCGACCCGGAACCGGCACAAACCACACTCACCATCAAGAATCTCAGCTGCGGCGCCTGCCTGAACCAGATTCACGACCTGCTGCGTGAGTTGGACGGCTTTCAAACAATGACCCCGGATCTGGCTGGTCGCAGAATCACCGTTGAGTATCTCCCACCCCTCACCGCTTTGCAACTGATCACAGCCCTGAACAAGGGTGGCTATCCAGCAGAACTGACAACAGACACAACCGATCAGGCCGCCCCTGATCGAAATCAATGGTATACCCGGGGCATCGGTTGCCCCACCTGTGATCTGCCCCCCTGCCCCGGCAATGTCGGGACCTGGAAGGCTTTATTCAACAAATACTTCGGCCCCGCCCGCCCATAACCGGCATGGCTGGACCAAAATGACCAAACACAACCAACCATGAACGTTCGTCACTTCGGCATGGCCAGTCATGGTCTCCGATGAACGTTCATAGAAACCACAAGGAGAACCTCATGCCAAACCAAACCCGCACCACTCTGATCAGTGCCACACTTCTTTTGCTCTGCGCAACGGCGGCCCTGGCCTTCACCTTTCCCGGCAGCGGTCTGCTGAAAAGCAAGCCACCGCTCCTGACCCCTGAAAACGGTCAGCTTGCCCTGCCGCTGGATCAGATCAGTGACGGCAAGGCCCATCATTTTAGGGTCCTGTCCGATGACGGGACCATGGTTACTTTCTTTGTCCTCAAGAGCAAGGACAAGGTCATCCGCGCGGCCATGGACGCCTGCGATGTCTGCTATCGCGCGGGATTGGGCTATACCCAGGATGGCGACTTCATGGTTTGTGGCAACTGCGGACAGCGTTTTGCCTCGAACAAGATCAATGTCATCAAAGGCGGCTGTAACCCGGCCCCTCTGGAGCGCGTGATTCAAGGCCAAAACTTGGTGATTGCCATGGCCGACATCAACAAAAACAGCTGGTATTCCAAGTATCAGAAGCAATAGACCCGGCACAATTCCGACCTTTTGTGTCGCAGCACATTTTTAGAGATCAGGTTGACCTGGCCCAGGAAGCGATATTCTGACTGAGCCTTTTCACTCGTGTTGCGGGTGCCTTGAGAAATTAGGATTTTCGTGAAAGATCAAGGCGCGCTCAAAATTTTACCGCAGGCATATAGACGATATTCCGAGGATAAAATTTTGAGCGCAACGATGAGCTTGGGCAAAAAGACAATTTTTCAAGGTGCCCTAACGAGTTCAGCCCAGAGAACCACTTGCGGCATGCAGGACCGGAGATGTTTCAGGCAAGATCAGCGAGACAGAAGATGTTTTTTTCAGGAGGTCTTATGGCCTGTAAAAAAACATCTTCTGTCCGAGGGTCTTGAACACTTAATCAATTGTCCAGGAATGTTGTTCCTTCTTGGAATGGGAAGACAGGAAAAAAATCATGGCTTACAACTTCGACAAATACCGGGATAAACGGGAACGGGTCCTGGGAGTCAAACGTCGCGGCCCCGGTTTCGGGATTCTGGCCGCATTTGTGGCCCTGGTCATTGTAGTCGGCCTGGGCCAGGCGGTCATCCCCAACGTGATCAGCCAGTTCCAGGCCCGCAATCTTGATGACGCCATCTACCGGCTACAGGAAGACAGCAACTGGTCAACGGACATCACCGATCAACTCTCTGCTTTAAGCGGTGTCCAGAAGGCCACCGTGGACACTGACGGACGACGGTTACTGGTGACCTTTAACCGGAATTCCATCGATGCCACCAGGCTGAAAGACTTTTTTCAGGACCGGAGCCTCAAGGTGATCCTCCTCAACCAGATGAGTCATTCAGTCCATCTCAATACCCAGGCCAAGGAGCGTGCCAGTGAAACTCCATAACATCTCGTTCAACAACCTCAAGCGCCGCAAGGGCAAGGTCCTCTTTCTGGTCAGCGGCCTGCTCATCGGTATCGCCACCATTGTCACCCTGCTCGCCATAACCCAGAGCATGAGCCGCGATATCGAGGATCGTCTGGACCAGTTCGGGGCCAACATTGTCATGATCCCCAGGAGCGAAAACCTCTCGCTCAGTTACGGCGGCATCAGTGTCGGCGGACTCAGCTATGAAATGCCAGAGTTTGTGGAAAGCGATATCCAGAAGATCCATACCATCAAGGACAGCCGTAACCTGGGTGCCGTCGCGCCCAAGGTCCTGGGCAGCGTTGAGATCAAAGGCAAGAAAGTCCTGCTTATGGGCGTTGATTTTTCTATTGAGCTGCCGCTCAAGACCTGGTGGCACCTGGACGGAAACACGCCGGAAGGTGACCATGATCTGATCCTGGGATCCGAGGCCGCAGCCGCCCTTGGGCTCAACTCCGGCGACTCGGTCCTCCTCAACAACACCCCCTTTCAGGTGGTCTCCCTGCTCCGCTCTACAGGCGGTCCCGAAGACAATCTGGTGATCGGCAGCCTGAAGCCCATCCAGACAGTCCTGGGTAAGGAGGGCAAGATCTCCATGGTTGAGATTGCCGCCTTCTGCCGCGACTGCCCGATCACCGAAATGGTCCTGCAGATCGCTGAAAAATTTCCGGAAGCCCGGGTCACTGCCCTGCAGCAGGCCGTACTGGCCAAGATGCAATCTATCGAGATGTTCAAATCCTTCAGCTACGGCATTGCCGGTCTGGTCATCTTCATCGGCTCACTCATGGTCTTTGTCACCATGATGGGTTCTGTCAATGAACGAACCCGGGAAATAGGCATCTTTCGGGCCATCGGCTTCCGCCGGGGTCATATCATGCAGATTATCCTGCTTGAGGCCATCGTGGTCGGGCTCCTCGGTGGGACCCTGGGGTTTGTGAGCGGCAATGGTCTGGCCTGGGCCATCCTGCCTCTGGTCATTCCCAACGGCTCCTTTGCCGGGATCAATTTCCAGGTTGGTACCGTGGCCATTCTTATCTCCGTGGCTCTGAGCCTGCTGGCCAGCCTCTATCCGGCCCACAAGGGCAGCAAACTTGATCCCAGCGAAGCCCTCCGGGCCCTCTAACCAGCATGGCTGAACCAGACTGGCCAGCCACAACCAACCATAAAAGTTCGTTCTTTCGGCATGGCCAGGGGTGGCCTTTGCTGAACGTTCATAG
>CALENA010000013.1 GCA_937910875.1 uncultured Desulfobulbaceae bacterium | reverse complement strand
GATGGACTGCGGAAGATTCGCTGCTCCAGGCAATGCAGAACCCCGCGTGCCGCAAGGCTGATCAATCCCTTGCTGGCACCGCTGTAGAGTAGGCGCAACTCACTGGCCGGCACCAACCGCTGCCGATCACCATGGGCCAGATCAAGCAGATAAAACAGGCTCTTGATTTCAGGAATGGAAAATTCATCAGACCCGGGAATCCAGGTCAGCAGCTGGCACAATTCTGCTTTGCCAGCGGGCATCTCCTGCGGCCAGGAAGATTCTCCAGGGGCCTCCAGATCAGCCAGTTTCGGGGCCAGCCGGTAACAGGTCTCGGTCTTGTCACCACAACGGCGCCCTGTCAGGTCCTCGGTGACCAAAATACAACCCCGGTCAACCAGATCCTGGACACCACGTCTGCCCACACTCGTCTTGAGTATTTTCCGGGTCTCGGTAACCGTCAGACTTCCCCTGGACAACAGTGATGCATACCAGTCCGGGAACTTATCGCCACCACTTGAAGCCGGGGAGGCTTCCCTGCCCTCCTCTAGGACGGCCAGGACGATCTGTTTGTGGCTTTGTACACTGAGCCCACCCGGCAGGGCCGTCTTAATCACCTCACCGATGGGATAGTGATAATAATCAGCAATCCAGCGGAAAAAAGGAATCAGTTCAGATGGAAACAGAGGAGAGGCGTCAAGGACCTCGATGACGGACTTAAGGGCAAATCCTTCGGGCACCTGAGTCTGTTCGCCCAGGACATAACCGGTAACTCGCCGGCGCCCCAGAGGCACCAGGACCCGGCATCCCACCGGCGCCGGACCCTGAGCCAGGGTATAGGTCAGGGTCTGGGCCAGGGGAGCGGCCACCGCAACTTCAAGCAGAATCTTCATCACATCACGGCAAGCTCAGAACAGGATCATCCAGGAATCACAGCTTGGCTGTCAGCTTTTTCAAATGGGCCTTCAGCGGCGCGCCCAGGGTATCATGTCTGAGGCCGTAGGCAAGGATTGCCTTGAGGTAGCCGAGCTTGTCACCTGCATCATAGCGGGTACCCTCAAACTCATAGGCGTACATCCCACGCTGGTTACTCAAGGCCAGAAGGGCATCGGTGAGCTGGATCTCACCACCGTGACCAGGGGTGGTCCGACCCAGGAATTCAAAGACCTCAGGCATGAGGATGTAACGACCGATAATGGCCATATCGGAACGCGATGTGCCCGGGGCCGGTTTCTCGATCATGCGATGGACCTTGTGGGTCCGTGCTCGTTCCAGGGGCTCACCCTCGACGATACCGTACTGAAAGGTCTCTTCCATGGGCACACGCTGTACCGCGACAATAGACTCCTGAACCTCATCAAAAAGATCCAGCATCTGTCTGGCGCAAGGCTGATCATTGATCACCAGGTCATCACCCAGCAGCACCAGAAAGGGCTCGTTACCGACCACGTGCCGGGCGGTCCAGATGGCATGCCCCAAACCCAGGGGTTTTTTCTGCCGGACCGAGATGATATCGATCAGGTTCGATATTTTCTCCAGTTCCCGGCCCAGGGTGACCTTTTTCTTTTCCTTCAGGGCCATATCCAGTTCAAAGTTGTAGTCAAAATGGTTTTCAATGGCCGACTTGCCCTGACTGGTGACAAAGATCACCTGCTCAATACCGGAACTGACCGCCTCCTCGACAATATACTGGATCGTCGGTCGGTCAACGATGGTCAGCATCTCTTTGGGGATGGCCTTGGTGGCCGGCAGGAAACGGGTTCCCAGCCCGGCCACGGGAATCACTGCCTTACGGATCTTCATCGATACCTCTCCTCTTTCAGGATCTGGGATAACATGCTAGGATGACGAACTCAACAGACCTCAAGTTTACCACATATAACAAACCCGCGGCCAAGTTTCTTCCATGAAAATTCATTATCCTGATAATCTGCCGATCTCCGGATACAAAGAGGAGATCCAGGAGGCAATCCGCAGCCATCAGGTGATCATTGTCGAGGGCGATACCGGTTCAGGCAAGACCACCCAACTGCCCAAGTTCTGCCTTGAGCTCGATCCTGACAGCCCCCGACTCATCGGCTGCACCCAGCCGAGGCGCGTAGCTGCGGTCTCCGTGGCCGAACGGGTGGCTGACGAGCTGAACCATTCAGGTGCCGAGACAGGCCAATTGGTCGGCTACCAGATCCGCTTTCATGACCACACCAACCGGGCCACCCGGATCAAGTTCATGACCGACGGCATTCTCCTGGCGGAAACCCGGCATGACCCGCTGCTCAAGCGTTACCGGGTGATCATCATTGACGAGGCCCACGAGCGCAGTCTGAACATCGACTTTCTCCTGGGATATCTCAAAAATCTGCTGCCCAAACGACCGGATCTCAAGCTGATCATCACCTCGGCCACCATCGACACCACCATTTTTTCCAAACACTTTGGCGAGGCCCCGATCCTCTCCATTGCCGGTCGGACCTTCCCGGTTGAGGTTCGCTATGTCCCCCACGCCGACCTGGAGGCCGCAGATGACGACAGCCTCCTCGATCACTGTGTCGAGACCATCCATGAGCTTTTCCGCCGGGAAGGCGCTCGCGACGCCCTGATCTTTCTGGCCACGGAACGGGACATCCGCATCTGCTGTGCCCTGCTCGAGGAAAAATTACCCAACGCCCTTATCCTGCCCCTGTTCGGACGTCTCCAGGCAGCTGACCAGCGGAAGATCTTCCAGGCCGCCAAACAACCCAAGATCATCGTCGCCACCAACGTGGCCGAAACCTCGATCACGGTCCCGGGCATCCGGTATGTCATTGATTCCGGGCTGGCCAGGATCTCACGCTACAATGTCCGCTCAAAGATTACCAGCCTGCCCATCACCCGGATCTCCAGGGCCAGTTGCGACCAGCGGGCCGGACGGTGCGGCCGGGTCGGTCCCGGCATCTGTATCCGCCTGTTCAGTGAAGAAGACTACCAGGAACGGGATCACTTCACCCTACCTGAGATCAAACGATCCAACCTGGCCGAGGTCATCCTGCGCATGCATGCCCTGGGACTGGGGAGTGCCGAGGCCTTTCCCTTTGTCGAACCACCGGCCCAGAATGCCATCCGCGATGGCCAGCAACTCCTGAGCGAACTGGGGGCCGTGGACCTGCGCAACCGGCTGACCAAACATGGACGACTTATGTCCGATCTCCCCATGGACCCCTGTATCAGCCGAATTATTATCGCCGGCCGCGACCTCGGTTGCCTGAGCGAGATCAAGATCATTGCCGCGGCCCTGGCCATCCAGGACCCACGAGTCCGCCCCGCCGACCAGGAGCAGGCAGCTGACCTGGCCCATGCCCGTTTCCGTCACGACAAATCAGATTTTCTTGTCCTGCTCAAGATATGGGAACTCTTTCATGAGGTCCGAGATGAGGTCCGTTCCTGGAACCGACTGAAAAAATTCTGCCGCTCCCATTTTCTCTCCTTCCAGCGGATGCGGGAGTGGTTCGACCTGCACGAACAACTGGGACGCATCCTGGCAAGCCATGAAGGCTATCACGACAACCAGGAGGCCGCCTCCTATGTTGCTGTGCACCAGGCCCTGTGCACCGGTTTTCTGCGTAACATCGCCCAGAAGAAGAAGGACCTGCTCTACCAGGGCAGCAGTGGCCGTGAGTTGATGATTTTTCCGGGATCTCACCAGTTCAAGAGCAGCGGACCCTGGATCGTGGCCGCCACCTTTCTTGAAACCAGCCGCCTCTACGCCCTGACCGTGGCCGATATCGACCCCCTGTGGCTGGAGGGACTCGCGGGACACCTGTGCCGGAAATCCTGGACAAATCCGCGCTGGGAAAAGAAATCCGGGCAGGTCATTGCCAATGAGCAGGTCAGTCTCTTCGGTCTGATCATCGTGGCTGGCCGCAAGGTCAATTTTGGCCGCAGTCATCCCAAGAACCAGGCCGAGGCCCGACAGATATTCATCCAGTCGGCATTGCTGGCTGGCGAGATGGAGGGCAGTTTCAGCTTTCTTAAGAAAAACCTGACTCTGGTGAGGGCCTGGGAAGAGACCGAGGAACGGCTGCGAACCCGGGATCTGCTGGTGGACGAACAGACATTGGCCGCCTTTTATGAGCAGCGACTCCCGGCCACGGTCTACGACCGATTCACCTTAAGCCGCTTCCTGAAAAGCCAACCCCTCGACTGTCTGGTGATGCAGGAAACTGATATCATCAACCGGTCGCCCGAGGGCCGTGAGCTCTCTGACTTTCCGGCCCAGATCAACAGCGGTTCCATGAGCTTTCAGCTGGAGTATCACTTTGAACCAGGCTCAGACACAGACGGGGTTACGGTTCGCATCCCGGCCGACCTCATGGACTCGGTCAGTGAATCCCGTTTCGAGTGGCTGGTCCCTGGCCTGCTGCGGGAGAAGGTCCACCTCCTGCTTAAAGGTCTGCCCAAGGCCATCCGCAAACACCTGATCCCGCTCAACCTGACCGTCGACCTCCTCCTCGACGACCTGGACCAGGGCAAAGGTTCGCTTCTGCAGGGACTGGAACGACTCATCTTCAAGCATTTCAAACGAACCGTCAGGCGCAGTGACTGGCCCCTTGATCTGCCGCCGCACCTGCAGATGCGGCTCCTCTTTTTTGATCAAGAGGGCAAGATGCTGGCTGCCGGCCGATCACTCACTGACCTGCGCCAGCAATTTACGTCCCGCCCACGCGCCACAGGGCAAGGCACAACCCTGGGGCCGGATGAACTGCGGACCAAAGAAGTCTGGGAAAAACAACTCTGCAAACAATGGGAGTTCAAGGACCTGCCGGACCAGTTGTGCTGCCGCACAGAGCAGGGGGAAATCAGCGGGTATCTCTTTCCCGCCCTTGACCCGGCCCGGGACCGGGGCGGCGTGACCATCCACTTTATCCCGGATCGCCAGGAGGCCCGGAGACGGACAGAGCTGGGCCTGCAATTTCTCTACCAGCTGGAATTCAGCGACCAGTATCGACTGCTGAAAAAATTCTGCACCACCTGCCTTTCAGCCCCCTCTGCCCTCTGGCTGATTCAGGCCATGGGCGGACGCCAGGAGGCCGGAGAACGAATCCTGGCCCACATCTTCCGTCAACTGTTCAACACCGCAAGCGGAAGTGTTCCAGGACGTGAGCTCTTTAACTCCACCATTGCCTCCGTACGTGCCGGCGGTCTCTATGGCCAGGGAAAGTTTTTGTGCGACACCATTCTCCAACTCCTTCGCCTGCGCGCCCATATCCTGGCCGAGATCAATCGCTTCAGCAAACTCTCGGGCCAAAGCAACCCCCTGTTTCACGAACAGGCAAAGTGTTGCCTCAGGGAACTGGAAACACTGCTGTCGCCGGATTTCCTGGAAGCCATGAGCGGACAGGATCTTACCCATACCCAGCGTTCTCTCCAGGGCCTGGAAATCCGCATCCAGCGAGCCTATGCCGACCCGGCCAAAGATCAGCGCAAGGCCCGCGACTTACAACCCTGGCTGGAACGCCTCCAGGAACTCAAGCCGGCAGACATCGAATGCGGCGAGGAATGCCGCCGCGAGCAGGCTCACTTCCGTCAATTAGTGAATGAATACCGCCTCCTCCTCTTTGCCCCGGAAATAAAGCGGGCCGAACAGGTCTCGGTCAAGATCCTCAAGCAGCAATGGACCCGGCTGATCACTGTCTGCTGAGCCGCCATCATCAGAGTTCCTCGCAACAAGCTGTACAGGTTCTGTCTCGAAAGAAGGTTCAGCGCTTTGACAGACTGGCCTGGTTACGACCGACCAGCCAGGGTCTGAGAAGAGGCCGACGGGCCATTTTCCAGAATCCCGGGGTCAGAAGGACGGCCACGGTGTAAAGCTCCAGACGACCGGCCAGCATACAGAAGGTCAGAACCACTTTGGCCGCGTCAGGAAGTGGCCCGAAATTCTGGCTGGGGCCGACCTGGTTGAGACCAGGACCGATATTGTTGAGGGTGGCAATGACGGCCGTGGTCCCTGTAACAATATCCACTCCCATGGCAGTCACGGCCAGGCTGGCCGAGAGGAAAAAGACCAGATAGAGGGCAAAAAATCCAAGAATCCCGATCAGGACCTCCTGGGGGACCTTGGCCCGACCCAAGGTGATTCCGCCCACCTGGTTGGGATGTATCAACCGCTGGAGCTGAAGGCGGGCATATTTGAAGAAAAGGAGAAATCGGACCACCTTTATGCCCCCGCCGGTGGAACCGGCACAGCCACCGACAAACATCAGAGCCACCAGCAGAACCTGGGTCACGGGAGGCCACACATTAAAATCTGCGGTCCCGAAACCCGTCGTCGTGATCACCGAGACCACCTGAAACAGGACCTGGCGAAAATTCTCACCCAGGGAGACAATGGTGCCGGAAAAGGCATTGGCGGCCATGATTGCCACAGTGGAGAGCACGATCAGGGCCACATAGAGACGCAGTTCCTCATTGCCCCAGAAGGTCAGTATCCGTCCACGCAACAGCTGAAAATGAAGGGCAAAGTTGATTCCAGCCAGAAACATGAAAAGAATGACCACCACCTCCACATAAACCGAATCGTAAAAGGCAATGCTTGACGTATGGGTCGAGAATCCGCCCGTGGCCAGGGTGGCAAAAGAATGGCAGAGGGCATTGAAGAAATCAACCCCGCCAAACATCAACAGCAGGACCTCCAGCAGGGTAAACAGGACATAGACAGACCAGAGAATTCGGGCGGTATCCTGGATACGGGGCGCCAGTCTGTCCTTGGTGGGCCCGGGCATCTCGGCCTGAAAGAGCTGCATGCCCCCGACTCCCAGGAGTGGCAAGACCGCCAGGGTCAATACAATAATCCCCATCCCGCCCAGCCAGTGGGTCAGGGCACGCCAGAACAGCAAACTCCGGGACAGGACCTCGACCTCAGCAAGAATGGTCGATCCGGTAGTGGTAAAGCCGGACATGGACTCAAAATAACAGTCGACAAAGGAGGCCATCTGCCCGGAAAAATAATAGGGCAGAGCACCCACAAAGGCCAGGGCAGCCCAACTGAGAACCACGATGGCAAAACCGTCCCGATAGCCCAACTCCTTTTCCGGAAGAAAGAGCAGAAAGAGCAGACCACCCACCACCGCCCCCACCAGAGAGGAGAGAACAAAGACCCCGGTCATCCCATCCTGGTAATAGAGAGAAAAAGGGATCGGGGTCAGGAGCAGAAGAGAAAGGACAAGCAGCAACCTGCCCAGGAGATTAAGAACACCGCCGGTACGCATCCTGATCAGCCTTCCAGGCCCAGATATTTTTCCACCCGGGCCACCGCATTCTTTTTAAAGAACACCACCAGATTATCTCCGGATTTCAGCAGGGTCTCCCCGGAAGGAATGATCACGCGACGATTGCGGACAATGGCACCGATCACGGCCCCAGTGGGGAATTGCAGGGTCTT
Organism: uncultured Desulfobulbaceae bacterium; assembly: GCA_937910875.1. Classification (GTDB taxonomy): domain Bacteria; phylum Desulfobacterota; class Desulfobulbia; order Desulfobulbales; family Desulfocapsaceae; genus Desulfatifera. The sequence continues at coordinate 14,981 of CALENA010000013.1, read as the reverse complement.
GATGGGAACGTTGTCAAATTTCTGTCCACCCTGAATCATGATCTCCATGGCCTCGGCATCACTGCCCATGATCGTGGCCACCGCACCGATGGCCCCGCGCCGGATATAGCGGAGAATCATGCTCGCCGCCACCTGCCGGGAACTGAGCGCCACATCAATACCGAGATTGCCAAGCAGGGGGACAAAATCGTGCCGGGTGATCTTGGTGATGCACTTGGCCGCCCCGTGGTGCTTGGCCAACAGGCTGGACAGGAGATTGGTGGTATCACTTTCGGTCAGGGCGATCACCAGATCAGCTCGATCAATTCCCTCATCCAGGAGATCCTGAGCCTCCAGACCGTCACAGTTCAGGACCCGGGTCCGGCTCAGATTCTCGTCAAGGAAGGTACACCGCTCCCGGTCTTTTTCCACCAGGACCACCTCGATATTGAGATCTTCCAGGGAGCGCGCCACCAGATATCCAATGGCACCACCGCCGATGATAAAGACCCTCTTGGGCGTACGACTGATCAGGTGAAAGATCCGTTCCACAGCTGCAATATCCCGGCGCCGCAGCATCAGATAGACCTTGTCCCCGACCTCGATCCTGTCCTGGCCACGGGGGATGATCGTCTGGTTTCCACGGATAATGGCCGTCATGACAAAATTATGCGACCCATGCAACTGCTGCAGATCCATGAGACTGAGGCCAACGCGAGGATTGCCTTCGGGGATCTGGTAGCCCAGAAGCATCAACTGACCACCGGCAAACTCGGCCATGTCAAAAGCGGCAGAGACATGGCAGAGCCCGACGATCTCCTCGCACATGGCGCGATCCGGACTGATCATCAGGTCAATCCCCAGAGATTCATCCTGATGCAAAAGTCCATTTTCCAGGAAATCTTCATTACGGACTCGGGCCACCCGGGTCTCCACCTCATAGTTCCTGGACATGATGCAGGAGACCAGATTCACCTCATCGCTGTCCGTGACCGCAATGAAAAGTTTGGTCTTGGATATCCCGGCCTCAGCCAGGATTCGAGCGGAGGCACCACTGCCGTGCACGGTCATGATATTCAAATCACGCTCGATTCGCTGCAGTCGTTTCTTATCGGTATCGATCAGGACCACATCCTGACCTTCATTGGAAAAACGCTCGCACAGGAAATAACCAACCTGCCCGGCGCCGACAATCAAAATCCGCATAGCATCACACTATCCTTATGACAGGACTCGTCGGCCCTGTCACACTGTTCATAGGAACGTTCATCGGAGGCCATAACTGGTCATGCCGAAGGAACGAACTTTCATGGTTGGTTGTGGCTGGCCATTCTGGTCCAGCCATACTGGTTAGAATCACCAATGGAGAGCTGGTGGTTTTACATCAATATTCTCAGATAAAACACCTTCCAGGCTACAGAGAAAGTCCCCTGGCCCTTTCATGCATGGCCTGAAAAAACATCGAAACCCGGGCGCCCTCACCCGGAGCAGATTCAAAGACCACCTGTCCACCATGATTTCTGAGAACGGCATAGACCACGGTCAGGCCCAGTCCCAGTCCCTTCATGGGACCGCGCTGCTTTGTGGTGTAATAGGGATCAAAGACCCGCGTCAGATTTTCCTCATCCATGCCCCGCCCATGATCCCTGATGGCAATCCTCACATACTCACCAGCGGCAACACGCTGGCCGGACAGCAGAAGGGGGTCTGGCAGCGATACATTTTCAATCTCAACATCGACCTGAAACAGATCACCGGCAGCCTCCTCCGCGTTCTGGAGGATATTGGTCAAGATTTCTTTAAATTGATCAATATCGATCTTAACCAGACTCAGATGTTCTGGACTGGTGATCTGGTAACTGCCCAGATGAGTCTGAAAAAACCCGTCCAGGACTGAAGGGGTCTGTTGTCCCAGATCACAAGTCTCACGCCGGGCCACACTGACCTTCGAAACAGTAGATATTTTATGAATCAGATCAACCGCCACCACCCCTGCCTTTTTGGCCTGCTTGAGTAATTCCAGATTGTCCTGCCCCTGCCTGGCCTTGAACAGGGCCATATCCAGATTCCCACAGATGACGGTCAACAGATTATTAAAATCATGGGCCACCCCACCGGCCATACTGCTCAGGGCGTCCATTTTTTTGGTCAGACGCAGGGCCTTATCCAATTCATCCTTTTCCAGTTCAGCCAGAACCCGACGGGTAATATCGCGCAGAATGCACACCACGTGGACCTGGCGTTTTTCCTCAATCATCTGCAGAAAGGCAACGGTCAGAATCCGATCCTTGATGCGGACAGGTTCATCCTCCTTGATATTCAAGGCCCGGCCTGTGCCCTGACTCAGCTCTTCCCTGATCCATGTATTGATCAGCCCTTTCTCTGGTTCGGGAAACAGGGTCTGGATACCGACACCAAGCAGTTCTTCTTCCTGGATATCAAAGATCTCCAGGGCCGCTGGATTGGCAGAGACAATCCGCCCATCGGAGCTCAGCTCAATAATGCCTTCACGGAGAATGGCCAGAAGGGCCACCAGGTGCCGGTTCTGGGAAAGGAGTTCGCCAGTCACCTCCTGCGGGGCCAGACCACCCACCACATGAATCTTCTGCTTCCCCGGAACCTGCCCATGCTGCCTGCGCAAGTCATAATGGGCCAGGGCCTCGCAGACGGCACCGCGCACGGCACCAATCTCACCCTTGGCTATAAAAAAATCACAATCAAGCCTCAGGGCCCGCTCCTGATCTTCCAAAAGAATAGCCGAAAGGACCACCAGGAAAACAGGGCCATATTCACGGGAGCTGCGGACGATCTTGCACAGCTGTGCACCATCGACCAGGGGCATCACCAGATCGGTGAATATGATATCAGGACGATAGGTCTTGAGCAGTTCCAGGGCCTCAAGACCATTATCCGCCGTCTTGACCAACGCCCCCTCCTGCTCAAGGATGACAGTGACCGTCCTCTGGACCACAGGATTGTTTTCTACTACCAGTATTTTCTTCTGCATCGTTTCTCTGCTCCCTCCGGAAAAAACAGACTACAGCTTCAGAATACTTCTCATTCAGGCAACCCGTTATCTCTCCTCTTTCCAAAAACAACTTCACGAAAAAAGGTCACCAGGAGTTCCCTGCGACTGCGGCTCTCCACCTGGCCCGAGATCATGTTCGACCGCTCAATCTTGCTGATCGCCATCTTATACTCCACATGACTGGAAAAACGATTATCCAGATACCAGACATAATAGAGGCCAAACATCAGTCCCGGTGGGGTGAACCCCTCCTCGCCATTAATCACCCGGGTAAAACGTTCAGGCTGATGCGGATGGGGCAACAGACGAGCCAGACTCAGATAATGCGCCAGCTCGGCCTCACCAAGAAAACAATGGCGCTCCTGGTTATTGGCCACATAGAGATTAAAGATCTTGCCGACCGATGCCCCGTCAACATCAAGGGAGTCCATAGTCTTACGTGCCGCATACTGCCCGAGAAGCGATTCCCCCAGACCAATCAGAAAGGCCACTTCCAGGCGTCCACGGTCTAAAAACTGATCATGACGAATCTTGATCAACTGATCTGCAGGATCATAAAACGAATAAATCCGGTCCCATTTCTGGCTTCTATGCCAAAGCTCGTTATCAATGCATCGAATACCACTCATGTGGGCCAAATGTTCCAGGGGAATATCCTTGTGCTGCCACAGAATTTCCAGCAGGGAATGACGAACCTCAGATTCACTCATCTGTGGCAGATGGTGTGGGGCCAGTTCAATGGCCAGACTTTCCACACGCTTTCGCAGGGACTGGTAACGGACTGAAGCAGGAAGCACCTGCCGCATGGACAACACGAGAGGGAGGGGGGGCGGCTGTATAGGTGAGACACTCTTTTCCTGTTGATGACCGGCATATTGCCCTGTCAGCCACAGAGTCTTGACCACCTGGGCCAGATGTTCAGGGTCGTGCTGGATCACCCGATGCTCACCCAGCATCTTCCTGGAAAAAATTCCGCATTCCAGGGGAAGATAGCCTTCAGCCAGCACCTTTTCCCGATCCAGATAGATGGGCGCCTTGCCCTCCACCCCATAGTCCTGCAGGACCGAGGCCGGAATGTCATCCAGGGACAGACAGAGGACCTGATCGACCAGACCTGCCACGCCACCTGGAATATTCCGATCATAGGCACGAATCATATCCGAGACGTAAAATTTCCGCTCCGGATCAATAATGCTCTGATCAGTCTCCCCGGCCTGAACCCATATATTGGAGACCAATATCTTCAGTGCCCGTTCATTCCGCCTGACGGCTTGGGCAATGCCTGGAGTCTGAAAGACAGGAATCAGAGAACTGTAAAGACTGCCCGGGGCAAGAATCAGGATATCTGCCTGTTCGATATTGCTGAGAAGCTCGGGATAGACCTGAGGCGTGGCACAAAAATCTGTATAAACCCGGTCCACCGGGAAACCGCGCCTGGCAACATCGGATTTATGCTCACCGGCAATCTCGACCCCGTTCGCGTACAGAAAGCTGAGACACGATTGGGTCGAAGAACAGGGCAGGACCGCTTCCTCCCCCACTCCCAGAATCCCGGACAGCGAGACCAGTGCCCTGTAGATGGCTCGACCCAGCTGTTTCTGTTCACCAATCAGCTGCCCATTGCTGACAAACTGGGAAAGATCTGAATAGATAGCCGAAACGATCAACAGATTCCCCAGACAGTTGGGTCGGTCAAGAATACCACTCAGGCGCGGGTCACCAAACAACCAGTCGACATGGGCCCTGAGCCGGGTATGCAAACGGACCGGCAGCTGATCCCATTGCGGGCAGGCCGCAGACAAAAGCGCAGCAGCTGAATCCGGGCGCTGCTGAAAACGATAGTTGAACAGGGAAAAGAGCAGGGCAACCGCCTCACGGGCCCTGGGCCCAGAAAGCCCATAGAGGACCTGGAGGCGGCTGAGTTGCACGGAGGACAAAAGGACGTGCCGAAGATCACCTAGGGCTATCAGGGGCAGTTCTTTCAGGAGTTCCCCTGTTGAACCGCCATCATCAGTGGTGCAGACCACGGCCTGGGTCAGGGGAAACACGGTCTTTAACCCGCAAAAAGGGTTCTGGGCCCAGTATGAACTTCTACTGTCGCCTCCAATCAGATTGGAAAGACCGGTACCGCCCCCAAAGACCACGACCCGGACATGATCAACCTTGCTCTCTTGAAAGAGAGTACGCAGTTGCTGAAGACGGGTGCTCACCCCGGAATCGATACGTTCCGGGACCCCACCCATCACCAGGTCCACCAGCTTTTCACGCAGATCACGCTGGGGCAGGATATCCAGCGGTGCAATCTTCTGCTGCAGCAGTTCCTTGATACTCTCGCCGATCAACACAACATCACCATCATTGTGAAAGACATGGCGGCCTGAGACTTACAGACCGGTAGCGGCCATCTGGGTCTTGACCACTTCAACGCTCATGGCCAGGGCCTCTTTTTCTTCTGCCGTCAGCTTAAATTCCAGGATCTTCTCTATCCCCTTCTCACCGATCACCACCGGCACGCCCAGGAAATAGCCGGAGATCCCGAACTCTCCCTCAAGGTAGACAGCACAGGCCAGGACCCGCTTGGAATCGGTGAGCACGGCCTCAGCCATCTCAACTGCGGCCAGCCCCGGAGTATAGAAAGCCGAGCCGGTCTTCAGGTGATTGACAATCTCAAGACCACCGGTCTGGGTCCGCTTGACAATCTGAGCAATCTGCTCGGGAGGCAACAAATCAGTCAGAGGAACACCACCAACATTGGCCAGTCTGACCAGAGGCAGCATATTGTCACCATGGATTCCCATGACCAGGGCATTGACATCACAGGGGGCCACACCCAGGGCCTGGGCAATAAAGGTACGATATCGGGCGGAGTCCAGAACCCCGGCCATGCCGATCACCTTTTCCCGGGGGTGTCCAGTGACCTTGAAGGCGGTATGGACCATGGCATCGATGGGGTTGGTGACCACGATCAGCACACACTCGGGCGAATGTTTGACCGCCTCTTCAGCACAGGTTTTGACAATCTTCACATTGATGGCCAGAAGATCATCACGGGTCATGCCAGGCTTACGCGCCAGACCAGCCGTGATGATAACCACATCTGAATTGGCCGTATCCGCATAATCATTGGACCCTTTGATCGAATAATGGAATCCCTCCACTGGACCTGCCTGGGACAGGTCCAGGGCCTTGCCCTGGGGGATACCCTCGACCACATCAAGCAGAACCACATCGCCCAGATTCTTGGCTGCGGCCCAGTGGGCAGCCGTTGCCCCGACGTTGCCGGCACCGATTATTGTAATTTTCTTCCGCATTTTCTTTTCTCCTTTATTAATCCTGATAACAACATACGTTCCAGTTTAAAAACAATACCATCTGAGTCATCAGCGGTGCATGACTGCACCCCTGATAATAACATGTTTTTTCCAACATCACCTTGATCTTATACCGATATTCCACTGCCCGCAACTGTGATGGCTTTGGAATATCTGAGATCTCCCTGGTCACATCACATTTCAGAGAGTCTTTGCAACTCTGCTTATTCAGATTTCAGCCAGGACCTGAGCCCTGATAGAAAAAAGGGCTCGCAACAGTTTCGTCTTGCCTTATAGTATAAATTCCAGTCCTGTCAACACCTGGGGGACACTCACCAAGACGTTCAAACGATCAGTCAACCACACACCAAAAGCTTGTCATGCCAGGTCTGCGACTCCCACACTCCACTCCTCACCTCTGTGTCAGCTGGCAGCCACCAAATGAGAGCTCTTTGCAGGATCAGGCCGAGTCCCTGGCCAGGGTCCTGGGATGCCCCTGTATTTCTGTAGAGCAACGGACAATGGAGCTGGCCCTGATTTACACGTGCCAGGGACTGGAACTCCAGGAATCGGCGCCGGCAGGCGGTAAAACCCACAGCCGTCTACATGTGGACTTCAACAGTGCCCAGCTTCGCTATCGCCTCCGTCACGGTGGCGGGATTCGCCAGCCCCTGGCCCGGGCGATCGGGATCAAACCAGGGCACCGACCCACAATTGCCGATGCCACGGCCGGACTGGGCATTGACGGATTTATCTTTGCGGCCTTGGGCTGCCAGGTGACCCTGATTGAACGATCACCCGTTCTGGCCGCTCTGCTCAGTGATGGCCTGTCACGACTCAGACATGATCCGCAGAGCAGTGACATCAGTCAGAGACTCTCCCTGCACTGTGGCAATGCCCTCGATCTTCTCGGTCAACTCCCTGAAAGACCGGAAACCATCTATCTTGATCCCATGTATCCCAAACAGGAGAAGGCGGCGCTCAACAAACAGGAGATGCGCCTGATCAGAACCCTGGTGGGTGACGACCATGACGCTGGACACCTCCTGGACCGGGCCCTGACCATCGCCTGTGAGCGGGTCGTGGTCAAACGACCGAAAAGGGCCGGAGAGCTCACATCCACCAGGCCCAGCCACGCCATTCACATGAAAAACAGCCGCTACGATGTCTACCTGATCCGAAGCAGCAATGGGGCATGACAAAACTGTCTTATCCCATCGCCATCATTTGTGATATTTTTCTCCGGCCTTTATGGTGTAGGCCCGGTAGAGCTGTTCCAGAAGAAAGAGTCGGACCATGTCATGGGTAAAGGTCATCTGAGACAGTGACAGGAGCAGATCGGCCCGAGCCACCACAGCCGGTGAAAGCCCCAATGGGCCTCCGATCAGAAACGTGACGCCTTTTTCTCCTCGCATCTCCCAACTCTCAATGAGCCGGGAAAGACCCTCCGAGCTCAACTGACGTCCCGAGGAATCCAGGGCCACAACCAGACTCCCTGCCGCGACCTGACTCAGCAGCAGATAGCCTTCCTCCTCCATCTCAGCTTCAGCAGTACGACCTGATCGTTTCTTGACCTTGAGATAGCGCAGCGAAAGCTTGCAATAATGGCTCAGGCGACCGCTGAACTCTTCAATCCCACGGACCAGGTAGTCATCCTTGGTCTTGCCGAGCAGGAGAATCTCCAGATTCATGACCGCATCCGCCTCAACAATGGATGTTGCCCTGCCTGGCCATCAGCTCCCTGAGAATCCGGCAGAACTCATCGTATGACATGTCCTGGTTGAGACCGGGGCAGGAGGCCTTGATGGTCTTGAAATTATTTTCATCGCTCAAGATGGAGGGGTGCAGAGGCCACTGACCACAACGCCACGGACGGCCCAGATGTACTGTGCAACCATTGTCATAAAAAATACAGTGACCATCCACGATCTTCATCTGAACCACTGAACCAGTCACCCGCCAATAACGCTCACGCACCTCGTCCTCACTCAGGCCCAGGGCCTGAACCATGCGCTGGCGGTCATCCTTGTCCAGAGACACCGTGGTCTCCCCCTGACAGCAGTACCCGCACCGTTGGCAGGTAAATATCTCTGTTATCTCACTCACATTCTTCTCGCAGCCATCCGGCACAGAACCGGGATTTTCAATGAACAACCCAGCCGCAAGCAGCGGGGTATCGTTACAGGTAAGGAACGCGCCCCAGCCCCAGGGGGCGGGGTATCAAACCCAGGCCAGGCAATAAAACCGACAGACAGGGCAGCACAGCCCCAGCAATTGCAGCAAGTTTAATTCATTCAGGAGAATCCCCACACAAAAAAAACGCACAGCCCGCCGAAGCAGACCATGCGCAACCTGACATCTATAAAACTGCTGATTTTCCAGAAAAGCCTATACCGGCAAATCAGGCCAGACCTGTGGTATCGTCAAAAACAGTGATATCAATCCCGTACAAAAAGGCGGCTCGCTTCCATTTCTCATGATCTGGCACGTCAAAGATAATCGCATCGTCACCGGGTACGGCCAGCCACCCCTCATCCAGCAGTTCCCGCTCGAGTTGCCCGGGGCCCCACCCTGCATAACCAAGGAAAAACATAAACTTGAGTGGTCCCTGACCATACGCGATATCTTCCAGCACCTTGGATTCCCGACTCAAGGACAGGGACGGGCTGATCTCGATCTGGTGTTTGGCTCGATAGTCGGAAGTATACACCACAAAGGCCGAATCAAGTTCGACTGGACCACCGATATAGACCATGGGCAATTGACGCTCAGGCAGGGGCAGATTGGCCCCCATAAAGATATCATCAAGGGTCAGTGAAGGCTCGGGCCGATTCACAACCACGCCCATTGCCCCTTCGTGATTATGGGCACAGATATAAATGACCTGTTCAACAAACCGGGGGTCCGGCATCTTGGGGGTGGAGATCAGAAAAGAACCGGTCAGATTTTCAACGACTGCTGGTCCATTCCAGGCCAGAGACGGATCACATTCGGCATAGAGCGCATCTTCTTTCTGCATCATTCCACCCATTTTCCGCTTATCGGCTGCACAAAAGGGAAAAACCCGTTCATACTTGACTGCCGTTGTTGAGTGAAGCAGGCCAAAACTGTTTGCCAGTTTCTTTAGTAGTAAATAAACTTTATCAGATCAATTCTCTTCCCGTCAAGGTCAACCATTGGAATTTTCGTTTCGCGGGCAGCCATTCAGTCAATGCGCTGCCTGTCCTTGACTGATTCAACGGCCATGATTTTCCTATATTTTCCACCCTTCATCTGCTATCCTGAGCCTATAGAGTCTTCTGCAAAATAAAGTTTTTTGTTCAAGACCAGGACGGATAAAACAGGACAATTTGAACCGGCGGCCCATTGAATCATGAATAAACAGATCATCAAACTCATACAGGGAACACATCACGACCCCTTTCAGGTCCTTGGTGTCCATTTCTGCAGCCCTGATGAACGGATCGCCTCCATCCGAACCTTCCAGCCCCATGCCACCGGAGTCTGCCTGCTGATCGACGGCCAGTCTCGCGCAATGCAGCAAACCCACCAGGAGGGGATGTTCGAGATCGAACTGGACAGCAGCACCCTGCAGGACCCATATCTTGATCCCTACAGCTATCAGTTCCAGATCACCTACGCTGACGGCAGCACCCACAGCTGCAACGACCCCTACCGCTTCCTTCCGGTCCTGGCCGAGCAGGATCGGTATCTCTTCAACTTCGGCACCCATTACGAACTCTACCGCCACATGGGCGCCCATCCGGCCATGTTCTCAGCCATTGCCGGAATAATGTTCCGCGTCTGGGCTCCGGCCGCGGCCAGGGTCTCGATCCTTGGCGATTTCAATGGCTGGGACGGCCGCACTCATCCCATGCGCAGTTTGGAAAGTTCGGGGATCTGGGAACTTTTTCTTCCGGGACTTGGCCAGGATGAACCCTACAAATTTGAGATCCGCACCCAGGATGGCACTCTTCTGAAAAAAATTGACCCGTTCCAGTTTTTTGGAGAACTGCGTCCCAAGACCGCCTCCCTGACCCGTGGCCTTGGTGAGTACCAGTGGCAGGACAATGAGTGGCAACTGCACAAAAAGCAGACGCCCCCCTATGACCAGCCTATGGCCACCTATGAAGTTCACCCCGGTTCCTGGCAACGAGACCCGGCCGATCCCGATCGTTTTCTTACCTTCCGGGAACTGGCCGATAAACTGATTCCCTACGTCCTTGAACTGGGCTTTACCCATATCGAGCTGATGCCGGTCATGGAACATCCCCTGGACGAATCATGGGGTTATCAGGTCACCGCCCCCTTCAGCCTCACCAGCCGCTACGGGACCCCTGAAGATTTCAAGTATTTTGTCGACCAGTGTCATCTCAACAGTATCGGGGTCATCCTCGACTGGGTCCCGGCCCATTTCCCAAGAGACGCCCACAGCCTGGCCCGCTTTGACGGCACGGCCCTGTTCGAGCATGAAGATCCCCGCCAGGGCAGTCACCCGGATTGGGGAACCCTGATCTACAACTATGGCCGCCGCGAGATCAGTAATTTCCTTATTGCCAATGCCTTGTTCTGGCTCGATATCTATCACATTGACGGGCTGCGGGTCGATGCTGTGGCCTCCATGCTCTATCTTGATTACTCACGAAAAGAAGGCGAATGGCTCCCCAACCGATACGGCGGCCGGGAAAACCTTGAAGCCATCGAATTTCTTCGTCACCTCAACTCCGTGGTCTACGACCGTTTCCCCAACACTCTGATGATCGCCGAGGAATCCACCAGCTTTTACGGAGTCTCCAAGCCCACGGATATCGGAGGTCTCGGCTTCGGCTTCAAGTGGAACATGGGCTGGATGAACGATATCCTGAGCTACTTCCATCTTGATCCCATTCATCGTAAATATCACCAGAACAACCTGACCTTTTCGATCATGTACGCCTTTTCCGAAAATTTTGTCCTGCCCCTGTCCCATGACGAGGTGGTGCACGGCAAAGGCTCATTGATCAGCAAGATGCCCGGCGACAACTGGCAGAAATTTGCCAACCTGCGTCTGATCCTCCTGGGTATGTGGACCCATCCCGGAAAAAAATTGCTGTTCATGGGCTGTGAGTTCGGGCAATGGAAAGAATGGGACTGCAAACAGGGCCTTGATTTTCATCTCTTTTCAGAATCCGGTTATCATGAGCAATGTCGTGATTTCGTCCGAGAACTCAACACCTTTTACCGGGCCCAGCCCAGCCTCTGGGAATTGGACTCCGATCCCTCCACCTTTCAGTGGCTGGACCTGGAAGACCGGGCCAATTCAATCATCAGTTTTGCCCGTTTCGGCCGCGACCGCCGCAATCATCTTGTCTGCCTGCTCAACCATACTCCTCAGACCCTGAGCAATTACCGGCTCCCCCTGCCAGGACCTGGCCGTTATGAGATGATCTTCAACTCTGACTGTGGCTGCTTTGGCGGCAGCAATCTCATGACTGGCCAGTTCTTTCAGGCCGTTTCTGACCCCCATGGCCAAACAGGCTATTACTGCCTGGTCACTGTCCCCCCCCTGGCCGGAATCATCTTGACGCCACACAGGGAAGATCCCCTTACCCAATCATCCAGACCATGAATGAACCCCAGCATTGAGGAATAACATGTCAGCCCAACATCCCTGCCAGCCCAAAGGTGACAAACTCAAAAAGGCCCTCTGCGCCTTGAGTGAACTTGTCCAGCTGCACCCGGACCGGAGTCGTGCCGTGCTCCTGCGCCAGATCGAGATCCAGTTTGACCTCTCGCCCAAGGAATGTGATTTCCTCAACACCCATTTTGACCAGTTACCCGACTGTCATTAAACCCTTCTTTCTTCTTTATCAGGACCTGTTACCATGGACGCCTATCAGCAACTGATCGCAACCATTGCCCTGACCCTGGGTTCCGCCTGGGGAGCCGGGATTAATCTCTACGCCACCATCGGCGTGCTTGGTCTGCTGGGGGCCGGAGGGCATGTCGTTCTGCCCGATTCACTCCAGATCGTCCAGGACCCTCTGGTCATCGCAGCGGCAGGACTGATGTACGCCGTGGAATTTTTCGCCGACAAGACCCCGGGAGTTGATACCGGCTGGGACGCCATCCACAGCTTCATCCGCATTCCGGCAGGCGTCATGCTCGCCGCCGGCGCAGTGGGTGAGGTCAGCCCGGCCCTGGTCATTGCCGCCGGTATCCTGGGCGGGACGGTCTCGGCCACCAGCCACACCTTGAAGACCGGGAGCCGAATCCTGATCAACACCTCCCCGGAACCCTTCAGCAACTGGGCTGCCTCCATCGCTGAAGATGTGGCGGTCGTTGGCGGCATCTGGACCGCCCTCAATTACCCGCTGGTCTTTATCGCCCTTTTTATCTGTTTCATCCTGCTGGCCATCTGGCTTCTCCCCAAAATATGGGGTGGAATCAAAGGGATCATCAACTGGTTCAGACGTCTTTTTGGCGGCAGAGAAGAGATTTCAACCGACCAGCACACGCCGCCAGACGCCACTGCTTCTTTGGGATCATCCACCCAGAGCACCCCGCCCCCTTCCAAAACAAGCTGAGCCCACGGCAAGGTATGTCCCCAACGCCAAAAGGCCGGTCCCTCATCTGAGGGACCGGCCTTTTGGCGTTGGAGCGTCGAGTAAGAGTGCGAATCAATCAGCGAGCGATCAACTCCTTGACCGAGGTGGCGATGGACTGAGGATCAAGTCCCTGACGGGCATAAAGATCAGCGGGTTTACCGGAACCACCGTAGAAGGCCACGCCCAGTCGGCGAAAGGGAACGGCCAGACCGGAATCGGCCAGGAGAGTGGCCACCATGGAACCAAGACCGGTGTCCACATGATGATCCTCGGCCGTGAGAATAGCCCCCTTGCCGGCAGCCTCCAGGACCGCTTCCCGGTCCAGGGGGATGAGCGAGCCCATATTGAGGACGCTCACCGAAACTCCCTCTTCCCTGAGCAGCTTCCAGGCCTCCATCACTGCCGGGGCCAGGGCACCGTAGGTGATGATCGTGGCCTCGGTTCCGTGGCGGAGCCAGTCTGCCTTGCCCGCTGCAAAATGGTAGCTGGTATCAAAGAATGGGGTTCCATCCTCGCGACAGATCACCGGGGTCTTGGAACGGCCCATCCCGACAAAGACGTTCCCGGGAAGCGTGGCGGCGTAACGAACTATGCGATCGGTCTGATTGGGATCAGCCGGCATGAACACTGAAAATCCATACAGGTTCTTGAGCAGGGCCAGATAATCAATGCACTGATGAGTGGGGCCATCCTCACCCACATCCAGGCCGACATGGGTGGCCACCACCTTGACATTGGTGTGATTAAAGTCGTTCAGCCGGGTCTGGTTATAGACCTCGGACACGGCAAAGGCACCAAAGGTGCTGAAAAAGGGGACCAGTCCGACACTGCTCAGGCCACCGGCCATGGTCGCGGCATGATGCTCCTGAATCCCGGCCTCAAGATAGGCCGCAGGTGAATGTTTATGAAACCCGCCCATCTTCACCGATCCCTCAAGATCACAGGAGATACCACTGATCTTGATTGTACCGTTGATATTATTGGCCTCGGCCAGACCGAGCAGGGCATTGCCATAGCCGGAACGGTTATCGGTCATGGTCCCGGCCTCATAGAGGATGGGCTCACCCATGCTGATTTCAGGAGCTGTTGAGCGACGCTCACAGATGGTATGAGTGGCAACCGGCTGGGCACGCAGCACATCCCACGCGGCCATATCAACCTCGACTCCCAATTCATCCATGGCCAGAGCCAGCTGCTCCCGGTTCAGAGGTGAGCCGTGATATTTGGCCAGATTCTCCATGAACGAGATCCCCTTGCCCATGGTGGTCCGGGAGACAATGACCGTGGGCTTGCCATCTGTCCGCTGATAGGCATCACGGAAGGCCTGGAAAAAGGCGTTGCAGTCATGGCCATCCTCCAGATACTTTACATCCCAGTTATGAATCGAGTAGAGTGCCCGAACCGACTGCGGCATGATCTCCTCGGTACTGCCGCAGATCTGGAGATGATTGCGGTCAATGACCACGATCAGGTTATCAAGCTTATACTTATGGGCGTAGCGAATGGCCTCGGAGATCTGTCCCTTCTGCTGCTCACCGTCGCCCATGAAGGTAATAACCTTGTTCGGCCGGCCCTGGATCTTAAACCCGTGAGCCATGCCCACGGCAGTCGAGAGCCCCTGGCCAAGATTTCCGGTATCCCACTCAACGCCCGGGACAATGGACTCCACATGCCCGGGGAAGCCGGAACCGGTGCGGCGGAAACCGGCAACAAACTCATCGGCCTTGAAATAGTCATATTCAGCCAGTGTTGAATAGACCCCGGGTGAGATATGGCCCATGCTGACCACTACCCGGTCACGCGTTTCCAGGTCCGGGTTGCGGGGATCATGATTGATACATCCATAGGTCACCAGAAGCATATCGAGCGCAGACAGAGACCCACCCGGATGACCTGAAGCGGCCAAGGTCGTGGACAAAAGGATATTACGACTGCATGTACGGCGCATCTCGGCCAGGTGTTGCAGTTCCTCGCCATTCAGATCGGCTGCCTGCAGGTTCAATTTCAGTGTCATAGAGTTCTCCGGACAGATAACAGTCTTTAGGGTACCTTGGAAAACAGGGCAAGGTGGCCCGG
>CALENA010000012.1 GCA_937910875.1 uncultured Desulfobulbaceae bacterium | reverse complement strand
GAATGACAAGGTCGTCCGGGCCAACAAGGCCTTTTATACCCTGACCAATCTTGTGCCCTCAGAGGTGATTGGCCATGATATCAAGATATTGATTCATCACAACGACCAGTCCATTCCCTGCCCGGCCTGTCGGGCGCGCAGCCGGCGTGAAGACTCTTTTGTGACCATGGAAGCCGATAATCCAGCAAATCCAACCGAGTATCCTATCGAGATAATGGTCAAGATGATCCGCAATGAAAGGGGTGCGGTCATTTCAGTCCTTATGGGGATTCATAATCTTTCCCGTCAGCGTCAGTTTGAGCAGGAACTCATTACCCATCGTGACCAACTGGAAAAGATTGTCAAGGAGCGTACGGCCCAGTTTGAAGAAAAGAACCGGCAGCTTGAGGAATTGAACAGATATTTCGTCGGCAGGGAACTCAGGATGACCAGCTTGAAGGAAGAGATTGCCCTGTTGAAAAAAAAATGAAGTAAAGGAGTCAAGAATGAAACGGCAGATCCTCGCTCTGACCCTGATCCTGTTGTCTCTGGCTGTCCTCTTGTTTGTCACCTGCACCCGGCAGAAAGAGCCGATCAAAATCGGTCTGTCTGTTACTCTCAGCGGACCTGGCGGGGCCCCTGGTGAGCACATCCGGGACGGTGCCCTGCAGGCTGTGGAGGAGATCAATCTTCAGGGTGGAATCAACGGTCGCCTGCTGCAACTGCTGGTCCGTGATGATCGCAACAATGAACACGGGATTCGTCTGGCCGATGAGTTTCTCATCGAGGAAGAAGTGGTGGCCATTATCGGCCACAGTCAGTCTGCAAATACCCTGACTGCCTATCCCTACGTCACGTCCCAGGGCACGATCCTTATGACTGCCTATACATCTGTCAGTGAACTCTCCGGGCGGGATGATCTGTTTTTGCGTACCTCGGTTGACTGTGACCTCTATGGAGTAAAAACCGCAGCCTTGCTCCATGAGAAAGACCTGCGGTCGGTCGCCTTCCTGATTGACATGTCAAATCCTGCCTTTGGCAATGCCTGGGTAGAGCAGACCGAACGTCATTTCCAGGGCAAGACCCATGTGGTACGTTTTCATTCCGCTGAATCACCTGACTGGCCTCAGATCAGTGAGGAACTGCTGGCGACGGTCCCTGACGTCATCTTTCTTCTCACCGAGTCATCGGCCTCGGCCACGGTGGCCCAATTTATCAGGCAACGCAATACGACTATTCCACT
>CALENA010000011.1 GCA_937910875.1 uncultured Desulfobulbaceae bacterium | reverse complement strand
ATGGAATGTTCCCGGCCCACGGTCAAGCGGATGATCGGCAAACTTCGTCATGAGATGGCAGCGCCTATTCGTTATGATCAGGCCCAAAACGGTTATATCCTGGATCGGACAGGTTCTGGTCAGCACGAGTTGCCCGGTCTCTGGTTCAGCCTTGCCGAACTCCAGGCCCTGCTCACCGTTCATGAATTGCTGAGGTGCATGCAGCCTGGCCTGCTTCGGCAGGAGTTTTCTCTCTTTCGTCAGCGGATTGAATCTATCCTGCAGACTCACAATGTGGCCACGGGTGACGTCTTCCGTCGGTTTCGTTTTCACAGTATGGGCGCGCGAGCCTGTTTGCCCGAAAATTTTCAGACTGTCGCTTCAGCCACCCTCCAGCGCCGCAAATTGGCCCTGCACTATCATAATCGGGCCAATGATTGTCTCTCCGGCCGGATTGTCTCCCCCCAGCGTCTCATCTATTACCGAGAAAACTGGTATCTCGACACCTGGTGCCATCAGGCCGAGGCCTTGCGGACTTTGGCCCTTGACCGTATCCGTGATCCTGTCGTGCTTGCGGAAGAGGCAATGGAAATTCCAGATGGGCAACTGGATCGCCATTATACCGGAGCCTTTGGAATTTTTTCCGGCCCAGCGACGCAGACTGCCATCCTCCGTTTTACCCCGCAGCGCGCCCGTTGGGTAGCCGAGGAACAGTGGCACCCGGAGCAGCGGGGATGCTTCCTGGATGACGGCTCTTATCAACTCAGCCTGCCGTATGGTGACCCCCGCGAACTGGTGCTGGATATTTTGCGTTATGGCCCGGATGTTGAGGTGATGGCCCCGACTGAACTGCGCCGGGAGATCAAGGACAGATTGACAACCGCTCTGAAGCAGTATGAAAAATAAAAAGAATAAAAAAAGACGGTGGATCATATTTTGAGCCACCCTCGTGGGTATAATAAAAGAAATCACTACGGCAGTGTTGGGTGACAGAACTCAAAGGACGAGAATGCACAGTGCAGCTTAATCTTTTTGAATTGGACAGTATGGCGGTTGGCCAGGGCTATCAGAGCCTGGCTCAGTTTGATTTTGCAGAGGCGAGGTCTCATTTTTCCCAGGCACTTGCCCTCTGCCCGGGCCATGCAGAGGGCGAGCGTGGGCTGGAAGAGACAGAATTTTGGCAAGCGAAATTTCAGGAGGCAGCCGGGCTGTCGCCGGAGGCGGCCCTGATCTTGTTGTGGGAGCACGTTGCGGCGTTTCCCTTTGTGAATTCCGGAAATCATCATGATTTGCACCACTCGCTCTTGCATTCTCTTCTGTCCCTCCTGATGCAGATGAAAGACGGTGAGCGATGGTATCAAGCGCCCAATCTCTGTCGTGGATATCTGCAGTTGCAGCTTGGTGAAAACAGGGCGGCCGCAAGGTCTCTGCGCGTTCTTCTTGAGGACCACCCAGGTAACGGTCTCCTGCACCGTTATCTTGGCGATGCCCTCTGGCGGCAGGGCAGGGAAGATGTCGCCCGCGTCGAGTATGCCGCAGCGCTGCTCCTCGCACCCCATGAGATTGCTGCCGGGACCATTCCCCTCCCGCAACTGGAGGGAGTCATCATGGAATACGGTCCGACCCTGGCCCCGATCTACGGCTTTTTTGCCGGGATCTTTCCCTTGGTCGAGCTGCCCTGTCCACCCGCCGGCACAGAGGCGCGGGCCTGCGAATGGCTGCGTCAGGCCGAGCTGGCCAGGAGCCTTGGCGACCATCCATCGATGGTCGCGGCTCGCCGTGCGCTCAAGGATGTGGCACCTGAAATTCTGGCGGATTATCTGGCCTGGTTGGCCGGTTTGTGAGCGGCGTTGTCGAGATGATTGCGTCGAATGCACCGTGCCGTGAGATCAAGGACAGGTTGGCGGCTGCGCTGAAAAAGTATGAAAAATAAAAAAGAAAAAATGAGTACTGGATCATGTTTTGATCCACCCCGAGTGTAGAATGAGAGGATGGATAGTTCCGGGACGCTGGAGACGCAAAAATAATTTTGTCCAGGTTTTCCGACCAAGGTGGAAACTTTAATAAGGAAAGCAAGCCAATGCAGTCGTCTGACTTTATCCAGTCTATGAACGAAAAAGAACACCCTGTCATTCTGGTGGAGGGTATTCGCGCCTTGCCGGAAGTGGATAGGCCCGTAGTCATTGCCTGTGGAGTCTGGCTTGCCAGGACCTTCCCGCATGCAATTTTTAGAACCGGTAACGCCGATGGAACAGATACTGCCTTTGCCAAAGGAATCGGCCAGGTTGATTCGACACGACTCCAATATGTGCTGCCGTATACCGGGCACAAAAAGAAAAATATTGCCCCGGGAGCATCCTTCTGTGCCATGACAGAAATGTCGGAATCTGTTGAAGAGCAGGCAGTACAAGCAGCCGTTTCAGCCTCCCCTGGTTGTGCGTCTCTGATGAACAACAGGATGCGGATACCGTCCCTGGCAGCGAAGGCCCGTTACCTCATGCGCGATACCGTCAAAGTGATCGGCTCACTGGACCACGGACTCGCTCCGGCAGATGCGGGTCTATTCTTTGTTAATTCCGTTGATCCCATGAAGGGCGGCACCGGCCACACGATGCGGGTATGCGGTCTCTTTGGGGTAACAGTTGTGACTCAAGATCAGTGGCGGCAATGGTTGGAATGAAATTGATTCTCGCTGCTTTGTTCTCCCGGCTGTGGCGTCCCTGCTCTTTGCAGCGGGCAATGAAGACTGCCCGCAGGCATGTGGCTGCCGGCAGCCTTGAGCCATCCATTGAATTGACCAGCGATCCATCGACAATAAGCGGCTATTATCTGCCCCAAGAAGGACTCACGGCTGATGACTGCTGGTTCTTCCATGTTGAGGAACAGCCCTTGTCGGGCGAGGGCTTGCGGATCGGCGCATAGCGGGTTCTTTGCCTGCGCAGGAAGGATTGCGCGGTTGTCTTTGATGGGTATTGCGGGGAATGAGAGGATGGAGAATGTTGGGAGGTTGGAGATGGAAAATAATACTGACCAGATTGTCCATTCAGCGGATTTTTAGTTGTTCAATTGTTGGTTATCTATCAATGATTGTTATCGTTTGGAGCTTATTTAGCTGAATTGTTACTAATTCAGGGCCAAGCTGTATTAAAGGAGTTTGTTGTATGGATCCAAATAGTTTCATCGCTCACTGCAGGAAATCTGATCAGACAGAACAATCTGTCCGCGAACATCTGGAGGATGTTTCCCTGATTTGTCGGCGCTTGTCTGAAAAAATTGGTGTCCCTGATGCCGGGGAATTGCTGGGGCTGCTTCATGACCTTGGCAAATATAGCAAACAATTCCAGACATACATCCAGTCGGCCACCGGAATGTTGGATCCTGACGTTGATGATGAATATGTCGATGCTTCAGCGCTTAGGGGCAAAATTGATCACTCCAGCGCGGGAGCCCAGTGGATATGGGAAAACTTTCATCGATATGGTCCGCAAGGGGAGTTGGCAGGGCAAGTACTGGCGCTCTGTCTTGCCTCTCACCATGGTGGGTTGATCGATTGTCTGAAACCGGGAGGGGAAAATGGTTTTGCTGCCAGGATGCGCAAAGACGTTGCAAAGACTCATCTTCAGGAGTGTATGGGGTCGGTAGACAGCGAGGTATTAATGAGGCTGAATTTTCTCGCCACGCCGACCCTTATTCAAGAGTGTTCGCAACAAATCTTTAAATTGGTTGATCCCGGGAAAAATCAATCCGAGATCGTTAAGCATTTCAATATTGGTCTGTGGACTCGATTCTTGTTCAGTTGCCTGATTGAAGCGGACAGAATAAACAGTGCCGATTTTGAAAATCCGGGCAATGAAAGTTTGCGGTCGCAAGGCTGTGTTGACTGGCCGGTCGCCATTCAACGCCTTGAAAGCAAGCTCACTAACCTGCCAGTCCGGCATGAAATTGACTCGATCCGCAGGTCAATTTCAGATCGGTGCAGGGCGAGGGCACTTGATCCACAAGGGATTTTCACGCTTACGGTGCCAACCGGCGGTGGCAAAACATATTCCAGCATGCGTTACGCCCTGCACCATGCCCAGAAACACAACCTTGATCGCATCATCTATATCATCCCTTATACCTCGATCATCGAACAAAATGCCCAGGCCATTCGCGACTTGCTTGAGGTTGAGGGTGATAAAGCCCCCTGGGTGCTCGAACATCATTCTAACCTTGAGCCGGAACGACAGACCTGGCGCGACAAACTCATTGCCGAGAACTGGGATGCCCCCATTGTCTTCACGACCATGGTCCAGTTTCTCGATGTCCTGTTCAGTGGGGGGACGCGGGGGGCCAGGAAGATGCACCAGCTGGCAAGATCGGTTCTGGTGTTCGATGAAATCCAGACCTTGCCGATCAGTTGCGTTCATCTTTACTGTAATGCCGTTAATTTTCTTGTTTGTCAGGCAAGCACCACGGTTGTCCTTTGTACCGCAACGCAACCTTTGCTCGATAAGCTGAGGTCACCTGAAAAAGGGCAATTGACCATTCCCAAAGAAAATGAGCTGGTCGAGAATGTTGCCGGACTGTTCAACCAGCTCAAAAGGGTGGCAATCAGCAACAAAGTCCGTCCGGCTGGATGGACAGAGGCAGAGTTGTCCGAGCTGGCTGTAAATGAATATGTGCAAAAGGGCAGTTGCCTCGTCATAGTCAATACCAAAAAATGGGCGCAACTTCTGTTTGAGTCATGCAAGGACAAAGTAGAACC
>CALENA010000010.1 GCA_937910875.1 uncultured Desulfobulbaceae bacterium | reverse complement strand
TTTACATGGTGCCCTCGGCGCGAATCGAACGCGCGACTCCAGGATTAGGAATCCTGTGCTCTATCCCCTGAGCTACGAAGGCAAATCTACTGAAATAAATCAGGCGCCATAATACCTGAGCGGTCCCAGAAGGCAATGATTTTCATGGCCTGGTGCCGTCAATCAGACTGTTTCTCCGTCCGGTACGACTGCACCTGGATACGCATCAGCGCCTGTCTGGGCCCTAATGACACAATTACGCCCCACCACCTGACCTACCGGAATCACACCGTTCTTGCCCACCAGGGTTATACCGGTATAGAGATGTGTTGGATAAAGCTTACAGGGCCGTGCATCGCGCCCGCCAGACCCGACCACGGCCCCGGTGCCGACCCTGACCTGTTTATCGAGAATGGCCAGATCAACTACCGCCCGACTCTCAATCACACAGTCGGCAAAAAGAATTGAATCACGGACCTCGGCCCCCTCCTCAACCACCACCCCCGGGGCCAGGACCGAATTCACCACCATGCCTTTGATGGTACAACCAGCCGAAATCATTGAACCTCGAACCACTGCCCCATGGCCGTACCGGGCAGGAGCCCGATCTGCCACCCGTCCTTCAGCTTCAACATTGGTCCGGACACCCCATTTTTCCGGACTCAGACAGGTCCCGGGTTGCAGCAACTCCATATTGGCCTCCCAATAGGCCTGGATCGTGCCCACATCCCGCCAGAACCCGTAAAAAGGATAAGCAAAGACATTATCATGGGCCATGGCCCAGGGCAGAATATGGCTACCGAAATCCACCTCTTCCCGGTCGCGGGCCAGAGTCTCCAGCAGATAGTTGCGGTCAAAAATATAGATTCCCATGGAGGCGAGATTGGTGCGCGGCTGTTCCGGTTTTTCCTCCCAATCAATGATCCGATTGTCGCGGTCAACGATTCCGGCTCCAAACTGGTGAATCTCACTCCTGGGCACCACCATCATGGCCACGGTCACATCGGCCCGTTTGAAGCGGTGATATTCAAGCATGGCATAAAAATCCATGTGATAGATATGATCACCCGAGAGAATCAGGACCTCATCGGCTGGATTGGCCTCAAGAAAATCCAGGTTACGGCGGACAGCATCAGCCGTCCCCCTATACCAGTCAGAATCCTTGGAACCGGTGCGCGGAGGCAGAATCTTGACCCCACGGCTCCGTCCGGTCAGATCCCAGGCCTCGCCCAGACCCATATGACGCATCAACGACAGCGGTTTGTACTGGGTCAGGACCCCGACCCGGGTCAGGCCGGAATTCATCACATTACTGAGGCTGAAATCAATAATCCGATAGAGCCCGCCAAAGGGCACCGCAGGTTTTGCCCGACTCTCAACCAGGAGATTGAGGCGACTGCCAACGCCTCCAGCCAGGAGCAGAACCAGGGTCTCAGGTTGACGGATCATGACAGGGTCCTCCCGGCTTCAACAACCTGCGGCCAGAACTCAGCGCCAATTCGCGGGAAGATGGTTGCCCCGGCCCCGATCCGGCTGCCGGGCGGCACCTGATTATTCCAGCCGACCACGGTCACTGGCGCGGCCGTCTCTCCAGGGGCAGCCCCAACCAGCGAACCGGCCCCGTACCTGGTATTGACATCGCCCACCACCTTGTTCAGGAGACAGCCCGGCTCTACAACATTATTAAAAAAGAGAACAGAATTCTCCACCAATGCCCCGGCACCCACATGCACCCCGGGGAAGAGAATCGAATTGCTGACCTCGCCCTCAATCACGCAGCCATTATAGAGCAGACTGTTACGAACCGCCCCCTGCTCACGGATCAGGGTCGGCTGCGAGTCACGAATGGCCCGATGCTCAAGATTGGTTCGCAAGCCCCACTGCTCCATATCAATGGCCGGGGCATCTCCCAGCAGATCCATATTCGCCTGCCAATACTCATCCACGGTACGGGTATAGCCCCAGTAGCCCCGGTGTTTATAGCCATAAATCCGTGCTCCTCTCGCCATCAGCATGGGGATGATGTCCCGGCCAAACTCAAAGGATTCGGACGCCTGATTGGCAGCCAGAGCCTGATACAGGACCTGGGGCCGGAAACACATGATCGTCATCGAGGCCCAGTTCGAGCGGTACTCCCCGGGTTTTTCCCAGTAACCCAGGACACGCCCCCCCCCGTTCTCCATCCTCATTATCCATGGCCGCCACACCGAACCGGTGAGACTTGTCCGGAGGCACCTCCACCACGGCCATGGTCAGGTCGGCACCCTTTTCCCGATGGTAACTGATCAACTCCCGATAATCCATCTGGTAGATATGGTCACCGGAGAGAACCAGGATCTCTTCCGGGTCATGGTACTGGACAAAATCAAGGTTTTTGTAGACCGCATCGGCCGTTCCCCGGTACCAGTCACCATGGTCCCGATCCTTGAAGGGCGGGAGAATAGAAATACCGCGATAACGACCGATCATGTCCCAGGCGGCGCCGGTGCCTATATGGTTGATCAGGGAATAACTGCGATACTGGCTGAGAATGGCAATCAATTCAATGCCTGAGCGCATCAGATTGCTCAGGGCAAAATCAATCACCCGGCAGAAGCCGCCAAAGGGAACCGCTGACTTGGGACGATAATGGGTCAGAACGTTCAGTTCATCAACCCGGCTACCGGCCAGGATCATGGCTTGTATGGAAGGTTTGAGCATCATTCACCGCAGAATAAAAATTAAAACTGCTGTTATTTCATATGTCTGGTGGCCAACCGCATGAGTGTCTTGGTGCTGAACTCCTGGTCCCCAAGCCCCAGATTTTTGAGTGGCACCTCGGCCCGGGCAGCAGCCTTGTGCCCCCCGGCCGATCCCATCTCCCCGAAGATCCGCGCCGCCAGTTTCCCGGCATTCTTGCGATAACCGTCACAGCGGAAGATCACCACCAGTTTTTCATTATAAATCCCCGAGACAAAAACCCAGTCCACCTCATCCACGTGGTTGAGGAAATCAGCTATAATCACCAGCAGATCAGGACTGCGAACCCGTCCGATATGGGTGTAATAGCGACGCTTGGAATAGGAAAGTTCGGAGAGCCCGGCCATGAAATACTTGAGCTCGGTCCGCCTGAGGTCCGTGAGCTCAAACTTGCGGACCAGATTGCGATTGGCAATATTGAAAAGATAACGAAACGAGATCCCGTCGGCAAGCAGAGACTCATGCTCAAAATCCTGGGTATCGACCTTGATCGCATAAAACAGGGCCGTGGCCAACGTCACGGAAGGCTTCAACGATCCAGCCCGCAAATACTCGACCAGCATACTGGAAGCGGCACCGTAATCCGGACGGATATCAATAAAGGAGGCCTGCCAGTCACCACCCACTGGATGATGATCGATGACCGCGTCAAAGGTTATCTTCTCAAAACTGGGCAGATGCTGAGGCTGAGAATCAACCAGGATCTTTTTCGTGTACTGCTCAGGCTTGAGTGTATGAAGGCGCTGAAGAGGAATCCGCAGTCGCTTGACCATGGCTACATTATTCAGGCGCGTGATCTCATTGGGATGACCAACCGTCACACTCTTGACCTTGTAGCGCAGCAATCGCTTGATTGCCATGGCGCTGGCCAGGGCATCCGGATCGGCGTTGATACACACCAGCACCTCGTCATCCTTATCAAAAACGGCCAGGAACTTTTCCAGGCGTTCCTTGGCAGATCGATGTGAAATCTGCTCACAGACCAGAATCTGTTTATGTTTTTTCTTTCTCGCCACGACTTCTCCAGGGGCAACTGCAAACTGAAACCAACTTCATCGTCGGTAACTCATCGTCGGAAACATCCTACAGACATTACCCAAATCTTCTTCAATTGACCGAAGTTAAACTATAGCACAGACCTCCAGGGAATGGCAAGGAGGAGCTCAAGACCACGAAGGTGACCGAAAAACACAATCAACTGTTTTCATTATAAAAAGGAACTGAAGGGAAAAGAGAGGGGTCGGTGTGAGGGATAAAACGGGAACCTGAAAAACGAATCATGAACTCCTGATTCACATTCAGCTCCACATAGGTGATCCGGGCGACAATCTCGGCACAGGCCCGGCGAGCCGCGCCTTCACAGAGCACCCGTTCGGCCCCCTGCAGTGAGGAGTTTCCAATCCCCCGATACACCGAAAGGTCAAGATCGGGCAGCATCCCCAAGGTCACGGCGCGCTGCGGATCAATATGGCCGCCAAAGGCACCGGCCACACAAATCTCTCGAAGATCACTGAACTCAAGGCCCACCTGACCCAGAAGGGTGGTGAGAATCGCATACATGGCGGCCTTCGAACGCATCAGGGCATCAAGATCAAGCTGCTCCAGAAGGACCGGTTCATCACCGGAGGCCTCTGCGGCTGGAACCACAACAAAGGCACGACCCGATCCACTTTCAATGACCCGGTCGCCCATAAAGGCCAGCCGATCAGGATCGGACTCCAGCACAGGATCACGAAGACGGCCCTGGATATCTATGATCCGGCTCAAATAGAGCGCCGCCACCAGATCAATCAGCCCCGAGCCGCAAATTCCCCGGGCAGGGACATTGCCGATGGTGCTGTAGCTGAGCTCAAAGCGCAGAGGATCAATATTCACCCGGTCGATGGCCCCGGGGCCCGCGCGCATACCCATCCTCGCCACTCCACCCTCCAGGGCAGGACCGGCCGCCCCGGCACAGGCAATCAACCATTCCCGGTTACCGACCACCACCTCGGCATTGGTCCCGACATCGATCAACATCCGGGGCTCGTCACCGTCTGTCAGGCCCGAGGCCAGGATTCCGGAAATCAGATCGCCACCGAAATAGCTGCCGATGGAGGGCATAATCCAGACCGGGGCGGCAGGATGCAAGGCCAGCCGCAACTCCTCTGCCCTCAGAATTCCCGGCTGGTTGAGCATGGGAATATAGGGCTCACGACAGAGATGATACGGGTCAAGACCGAGAAGAAAATGGATCATGGTGGTATTACCGGCAACGGCCAGGGCCCGAATGGCCCCAGGCTCCACATCCGCCTGCGCGGCCAGTTCGGCCAGCAGGTTATTCAGGCAATCCCGGATCACTTCCTGCAGGGTGACAAGACCTGGATCGATAAAGGCTGGTTCCAGACTCTTCTGTAACCTGCGGCTCGCGGTGGCGAAATGGATTCGACTCAAGATATCGCTGCCATATTCGATCTGATCATTGATCCGGTTGGCCCGGGCCAGGATCTGACCGTCAATCATATTGACCAGGGTCGCCTCAAGTTGCGTGGTCCCCAGATCCAGGGCCACGCCCATCAAGGTCTTTGGCCTCTCGGCCAGAAAATCCGTCAACAGCCAGCGATCACCCAGATCACTGACCAGGGCCGTTCCCTGAAACCCGGCACCGCGGAAACAACGACACAGAATGCTGACCCGGGCCAACGGCGCCTCCACTGGTCGATCATCTCCCAGCACCTCGCGCACGGCCCGAATCAACCGGTCCAGATCTCCACTGTTATCGGCCAGACTTGGACACGCAGCCCTTACTGCCAATGGTCTGACAAACGATGACATGACTCTGCTCCTCAACTCTCGATTCAGGACCTCCCCACGGGCCTCATGGCTTGACGAAATCCCGGTATAGTGGTACCTAACTAACAAGTACGGCTGATCCAGAATGACTCATGACGCCGTACACATTCAGCCCTTCAGTGAGTGGCTGACGTTGACTGAGCGATCACTGGAGCTACGATGAATTTATCACAATTAAAGTACCCGATTCCAATAAATTGACAATGGTGAAATTCCTTGCCGTCGGCCTCGGCGGGGCCCTGGGCTCCATAGGACGTTACAGCATCTCGCTTGCCGCGGCCCGCCTGAGTCCCGGCGACCTTCCCCTGGGCACCCTCAGCGTCAACCTCCTGGGCTGCCTCCTGATCGGCCTGCTCTGGGGCCTGTTTGAACGAATCCACATCAGCCATGAATTTCGCCTCTTTCTCTTTGCCGGATTTCTGGGTGGTTTCACCACCTTTTCCACCTTTGGGCGTGAAACCGTTCAATTCTTCAAGGCCGGACAGATGCTGCCGGGCCTGACCTACCTGATCGTCTCCAATGGAGCCGGTCTGCTCCTGGTGGGAGCCGGTTTCTGGCTGGCCCAACACTGGCTCAAAGGATAAGGGGGAACAGGGTCCGTGTCATTGCTCAACCGCTACATCCTCGGACAATACCTCCGCACCTTGCTCCTGGCCGCGTCCGGCTTTACCACCGTCTATCTGCTCATCGATTTCTTTGAAAAAATCGACCTGTTTATGGAAAAAGGTAAAGAAATGGGACTGGTTTTCAAGTTCTTTGTCCTCAACCTGCCATTCATCCTCAACCAGTTGAGCCCCATCCTCATCCTCCTGGCCGGAGTCATCACCCTGGGCCTGCTTAATCACAGCCACGAGCTGAACGCCCTCAAGGCCGGTGGCTTGCCCCTTGCCCGAATCACCCGGCCAATCATCATGGGTGGCCTGATCACCACCCTGTTCTTTCTGGCCCTGGGCCAATGGCTTTTGCCCATCACACTCACGGCCACCAACAACATCTGGTTCGAACAGGTCAAGGGCTCAATCCCCAAGGGCACAGTGCGCAATGGCCGCTATTATTCAAAGGGAGCCGAAGGATTCTATTCCTTTGTCCGGCCCTATCCCCGCCAATTCCAGTTCACCGATTTTTCCTATTCCACCTGGAGCGAGCCCTACCAGCTCAAGGAACTCGTCAGTGCCAGAGAGGCACTCTGGCAGGATGACCACTGGATACTCAAGGGCGGGCAGATCCAGACCAGGACAGAAAACAGCTACCAGACCACCCTGTTTACCGAACAACGATTTGACCTGCCCGAGGGGCCGGACCACTTTTTCATTCCCAAATACAAGGCCTCTGAGCAGTCACCGACCCAACTGTTTCATGAGGCCAGAAACCAGCAGAGCCCAGTGGAAGCAGCCCGGGCCTGGACCAATTTTTACAGCCGTCTCTCCTATCCCCTGCTTGGCCTGCCCATGCTCCTGCTCGGCCTGCCGGTCCTGCTGACGACCTTCAGCAAATGGGGCCGGGACCTGTCCGTGGCCATCCCGGCCAGCTGCCTTCTGGCCTTCTTTGCCTGGGGGGCCTGGGGCGGTCTCCAGACACTGGCACAAGCCGCCTATCTCAGTCCGGTGGTTGCGGCCCTGGCTATCCACCTCCTGTTCAGCGGCAGCGGTCTCTTCCTCCTCCGCCGCGCAGACCGTTGACGTCCATGGACAAACCTGTCAAAGCAAGAATCGGCATCGTCGGCGTACCGCCACGGGCCCTGTTCCAGGAGCTAACCAGCCAGGACATTGAGCTCTTTGACCTGGATGAGCCTTTGGTCAAGACCGGGATCGATCAGGCCTCCTGCTGTCTGCCCCGGGTCTACTGTGCCATTCTCAGAACCGTGGTGGTCAACGCCCTGAATCTCGAACTGGACCGAATCTATCTTGACGTGGGCCCGGGGAAGTGCGACTGTGCCCTGCACACCGCAACGATCCTCAAGACCCATCTGCCCGGCACCGAGATCATCACCACCCGTAACCTTGATGACCAGGATTTTGGCACACCCCTGTGCCGAACCCAGATGAATATGGTAAGCAAAATGACTGCCATCACCCGCTCCATCCAATCACCGCAGCCACACCCGGACCTGCCGGGCTGCGCGCCAAGCGCCGGTTTCTGGGGGGTGCCGCCCCGGGATTTTTCCCTGCTCGAGCCCTTTCCCGACACCACCCACGTCTACGGCTGGAGCCGCTGCATGGAGAACAAGACCCCGGCCAGACTGGTTCTGGAGGAACATTACAACCCGGATATCCCCACGGTCTTCTTTGCCCAGTCGTTCTGCGCCAAGACCGCTCTGGCACGCCATCTGGCCGACTGCCACCCGCATGGCCTCTATGTGGACTGTGATGTGACCGCCAGCAGCAGTGCCCGGGCAAAAATCCAGGCCTTTCTTGAATTGTCCGGCTGCACTTGAGCCATCACCAAAAACATTGAAGCGAAAACCGGCCCACAGACATAATTAACCGCATGCCCAGGTCAGAGACCATCAACCCTCAGCCCAATCAGCCATCAGCCACCATGACCGATCCACAACAGACCACCACCACGCCTGAGTTCAGCATCGTCATCCCGGCCCTGAACGAACAGGGTAATATCAGACCGCTGGTGGAAGAAATCCGCCACCATCTCAATGGGGCGCACACCTACGAACTGATCTATGTGGATGATGGATCAACGGATCAGACCATCACAGAGCTCCGTGACCTGCAGGAACAGGGCTGCCGACACCTGCACATCATTCGACACGACCGAAGTTATGGCCAGAGCGCCGCCCTGCTCAGCGGCGTGCACCGGGCAACTGCCCCCTGGATTGTGACACTGGACGCCGATGGACAAAACGATCCGGCCGATATCCCCCACCTCTATCAGGCCGTCAAAATCGCCCATGAACGAGATAAGAGTTTCGTCTGTGCTGCCGGATACCGAAAGAATCGTCAGGACACCTTGAACAAACGGATCTCATCAAAAATTGCCAACGCCGTCCGCCAGGCCTGCCTGGATGATGACTGCCCTGACACCGGCTGCGGCCTCAAGATCTTCTCCAGGGCCACCTTTCTCGCCTTACCTTTTTTTGATCATATTCACCGCTTCATCCCGGCGCTCATCAAACGTGGCAACGACAAGACCCTGACCGTGGAGGTCAACCACCGGCCACGCCGGACCGGACGCTCCAAGTACGGCATCCATAACCGGCTCTGGGTCGGGATCGTTGATCTCATCGGCGTCATGTGGCTGCTGCGACGAAAAAAGAATCCCCATTACCTTCCGGAAACCCAGAACAACAAGGAGAAACCATGACCATGGATCGCTTGTGGATGGCCCTCGGTTTTACAGGGCAACTCCTCTTCTCCGCCCGTTTTATCATCCAGTGGCTGGCCAGTGAAAAGGCCAGACAGAGCATCATCCCCCTGGCCTTCTGGTATTTCAGCCTGGGCGGCAGTCTGCTCCTGCTCATCTACTCCATTCACCGGAAGGACCCGGTCTTTATCCTTGGCCAGTCCATGGGCATGTTTGTCTACCTGCGCAACCTCTATCTGATCAAGAAATCCCCCAAGACACCACCTGCCCTTCCTTAAGCAACAGACCGCCCAAACCAGAAACGTAAACAACATGACCACCCCTCTTTCTCCCCAAAAGCAGCTGCTCCTTTTCCTGCTGGCCGCCCTGATCCTCATGGGGCTCGGCATCGGCCTCCGCGCGCCCTGGCCGGCCGACGAACCCCGCTTTGCCCTGATCGCCAGGGAGATGGTCGACAGCGGCCAATGGCTGTTCCCGCAGCGCGGCGGCGAACTCTACCCGGACAAGCCGCCGATCTTCATGTGGCTGATCGGCGGGGCCTATTCCCTGCTGGGCAACATCAACATTGCCTTCCTCCTGCCCTCGCTCTTCAGTGGCCTGATCACCCTGTGGCTGGTCCACGATCTTACCCGACGCCTCTACACTCCCCAGGCCGGCCTGCAGGCAATCCTGCTGCTGCTCTGCACCTTTCAGTTCATGCTCCAGGCCAAGACCGCCCAGATCGACATGACGGTCACCCTCTTTATCACCCTGGGAAACTACTGTCTGATACGGCATCTGTGGATCAAAACAAACTGGTGGCTCTACGGCCTGGCCTGGATTTCCATGGGCATTGGCATCATCACCAAGGGCGTTGGCTTCCTGCCCATTTTTCTGCTCCTCCCCTATCTTCTGCTGAGTTTCAGCAAAAACGGCCCACGGCCGCACCTGGGTTTCAGCAACCTCCTGCGCGCCCTCTCAGGACCACTTCTGATGCTGAGTGTTATCGGGCTGTGGCTGATCCCCATGTGGCTGGCGGCCGATCTGAGCCAGGACCAGGCCTTTATCGCCTACCGCGACAACATCCTTTTCAGACAGACCGGGGAGCGGTATGTCCACTCCCTCGGACATGTCAAACCATTCTGGTACTATCTCCTCAACGTCATTCCGGCATTCTGGTTGCCCCTCAGCCCCCTGCTGATCTGGCTGGTCCCGATCTGGATCAGGCAGAGCCGGGCCAGGGACTGGGCCCTGCTTTCAATACTGGTCTGGGCCTGCTGCGTGCTGATCTTCTTCAGCTACAGTCCTGGAAAACGTGGGGTCTATGTCCTGCCGATCCTGCCCATGCTGGCCGTTATTGCCGGGCCCTGGCTCAGCCAGATCCTGACCCGCAAGGCAGCAGCAAAAATCGTCTGGGGGATTGGTCTGTTCCTGGGGGGTATTCTGCTCCTGGCGTCCCTGGGCGGATTTCTGCCTCTTGCTGGTCTGCAAGAAAAAATCCAATGCCTCAACGGCCCCCCCTGGCCCATGCTGGCCCTGACCGGAACAGCCATGCTCGCAGCCTTGCTGAAGATCGGCCCACGCCATGCGCTGCTCGCCTATTTTGCGGCCATGGCCATCCTCTGGGGGGTGTACAGTACCTGGGGCTACCGAATTCTCGAGCCCTGCCGCTCGCCCCGGCTCATGATGGAAAAAATTGCGGCAATCACCGGTCCTGAGGCGCCGCTGGCCATTGTGCGGTTCAAGGAACAGCTGATCCTCCAGGCGACCCAGCCCGTGACCCATTTCGGTTTTCACACCGACCATCAGCTGCAGGA
Organism: uncultured Desulfobulbaceae bacterium; assembly: GCA_937910875.1. Taxonomy (GTDB): domain Bacteria; phylum Desulfobacterota; class Desulfobulbia; order Desulfobulbales; family Desulfocapsaceae; genus Desulfatifera. The sequence goes on along the minus strand of CALENA010000010.1, from coordinate 41,691 downwards.
GACAAACGCCGCCCATTGGCTGGGGCAGGGAGAAAACCGTTGGGTCCTGATTCCCAGACGACTGATTGCCCAATGTTTTGCCCCTGACCTGATGCAGGCCATGGGTCAGCAGCACGGATACGAGTGGATGCTGGGAAACAGCAAGGCCTTAACTGACCACTGTCCCTCACCTGAGGTCATCATTCCCGGCTATACTGCTGCCACACCCGGCACCACCTTCCGCCACCAATCCAACGCACTCAGCCAATGACCCCGAACCATTTTCCAGCCACCTCAATGCCTCTGCTCGCCCATGCTCCTCGCTGACTTCGGCACCTCATACTGCAAACTCTGGGACCCGGAGCTCCCGGGTGGACCACGCCTGATCCCCAGCCGCGAATTGCCCTCCGACCTGCGGGTCAAACGGGCCACCGGTCACAACGGCCGCAGACATTGCGATCTCTATGTCAATGAACTCACGGCGCTTGCCCGGGGTGGCCTGCGCCTGATTGCTGAAGACAGCTACACCCTGCTCGACTGCGGCAGCCGCGATATCAAGTTTGTCCGCTATGCCGAGGGCAAGGTCCAGGACATGGGCTGGAACGCCGAATGTGGAGCCTCCATGGGCTTTACCATTGAGCTCCTGCAACGCTACTATGATCTGGACTTTACCCGATTGGCGGTCCCTGCCACCTCCTTCTCGGTCACCTGCGGCGTGCTGGGAATGAGCCATATCTTCGATGCGGTGGTCAATGGCAGTACTGACGCGGAGGCCGTGGCCAGATTCGTCAAAGGCATCGCCCTCAACGCCCATGATTTTGCGGGTCGACCGGATACCCTGTACCTCTCAGGTGGACTCTGCGACAACCCCCTGTTTGTCGCCTCATTCCCCTGCACAGTTATCCCCTTGGGACGCTTTGTCCTCCTGCACGGCCTGCTTGACCCAACACCGGTCGAGGAGCAACCATGACCCGTCATCCAGGCCTGGTCCACAGTGCGCGACTTGCAGATTTCCACACAACTCTGCCCCCCTCTTCTTGACGCCGCCGGACTGCTCTCAGCCCTTGACGACGATCAGACAGTCCTCATCAAACCCAATCTGGTCGAGGCCCTCCCCCCGCCCATCACCACCCCGGTCGACCTGATTGCGGAACTGATCCACTACCTGCACCAGCGGCTGCCAAAGCTCAGAATCCTGATTGGTGAAGGGACCGGCAGTCTCGACTATGACACTGTTCATGTCTTTGACACCCTGGGGTACAGTGGCCTGGCCCGTCAGACAGGGGTCAAACTCATCAATCTCAACAGCGAACCACTGACCCGGCACCAGAGAACAGACTGTCACCGCTGGCCCGAGATGCATCTGCCCAGCCTGCTGGACCAGGTCTTCCTGCTCTCGGTCCCGGTACTCAAGGCCCACAGCCTGGCCGGAGTCACCCTGACCATGAAGAACATGATGGGCTGCGCCCCGCCCAGCCATTACCAGCAGGGTGGCAACTGGGGAAAATCAGGATTTCACCTAGACATTCAGGCCGCAATCAGCGATCTCAATCGCTACCGGACCCCGGACTTCACCCTCCTTGATGCCAGCATCGGCATGGCCGAGGCCCATCTCTGGGGCCGGCACTGTCAGCCACCGGTGGGTCGACTCGCGGCCGCTTTTGATCCAGTGGCCATCGATGCCTATGGATGCGAACTTCTGGGCCGTTCCTGGCAACACATCGGCCACATCGAAAAGAACCACGGGATACTCGGCCAGGCAACACCGCTTAACCTGGTGGAAGTGGCGAGTTGACGGCCTTACAGAAGTCCATGATGGCCGAACTGTCTTGATGGCTGAACCGTCTTGACTCTTGCAGGACACTCCAGATCAAGGCCCCACAAGGTCGTGCCACACGCCTCTTTCCAGCAGATCCGCCCCGGGTTCAATCCTTGTCCCGAGGCTTCGTGGGCTCCTGGTCCAAGAGAGAACAACTGGCGCATTCACCCTTGTTTTCCGGACAGCTCTTGCAATGTTTGCCTTTTTTCTCAAACTTGTGGCAGCACTTCTTTTTGATCTTTTTCTCACTCGACATCAGGGGACCTTCCTTGTTGGCGTTGGAACACTGCCGATCGACCTTCTCGCAGATCGAAATGCTTCACCTCGCCATCCTGGTTCTTGTTTCATGTTGATCTTGCGTTATATATCAAACACTCTGTCACTCCATTCGAGCCATTGATGAAAAAACTCATCCACCACTGCCTCGATGCGGGCCATCCGATCATGGTCAGTGATCGGGGTGCCTGTCGCTGTCTCCAGTTCGGCCTGACCAGCTGCGAGCAGAGTCGTATTGACCTGAGCAATCCCCAGAAACTCCAGATCGCCTACACCCAAACCATGATGAGCGGACTGCTCTTCCAGCAGCAACCAAAACGAATCCTTCTCCTGGGTCTGGGAGGCGGCAGCATGGTCCACTTTCTCCTCCATCACCTGGAGACCGTCCAACTGGACGTGGTCGAACAGTCTGCCGGAGTCATCCGGGTGGCCCACGATTTTTTTGCCCTGCCCGGGAGTGACCGACTGCGACTGGTCAATACTCGCGCTGAGGACTTCCTGCGCCACGAACCAGCCACAAAAGCCCCAGGCTACGACCTGATCCTGGTCGACCTCTTTGGCCCGGATTGCATGGCGCAAGCCCTCTTTGACGAAGCTTTCCATACCCTGCTCCTGACTCGTCTGAGCAACAGAGGACTGGCCATTTACAATCTGTGGAGCGGCAATAAAGATGCCTTTGGTGCGGCCTGCTCAGCCATTGACCTGGCCTTCAGCAATCGAGTCCTGCGTCTGCCGGTGTTTGAAGACCCCAATATCTGCCTCCTGGCCTTTACCGGCCGACCGCCACAGGAGACGTCAGGCGACCTGGTCCGGATCAAACGGCTGGCAAAACGCTTCGACCTCGACTTCGAACGAATGAACAAACAGCTCACAGAAAACAATAAGGAATGGGCAAAAGGGATGCAATAACAATTCTCAAAAACTCAGTGTTCCCCAAATGCTCTCACCTCTCCAGCCCAGACAGTATTCAAGTCATCACTTCATCATCAAAACAGAAAAATCCCCGTATATCAATACGATATACGGGGATTTTTTTCGCACTTCCGGAAACCAATAAACTGTTTTCCAGACAAACTCAACAGATAAAAGCGGACAAAATATCCATCAAATTTGTAATGATTCACCGAAAGTAACTATTCACTGGAGGTCTGATCAGGAATGGGAAGAGGTGAGAGCTGGAAGGTCCCTGACCGGCGTATCTGAACTATGGGCGACGGAACGTCGTTCATGGTTCGGGCGAAGCGTAGCCGGGCAGGGACCTTCCAGCTCTCACCGGGCCAAGCTCACCACCATGAACCTGTATTATTAAATCTCGAAAACTGATCAGCGGCAGGATATTCAACCCGAGCATTTGAATCAGCAGACCATTTTACTCAACCAAGCAGGGCAAACCGCTCCCAGAAGTCAGGAAAGGACTTGGCCACACAGCTCTCGTTCAGAATCCGTACCCCTGGAACTCGGAGCCCGGCAACGGCAAAACTCATGGCCATCCGATGATCACGATAGGTCTCGATCTCCGCGCCATGCAGACCCTTGCCACCATCACCATGAATGATCATGAAATCAGGCCCTTCTTCGACCCGAACGCCCATCTTGCTCAGTTCTGTGAGGGTGGCGGTCAAGCGGTCACACTCCTTGATCCGCAAATGGGCGATGTTGTCAATCCGGGTCTGGCCCTGGGCAAAGGCAGCGACCACGGCCAAGGTCGGGACCACATCGGGCATGTCACCCATATCGACCCGAATACCCTCAAGCCGCTTGGGCCCCCGAACCGTAATCCCCCCTCCCTCACGACTGATATCACACCCCATCCGAGCCAGAAGCGGCACCAGGCCGGCATCACCCTGCAGAGAGGGTACCGGCACATTGCTCACCGTGACCCGGCCACCGGTAATGGCAGCAGCCGCCCAGAAATAGGAGGCATTGGATGCATCACCCTCAATCTCATACTCCATGGCCCGATAGCTGCCCTGGGGAATCACGAAGTCATTGAGTTGGCTGTCGCAGTCTACCTCAATGCCAAAATCGGCCATCACCGACAAGGTCATGCTCACATAGGGCTTGGACAGGACCTCACCCTCAACCCGGAGACGGGCCGGAGTGGTGGCATAGGGGGCAACCAGGAGCAGGGACGAGAGATATTGGCTGCTCCTGCCCTCGGGTAACACTGTTTCGCCGCCACTGAGTCCACCGCCACCAATCCGCAGCGGGGGGCAATCGGTGCCCAGGATGGAGAAGATGTCCACGCCCCAACCCTTCAAGGCCTGCATCAGAGGGCCGATGGGCCTTTCCCGCATCCGCTCTTCACCGTCAATCACCACTGCCCCGGGCACCAGGGCTGCCACCGAGGTCAAGAAACGAGTGGCCGTGCCGTTGTTGCCCAGGAAGACCTCCTGCTCCGGAACCTGCAACCTGCCGCCATTGCCATGAACCAGCCAGCAGGCAGGATTCTCACGCTCGACCCTGATCCCCATCTGCACCAGGGCCTGAGACGTATATTCGGTATCTTCACTGGCCAGAGGACCAAGCAGACGGGAAGTGCCATCGGCCAGGGCCGCGGCAATCAGAGCCCGCTGGGTCAGACTCTTGGAACCAGGGACGACAATGGCCGTATCCACGCTAATGAGGGGGTGTATCTCTTTCATGGTCTATTTATTCTGCAGAGTTCATTCTTAAAGTTATTGCTCTTTGCCGGGCAGGGCAGACAGCTTGACACCTATTTTCACACAGTTATTGCGTACTCAATGATTATTAAACACATTCAGGATGATACAGCTATAAGATCGGGTCATGCACTTGACTGGAACTCTTCATCGAGCTTTTGCGATACAGGTTCATGGTGGTGAGCTTGGCCCGGCAGGAGCATGAAGGTCCCTGGTCAGGTATTTGCGAGAAAAATCAAAAGCTGTTCGGCTACGATTCTTCGTCCTCTGGCATTGAGATGCCCGCCATCATGGGTGAATTCCGGATTCAACGAATAATAAAACCCCCCATGACTCTCGAAAATGGACCGCATCCCTGAGCCGGTTGTCGACTCGATCAGGGCAAGATCAAAGACGGGTTCTCGCCCGAGATACTCTTCTCTTAACAGGTCATTAAATTGATTCCGTTTTATATTCTCAGCATACCCACCAACGGGTCGGCCGATCAGTGTCTTGATCCATTTTTTGGGGCCTGTCTGCACAACAGTCAGCGGCATCGTCACATGGATAAATGCAGTCTGGGGATACTTGATTCGTAAGGATTCAAGCCTGTTTTTATAGACGGTAAAGAGGGTACCGACATCATCCTCAGAGGCCACATCAATATAGCAGAATTTGAAAAATGCCAGATCTGCAACTTCCCCTATTCCTGACTCAACAAACTCGGCGAACTGATCGATTTTACTCTCGGGTTCAACGTTCCTGCCAATTTTAGAATGAGCAAAAAGAGCGACGTTAAAGTCTGCGGCGTCGTGCGTCTCGACGATATTGAGTCTGATATCTGGATATTCCCTGAGAAGATCAACCAGTCCGTCGACAATATTATATCCCACCGACTGATGGCCAAAATATATCTTCTTCCGGGCCAACCTGTCCCATTGTTCCTGGGGGATATCCTTAATTGAAATAAACGTCTCAGTCTTTTCCATGCCCCCCTTTTCGCAGGCCATGAGCAAAAGGCTCATCAGCCCGACAAGGACTCCAGTTGAAACCATCTTGAGCAGAAAGGTCACATGATCATTCATATCCTCTCCTCATCCCCAAACAAGCCAGCGTGGCTGGACCAAATTGGCCAATCACAACCAACCATGAACGTTTGTTCCTTCGGCATGGCCTGTCATGGTCTCCAATGAACTTTCGGATCAATCAGCATGTTCATCATGTTCATGGATCTGACGAAAATTTCTTCAAGACCTATGCAAGGACATTATTGCTGGCCTGATACAATGCCCGACGCATCACTGCCACGGGTGCGGGCTGACCGGTCCACAGTTCAAACTGGGCCGCTCCCTGGTAGAGGAGCATCTCCAGACCGTTAACCGTTTGACAACCCCGGGCCTCAGCATCGAGCAGGAGACGAGTCGTAAGCGGGGCATAGACAATATCCATCACCACTGAAAAACGATCCAGAAGAGACACGGCAACAGGACTGTTTTCCGGATCATTCATACCCACCGATGTGGCATTGATCAGGATATCTCCTGTCAGGCCATGATGCTCAGCCAGTGCGGTCCAGTGACATTCCAGGTCAGCGGCCAGTGCCCGGCCCCGAGCTTCGGTGCGACTGCACAGGCTCACCAGGGCCCCCTCCTGCTGAAGCCCAAAGCCGATGGCCCGGGCCGAACCTCCGGCCCCCAGGAGGACCACCCTCTTCCCGCTCAATGCAGTAACCGCCAGCAGGGCCTGGTTGGCCCCCTGCCAATCACTGTTGCTGCCAACCAGCACCACCTGATCATGGCGCCGTTCAACCCTGATGGTATTGACCGCACCGATCCTGGCGGCCAGCGGATCGACTTCATCCAGCAGGGGAATGACCGCCTCCTTATGAGGGATGGTGACACTCACCCCGTCAATGCCCAGGGCCCGGAGGCCATTCAGGGCCGCAGCCACATCCACCGCCTGGAAGGGCAGATAGACACAGTTGAGTCCCAGGGCCTGAAAAGCGGCATTGTGCATGGCCGGACTCAGGCTGTGACGAACCGGATGACCTATGATGCCATAGAGATGGGTGGTTCCGCTGATGGTCATGGCTGCTCGCCTCCCATCAGACTCTCAATCCGGCGCAGGGTCGTCACACTCAGCTGACCCGGGGCCGTGATCTCAGTCTCATGGGCCGCGCAATAGGTCATATAGCCGCCCAACTCAACACTGGCCACCCGACTGATCACCCCGGCCCGTCCCATACAAAAGGCGATCAAGGGAAAATTCAACCTGGCCGCCTCTTCCAGCAGACGTAGAACTGAGCGAACATCGGCCGGGCCATGGGCCGTGGTCACAATCTTACCAATATCCGCGCCCGCATCCTGCATCAGAGCCATGCGCCCCACGAGTTCCTGAAAACTGGGGGTGCCTTGAAATTGGTGCCAGGAGAGAATCAGACGGCCCTGGGCACTCTTTTCCACCTCACGGAGCAGCACCTGTCTTGATTCAAGGGGGGCAAGAAGTTCAAGATCAACATAGGAGGCTCCCTGACAAAGGGCCTCGCACAGTGGGGCGATGCGCTCCTCTTCAGGGCCACAATAGCCGCCGCCCTCCCATTCAGGTCGATTGGTGAAGAGCAGCGGACGCTGCACCGCAGTCATAAAAGGCGAAACCACCGGAACTGAGAGGTGATCAAGGCGGATTTCAACCACATCGGCCAGGGGTGCGGCCCGGTCGACGGCCGCCAGGGTATCATCAAGGCTGGTACTGCCGATGGAAACACAGACGCGCTGCATGGCTCAGTCATTCCTCATGAAATGGGCAGATACGGGTTTTCCAGACTGGCCTGCCCGCTCGGCCAGTCTGACAGCAAGGGTTACGAGAAGAATAACCAGGGTCATATCATCAACCAGACCCAGACCAGGAATCCAGTCGGGGATCAAATCCACGGGCGAGAGCAGATAGAGCAGGGCCGCCAGGAGGATCAGCCTGACCCGCCACGGGGTCCCGGCACTGAAAAGCAGGCGGCCATATGAATGGAAACGCCCCCAGAGCCCCGGCCGCAGCCACAGATTTTTCCCACCTGCCATCAGCTGCCGCCCTCGCTGATCTGCAAGGCTCCGATCAACTCACGGATCGAACCCAGATGCTGGGCATGGACATAGGCGGCCATGCCCTCCACAATCTCTTCGCTGGCCCGCGGATTGACAAAGTTGGCAGTACCCACCTGGACTGCCGTGGCACCGGCCAGGATAAATTCCAGGGCATCTTCGGCCGAAGCAATCCCGCCAATGCCAATCACCGGGACCGACACCGCCCTGGCCACCTGATATACCATCCGCAGGGCCACGGGCTTGATGGCCGGGCCAGACAAGCCACCAATGACATTGGCCAGTTTCGGCCGCCGGGTCCGCAGGTCCACGGCCATGCCGATCAGGGTGTTGATCAAACTGAGTCCATCGGCCCCGGCCGCCTCCACGGCCCTTGCAATGACCGTAACATCCGTGACATTGGGCGAGAGCTTGACAATAACCGGCACATCACTTTCCTGCTTGACCGCCCGGGTCACAGCCGCGGCCATGTCCGGGTCCGAACCAAAGGCGGCTCCGCCCTTTTTGACATTGGGACATGAGATATTGACCTCCAGCGCGCTGACCCCGGGAATCCCGGCCAGTCGGGCTGCCAGCCGTTGATACTCGTCAACTGAATCACCAAGGATATTGACGAATACCGGGACATCCAGATTGTTCAGATAGGGCATTTTCTCGGCAATGAACCGTTCAACCCCGACATTTTCGAGACCAATGGCGTTCAGCATGCCACAGGAGGTCTCGACAATTCGTGGCGGAGGATTGCCGGGTCGGGGCTCAAGCGATATCCCCTTGACCACCACTCCACCCAGACGATGGAGATTGACAAACTGCTCAAACTCCCGGGCATAGCCAAAAGTACCGGAGGCCGTCAGGACGGGATTCCGCAGGACCAGAGAGCCGATCCGAACCTCAAGGTCATGGTCCATATTCTTCTCCGTTACAAAGTCCATAATATCCTCTCGGCATCAAAGACCGGTCCATCAGAACAGGCATGGCCATACGACCCATCCTGCAAAGGGATGGTACAGCCAAGGCAGGCCCCCATACCGCAGGCCATGGCGGTTTCCACCGAGACCTGACAGGCAAGAGATCGCTCCCGACAGATCATGGCCACCGCCGCCATCATCGGCTTTGGACCGCAGCAGTAGACCATACTCTCCGGTGCCGGATGCAGTTTCCTGAGCCGGTCTGTAACCAGGCCATGGTGGCCAAGAGAGCCATCATCAGTGGCCGTCAGGACCCGAACGCCCAAGGCCTGAAAGTCAACCAGCATAGGCTGCAATTCTTCTTTGTTGCGGGCCCCGAGCAAAACCTGAGGCGGCTCCTGCAGGGCTGTTTTCTTCAGAAGACGCTTGGCCAAAAAAAGCATGGGCGCAATTCCCATCCCCCCGCCGACCAGGATGTTCTGCCCCTTCTGCTCAAGGCGATATCCGCGGCCCAGAGGACCAAGGACCGACAACTCTTCGCCCTCACGACAATGGGCCAGCAAAGTGGTTCCACGACCGATCACCTTGAAGACAATCTGAAAGGTTCCATCACTACTGGTCTGATAAATGGAAAAGGGTCTCCGCAGGAGTGGGTCGTGGGCCGTTCCGGTCCGGACCATGACAAACTGTCCCGGAGCCGCGGACGCGGCAATGGCCTGCGAGGCCAGAGTCAGGCGAAATATATCGGCCGTCAGGCGCTCTGAGCGGATCAGTTGTACTTTTTCCTGGATTTGATTCATGATTCGTAATAGATATAGTTACCAGTAAATACTCGTTCTACAGTCCTCTCACCCATACCTTCCAGGCCAGAAACCGCCCTCATGGAACTCCTGCTCATCCTTACCTTCTGTTTCGGTGCCATCGTCGGCAGCTTTCTCAACGTGGTCATCCTGCGTCTGCCCGAGGAGGGCAGTTCCATTGTCCTCCCTGCCTCACACTGTCCCCAGTGCAAGAGTCCGCTCCACTGGTATGACAACATCCCCCTGCTCAGCTATCTCCTGCTCCGGGGCCGCTGCCGCACCTGCCACAAACAGATCTCGCTCCAGTATCCGCTGGTGGAGATGAGCATGGGACTGCTCAGCCTGGGGCTCATGGCTCGTTTTGGCCCAAGCCTTGCCTTTGGCGGCTATTTTGTTTTTTGCGCGGCCCTTTTGGTCATCATCTGGATCGACATCTATCACCAGATCATCCCCGATTCCATCAGCCTGCCCGGAATCGTCCTGGGCTTTCTCTTTGCCCTGATCAGCCCGACCCTGACCTGGCAGGATTCACTGATCGGCCTGCTTGCGGGTGGTGGTCTGCTCTACCTGATCGCCTGGGGCTACTTCCTGCTCCGTCATCAGGAAGGCATGGGCGGAGGCGACATCAAACTTCTGGCCATGCTCGGGGCCTTTCTCGGCTGGCAGGCCCTCCCCTTTGTGATCCTGGCCAGTTCGCTCAGCGGCTCCATCATCGGCCTGACCGCCATGCTCATCAGCGGCTCCTCAATGCAGACCCGAATCCCCTTCGGCCCCTTTCTCGCCGTGGCCGCCATGGGCTATCTGTTCTACAGCAAACAGATCCAGCACCTCTTCACTCTCTACCTCAGCGGTACTCTGTTCTAACCAGCATGGCTGGACCATATCCTTTCTTCCGTTCACATCCTCCACCAACAACGAATGATCGAAAAATCGTTCCCTGCGCCCACTGCACCAGAGCCCCAAGTCAGTCACCAAAATCATTGCCGTCACAAGGGACCGGAATGGGCATGGGAAAATCGCGTCCCTGCGTGCCTCCGTGGATATAGGCGGCCAGCCGGCCACCGATCTCACGGGCGTGGATGATCTGCTCCCGGCTGTGACCATACCTGGGGTAGAAGCGACGGAAACGGGAACTGGTGTTATGGGGGGTCTTCCCGGCCAGACGGAGAAAGACACCGATCGTCCGCCACGGCTCAGGCGTTGGATGGGAAAAAACCAGAGGTGTTGTGGTCCGGGCCCCACAGCGTTGCAGAAGCCGCTTCAGACCAAACAGATGGGCCCGCCAGTAGCCACGGCAGGAGATCAAGGGCAGGACCAGCTGGTCTTGAAACAGACTGCGGCCGTCACGATCAAAAAGGGCGAGTACCGGGCCGCTGGGATTATAGGACCAGGTCGGCCCGGCCAGGATAATCAGATCCCAACGGGAAAAACAGGACTCAGAAATCGGCTGGATCGGAAAGCGTTTGCGCAGGAAGGTCAGGACCATCATGACCAGGGTCCCCCAGACCGTCCCGATGGGAAACCGCAACGAATCAATGGGCCGCAGCTGTTCCCAGACGACTTCAACCCACTGCTCTTCCAGCCCCTGGGCCAGGGCGTTAAGCAAGTTTTTGGTCTGATTCGTGTAGGAATAGTAAAGGATCAGGACACGCTTGGCGGCCACTGGCAAGACACCTCTTGGAGAGAACTCCGGCGGAACAAAGAAAAATGGACCGCGCCACAGTTGCTGAGAATGATTGGTCGAATTTCAGACAAAGACTCCAAACTATACCCGAGTTCAGGGCAAAAAAAAAGCCCCCGATTTCTCGGGGGCTTAGATTCAGACCAGGATTGATCCTAGTGCTCAATCTCGTGTTCTACGTTCACAGCGATCTTGTAGAGCAGGGTCAGGACAAAGAACCCGGTGGCCCAGATACCAAGGGCAATCCCAAGCTCATTGGCCGTGGGGATATACTCGGTGATCTCAAGCAGGGGATTGGGAACAAAACCACCAAAGACAAAACCGAGGCCCTTATCGATCCACAGTCCGGTAAAGAGAATCAGACAGGCCAGACCCAGCAGAAACTCATTGCCCTTGCGGATGGCCGGAGTGGCCAGCATGGCAATAGAACCAACCATGAAGATGATGGATGCCCACATGAAGGGAACCAGGTTATTGTAGACATGGCCATGATGCTCAAGACCAAAGAAGAGATACTGCAGGGTCTCTTTATGACCGGGGATATTTGAATAATATCCGACAAAAAACTCAAGGCCTATGAAGAAGAGATTGAGCAGGGCGGAATAGATCATGATGGTCACAAGCTTATTGATCGCTTCCTTGCCCGCATCATAATTGGCCACCCGTTTGAGAATCAGACTGATGAGAACGATCAACGCAGGGCCAGCAGCAAAGGCCGAGGCGAGAAAGCGGGGAGCAATAATCGCTGAAAGCCAAAAATGGCGCCCGGGCAGACCGCAATAGAGCATGGCGGTCACCGTATGAATGGAAACGGCAAAGGGGATACTCAGATAGACAAAGAAATAGATCCACTTGGGCGGATGCACCTGCTTCCGCTCGGCAGTGAGAATAACCCAACCACAGAGAATGTTCAGGAACAGATAGCCGTTCAGGACGATCATGTCATAGAAGAGCATTGAATTAGGGGTCGGATGCAGGACCACATTCAAGGCCCGGAGCGGCTGACCAAGATCTGCCATGATAAAGAGCAGACACATGACGATGGCGGCAATGGCCAGGAACTCACCAAGAATGGTGATCCGACCAAACACCTTGTAATCATGGATATAATATGGAAGAACCAACATCACGCCTCCAGCCGCAACTCCGACCAGAAAGGTGAACTGAGAAATATAAAGTCCCCATGAAACATCCCGGCTCATACCGGTCAGGCCCAGACCGAACAGGTACTGCCTGACATAACAGGCGACCCCCACAGCCATGAACATTCCTAAGAAGGCCAGCCAGATCCAATAGGCCGGTTTACCTTTGAGTGTTTTTTCAATCATGACTCCCTCACACGATATAAAAGACGGACGGTTTGGTACCCAGACTCGGCTTGCGCTGGATGGTAAATTCCCGGTCAAGGATCTGACGGATCTCGGACTGGGGATCGTTCAGGTCACCGAAGACAATCGCCCCGGTTCCCTTACAGGCCTCAACACAGGCCGGCTCCTTTCCAAGGGCCAGGCGCTCGCCACAAAAGTTGCACTTCTCGACTACACCACGCATACGTGTGGGGAAATCGGGGTTGTACTTTTTGACATAGGGCCTCGGATCTTGCCAGTTGAAACTCCGGGCACCGTAGGGACAGGCAGCCATGCAGAAACGACAGCCGATACAACGATGGAAATCCATGGCCACGATCCCGTTTGCCTTGACCTTGAAGGTCGCCTTGGTCGGGCAGGCCCGAACACAGGGTGGATCGTCACAATGGTTACAGAGCACAGCAAAATCAGTATCCTGCACCATCTTTGGCAGATGAGACGTTGAATGTTCCGTAAAGACCGACCCAAAAGGAGCCTTCCAGATCCATTTGATCTCGTTTTTGCGGTCACCTGCAAAATCGGGGATATTGTGGGCTTCAGTACATGAGCTGATCGCCTTGTCCAGCAGGGCTGGATGGTCAGCAATAACTCTCATGTCGATGACCATGCCCAGGCGGACTCCAGTGGGCGCTGCTTCTGCATGTCCCGTTGCAGGGGCCGCGCCATGGGCCGGGGCTGCTCCATGAGTTGAGGCATACGCCGAACCGGCAGTCAACTTGACAAGAGCCGGCGCGCCGATACCAGCCAAAGCCGAAGCACCTGCTATTTTTAAGAATTTTCTTCTTTGCTTATCCATTAGTGGGTCTCCTTCTTTGCAGCTGCCTCTGGGGTAATATGGCAGTCCCAACAGTATGGTTTGACGGACGCATAGACATGGCAGGTATCACAGAATTTTTCCTGGCTGGTATGGCATTCCATACAGGCCATCTGCAGTCCCTTGCGATACTCCTTGCCGTCAACCTCAACAGTCACACGATTCCCGTCCCGCAGAACGTTATCACGCCACTCATTGAGAAGCTGCATATGGCTGGCACGCATCTCGGCTGCCGGCAACACACACTGTTTTTGTCCACCCGGCGGCATCTCCGGTTTCGGCACGGCTCCGGCATCCAAGCCGTTGAACCAGACCGGGAAGGTCACAAAAAGGACAAATAGAATCAGTCCAGGGATGATCGTACTTTTATTATACATTCGAGTTATTCCTCCATTCCGGTCCTGGTTAGACGAGAGTCCTCAGACCTTCAGTAAGTTCTTGTCTGTTTTCGCCTTTCATGACCAGGGCGTTACCGACCAGTTCAGAAACACCGCAGACGTCACAGCCCGGATTCCAATAATTCATGAGAGAGGTCAAGGTCGCCCGGTCAATGGCACAGACACAGGAGAGTGTATTGACACCATACTTGTCAATCACATGCTTGACTGCATTGGCCCGGGGCAGCCCCGCACGCATCCGCAACTCCATGATCTCATCGGTATTAAGACCGGTTCCGGAACCACAGCAGAAGGTCTGCTCGCGAATCGTATTCTCAGGCATCTCCACCCAGTTATCAAGGACATGATCAAGGATATAGCGCGGCTCATCCAAAAGCCCCATGGCCCGGGCCGGGTTACAGGAATCATGGAAGGTTGCCTTGACATGGCTGTTCCGGCTGGGATCAAGCTTGATTTTGTTGTGGCGGATCAGATCAGCGGTGAACTCACTGATGTGAACCATCTTGGTGGAGGCCGCATTGTTAAAGACCGTACCGGTGATCGAGGACTTGGGCACCTCAAGGAAATCGGCCGGGCCGTTCATGGTATCCATATACTGGTGAACCACACGCCACATGTGGCCGCATTCACCACCGATGATGTACTTGACCCCCAGGCGTTTGGCCTCAGCATACATCTTGCCGTTCAGTTTCTTCATCAACTCATTGTTGGTAAAAAGACCAAAGTTACCACCCTCTGAGGCATAGGTCGACCAGGTATAGTCAAGCCCGATCTCCTCGAAGAGTGCCAGATAGCCCATGGCCGTGTACAAACCAGGTTCGGCAAAGACATCTGCCGACGGGGTGATGAACAGGACCTCGGCCCCCTTACGGTTAAAGGAGTGGTTGATCTTGACTCCGGTCAGGTTCTCCACATCTTCGGCCAGGAAATCGACATTGTCCTTAAAGGTATGGGGCTGAAGGCCCATGTGGTTACCGGTCCGGTTTGAGTTGGAGGCAGGCTCCAGAATCCAGTTGATACCCACGCCCACCAGATGAAGGAGTTCGCGGAGCATCATGGTCACCTCGGCCGTATCAATGCCGTAGGGACAGAAGACGGAACAGCGCCGACACTCTGTACACTGATAGGAGTACATGAACCACTCCTTGAGCACACCCACGGTCATCTCGCGGGCACCGGCCATCTTGCCCATAAGTTTACCGGCAAGAGTAAAGTCATTGCGGTAGATCGAGCGCAAAAGTTCAGCCCGCATCACCGGCATATTTTTGGGATCTCCAGTGCCCAGGAAGAAATGGCACTTATCCGCGCAGGCGCCACAGCGCACGCAGCAATCCATGAAGATCTTCAGGCTCCGGAACTTGTCCAGCCTCTCCTTCAAACCGTGCAGGATAATTTCCTTCCAGTCCTCAGGAAGTTTCCAGTCGTCATTCTCAGGCGACCATTCACGGGCATTGGGGAAGTTGAGATCCTTCTGGGAGTTGAGATACTCAACCTTCTCCACCTTGGCCTGGTAGGCAAAGTTACCCGGTTTGAAGACCACCGGCACGTCCATCCAGTCCTGGGTCGGTATCGCTCCGGTGGCCAAGGACGGACCCTGCACTACACTTTTCGATAATTGTTCTAGTTTTGCAACTGCCATTGTTCTTATCCTTATCAGCTCGTTTGAATTGTCAAAATCCTAAGCTTCGTCCTTTTTCGGTGCCAATTCCTTGTCCACCGGGATGCCCGCCTCAACCATAAACTCACGGAACTCATCCTCATAACCGGCATAGGAGTGCGGTTTGATGGTAGGATCATTCCAGGGGTTGATATGGCGCTTGGCCCGACTGTCGTTTTTCATGTTCCGGGTAGGACTCATGAACACGCCGCCCAGATGCATCAACTTGCTGAACGGGAAGTAGACCAGAAGCACGGAGACCAGAAAGATATGGATATAAAAAATAGCTCCAATCTCAGCGCCTATAACCGGCTGCAGGGTCGCCAGACCGACGAGCAGGTTTTTGATGTTGACGATATCAATATCAGTGCGCAGGAAGAAGCGCATCAGGATGCCGGTCACGGCAATGGAAAAAATCAGGACCAGCGGGAAATAGTCATTGGCAAGAGAAATGTAGCGAACATGGCGGGTAATCAGTCGACGACCAAAAAGAAGAACAACGCCCAGGATCAGGCCTACGTCAGTCATATACATGGTCGGCGCGCCGATCTGCAGGAGGCCATCGCCAAATTCCAGGGCCTGGATCCAGGCCGGAACCGGATTGACGAACAGACGCATGTGCCGCAGGACAATCACCAGGAAGGAATAATGAAAAATCAAGGCAAAGAGCCAGAGCCACTTGGAAGACTCATAGGTGATTTTCGGGCCCTCATGCAGTTCTGACTTGGTGTTGCGGAACAATGAGCGGAAGGCCAGAATTTCCAGGGCCATCCGGGCAACCACCTCGGACGTCTTGGTGGGACAGTCAAGCTTGTCCTGCTTGATGAAATCAAGCGATTTTCCCTGCCCACAGGTGGTCGGGATGGAAAAGGGAACCGGTGATTTGGCCCAATGTATGACTCGATAGACAAAGCCACCCAGGAAGACCATAATGGCCAGATAGGGAATGGCGACCCCAAACAGGTACTCCATGCCCGGTATCCGGGATCCTAGCCATGCGATCAGAATCAACGCAATGACTGCCAGAAATGAGAAGGCGTACTTCATTTCTTACCTCGCTTCAAGATGAACGGATTGGGGCCGTCGCAGCAGGTGCACACACCCGATACGACTGCCGGTTAAATGTCTTGCAGAACCGTGATCGGCTCCAATGCATCTGTTTTCAGCAGGTTTGAAGGACATCTGCTGTCTGTAAGAATGAAACTTCCGGTCTTGATCTCCTTGATCCGGACCTGATACAACTGTTCACGACACTGCATGTACAGATCAAAGGCGGCAAGCACCGCCAGATCAACTGCAAATTCAAAATCATAGAGTTGGACGACCAGATGGCGGGTCTCCTTGTTTTTCTCCAGAATCTCACGGGTGATGTGTTTAATCGCGTGAATCGGACCCACGGCCTGAGACGGCCGAAACGCCTGAATGGCGCGAATCCGCATGACCTGTTCCAGGGGGGCGACAAACTCACCGGGGTCCGCCCCCAAGGTCAGCTTGGTGTACAGACGACTGAAGGCCTCGCGGGTGTTGCCTCCCACCGGATTGGCGAACTTATCCTTCTCATTTTTGAAAAAACTGGACGACTCATAGGTTTCAAGGGCATAACCAACCCATTTATCTATGATCTTTTCCCGGTACCACCTGAAGGCCTCATCCAATTCCATAACCTGCACCTTTCCCTCTGTTAAATGAATGCCCATTCATAAGTACCGTGGTTTATCATTTTTTGGGGGGTTAATCAAGAAAATTTTCCCGGAAAAACAAACTCCCCGCAGCAGGCCACAGGGGATCAAAAGCGCCAAGTCTCCTTTACTCACAGCAAATTGCCGGGAATGAGATTCAATCAGCAATTCACTGGCAGAACGACTTCAGCCCCTGCGTCAACGACGCAGATCAGCAACCACCCGCATGGCCTCGCCCACATAGGGATCTTCCCGGACGTCCTCCAGCCACTTATCCTCGTCAGGGACCTTCGCCTCATCTTCGGACTTGACCAGATCCAGATCATTTCCCTGCTCGACCCGATACTGACGATAATGGGCGCCCAGTTTTGTCCGTGCCTGTCGCGCATCGGCTCGCTCTTGAATCATATCGGCCAGACGCAGGGAAATACGGGTCTCCTTGCTCCTGATCTGGGCCTTGGTCGCCTCATCGGCAATCACCTGCAGACCAGGATCCACGGCAGTCCTGTCCTTGCTGGCCACAGCCAGGGTGGCCACATCAAAGGACTTGCCGTCGAACAGTTTATACTCCACGGCCTCCAACTGGTCCCAGGGCAAAGAATAATCAAGATACTGTTCGCCAGACTCCAGATATTGAAAGAGACTGGGCAGGACAATATCCGGCTCCACCCCCCGGTACTGGGTTGACCCGCCGTTGACCCGGTAGAATTTCTGAATGGTCACCTTCAGGGCCCCGAAATCTCGGCCACCCTGACCAAATTTGAGAAAGGGCAGAAGGTCGTTGAGATCAACCACAGTCTGCACCGTCCCCTTGCCATGAGTATGATGCCCACCAATAATCACTGCCCGATGATAATCCTGAAGGGCCGCGGCCACGATCTCTGAGGCCGAGGCCGAAAACTGATTCACCAGGGCCACCATTGGTCCATCATAGAGCCGTTGCGGGTCTTCGTCACGCAGGATTTTACGATCCGACCCGCTGGTCTTGATCTGGACGATGGGCCCCTCCCGGATAAAGAGACCGGCGATGTCCACGGCATCGATCAGGGAACCCCCTCCGTTGTTACGCATATCCAGGATCAAACCGTCCACTCCGGCCGCCTTGAGCTCGAGCAGGGCCGCCCGGGTATCATCGGTGGAATTGCGGCTGGGCTGACCGTTCCCTGAATTTTCAAAATCACGATAAAAACTGGGGATCAGCAGGTAACCGATCCGACTGCCATCTGGACCATTCAAGATGGTCGACTTGACAAAGGTTTCCTCGATCTGGACCACATCACGGATGATCGGGATCAGATCAAGGGTGCCGTCAGATTTTTTCACACCCAGTCGAACCTCACTGCCCTTGGGACCACGGATCAGCCGGACCGCATCACGAAGACGCATATCTGTGACATCGACCGGTTCCTCAATGCCCTGGGCAACTTCAAGAATAATATCTTCAGCCTCCAGACGCCCCTGACGGGCAGAGGCACTGCCGGGAATAATCCGGACCACCTTGATATAGCCATCCTCCTCACGAAGCAGGGCGCCGATACCATCAAGACTGCCCCGCATATGGATATCAAAATCTTCCTTGCCGGCCGGAGGCAGGTAGCCGGTATGGGGGTCAAAGGCCCGGGTTACTGCGTTGAAAAAACGGTCGTAATGGTCCTGGCGGGTCTCCTGCTCAAGACGGTGGAAAATTTCACGATTCCGCTTGGCCACCTTATCCTTGGCCATCTGCCATAACTCAGACGCGCCCTTCTTCACCTCTGCCTTTTCCTGCTCTTCCTGCAAATCCAGATAACGGGAAAAAACCTGGCCCTTGACAATCAGACGCCAGCGTTCCTGCAGTTCTTTAAGATTACGGGCGAAATCAAGCTTGTCGGGGTCAGTCTCATAATACTCTTTCACCTCAGTGTCAAAATCGGCCACTGCAATCTTGTCCACCATCTCTTTGATTTCAACAATCCGACGATTCAGGAGGCGATGGCCGACCCCAGGCAGGTCCGCCTTGCCATCCTTGAGCCGATCGTCGATGGTCAAGGTATAGGCCTTGAGGATCTCGACATCGCTCTGCAGGAGAAAACGCTTCTGGAAATCCAGTTGCTTGAGATACAGATCAAAGACGGCAACGGCCAGATCATTGTCCACCGGCTTGTGGCTGTAATGCATGACCGGCAGCTGCTTCCCCAAGATATAGGCCAGCCACTTGTTATGTCCTGCCAGTTGAATATCGTCCTGGTCCTCGGCCCTGACAGGCCCACCCAGAAACAGAAAAAAGAGAAGCAGAATACATGAGAATTGATACAATAGGGGGTGACGTTTCATGAAACCGGGATCTCCCGTTTTATCCGAAAGTTCATTGGAGACCATGACTGGCCCTACCGAAGGAGTGAACTTTCATGGTTAGGGCCTGTAAAAAAATAACTTGGCTGATATTACGCTTAGATTTGGGCCAGGTTTGGATGCGGCGATTGAGTAAAACCGCAGACGTAGCAGGGCTACGTTGAGGATTTTGTGATTGAGCCGCATTTAAAGATGACCCGAAGATAAGATGTAAGATTGGCAAGGTTATTTATTTACAGGCCCTTAGTTGTGGCCGGCCATTTTGGCCCAGCCATGCTGGTTAAATATAATTGTTGATGACGCTGCCGCATCTGAACTGCAGCAGATCATGCCCGTACCCCCAAGGAACCTCAGGGAATAGCCGACATAAAGTAGAAACACTACCAGAAGGCAATAACAAATACCATGACAAATCCCAACGACCTGAAAAAACTGCAAGATGAGATCGAAAAATTTGTCCGCGAACGAGACTGGCAGCCGTTTCACTCCCCCAAAAACCTGGCCATGGCCCTGAGTGTTGAGGTCGCTGAACTGGCCGAGATCTTTCAATGGCTAACGCAGGATGAGAGCCGAAGGCCGGACAGCCAAAAGCTCCTGCATATTGAAGAGGAGATCGGCGACGTGATGATTTACCTCACCACTCTGGCCATGCAGCTTGGCCTTGACCCAATCCAGGCCGCCGAGAAGAAGATGGTCAAGAACCGGCTCAAATATCCAGTGCCCACTCAAGAATCCAGCCATTGTGAAGACAGCACCCTCTCCTGAGACAGGATGCGCCGGATTCTGCACTCGCTGCGGCCGCATGCATCACCTGCCCTCCAGCACCAGAGCCATGAATGAGGCCAGCAAACTCATGGCAGTCCTGGACCACCAAAAAACGATTGACCTGGACCTGACCGGGGAGCAAGACGACCCGCGACTGGGCACTGATTTTCTGTTCGGCCCGGCCAGGGGCAAGATGTTCGGGGTCCTGATCTGTCATGACCGGGAGGGACGCGAGGTCTCTTTGCGTGCCTATTCCGGACAGTACAACGGGCTCTGGCAGGTACCCGGCTGGGCCCCGCCGCTCTTTGACCTGCCGATATTCAATCGCCTCAACCAGACCGGCGAACCGCGCGTCAAGGCCTTCACCCGACAACTGGAGTGCAGTCAGCCAGGCAGCCCGGAATACACGGCACTGTTCAAGCAACGAAAAACACTCTCGCGCTCCCTGATGCAGGACCTGCACCGGCTCTACCGGCTGCACAACTTCCGCGGCCAATCAGCCTCCCTGCATGAGGCCTGGAGCGGCACAAACGGCATTCCCACCGGCAGCGGCGACTGCTGTGCCCCAAAACTCCTCAACCAGGCCGCCCGCCTGGATCTGCGTCCCAACTCCATTGCCGAATTTTACTGGGGCCTGAAAAACCCTTCAGCCAGCCGTGCGCAAGGGCGCTTCTACCCCTCCTGCCACAATAAATGCGCACCGATTCTGGGTTTTCTTCTCTGCGGACTTGAGGACAACCCCACGCCATGACCCCCCTTGCACTCAACATCATTCACACCGAGGCCACCTTCATCCTTGTGGATAAACCCAGCGGCCTGCTCTCTGTCCCGGGCCGGGGCCCTGAAATGCAGGATTGTGTGGTCACCCGCCTCCAACAGGCCTTTCCCGATATGCCGGAACAACCGGCGGTTCACCGTCTGGACATGGACACCAGCGGCCTCATGGTCGTGGCCCGGACCAGGACGGCACACCGTGAGTTGAACCGCCAGTTCGAACAACGACTCGTGGATAAGGAATATCTGGCCCTGCTCGACGGACAACTCCCGGCTGAAGTCGGTGACACAGGCGAAATCCGCCTCCGTTTTCGCCTTGATCCGTACAACAGACCGCATCAGGTCCATGATGACATCCAGGGCAAGCTGGGAATCACCCGCTGGCAAAGGATAAAAACTGACAAAACGCACACCCGAATCTGCTTCCAGCCACTCACCGGCCGTACCCATCAGCTACGCCTTCACGCCGCCCACCCGCTCGGCCTGGGCCTGGCCATTGTCGGCGACCGTCTGTATGGCCGGGGGACCGGCCCAGGCCAACTTCTCCTGCACGCCAGTCGCCTCGCCTTTGCCCATCCAGAAAATGGCCGCCCGCTCATCTTCACCTCGACACCCCTTTTCTAATCGGCATGGCTGCAACAGCTACGTCAGCGGCAAAAAAGGCCCGGCCGACGAAGATAATCGTCAACCGGGCCCATTCACGCTCCATAGAATCCCCATATCAGGAACCGCAATCAACCACTGACCACCTTGATTCCCTCAAGTTTCCAGTTCTCGGTCCCCTCAGGTCTGGCCCAGGTCCACTCCTCTGCGAACTTGACCGGTTCAGTCATGCTGCCACGGATCAGTTCATCGGTCTTGTCATTGATCGTGTAATCGAGAAGATTGGCAGTAAAAAGGACAGTGACAAAATCCTCATTTCCCTGTTTACCCGCATCAATCACCTCGACCTTGCGAATTGAGATACTCTCAAGCTTGTTGATCTCACCTCGGCCGCGCATCTCCTCAAACTGCTCTGCATACTGCGCGGCCAGTTCGGCTCCGAGCAGTTGAGCACAGGAAGAGAGATCACGTCGCATCCAGCCGGCCTGAATCTTAAAAAAGACATCAGAGGCCACCTCCACAAAATACTTCTCGTCAAAATCAGAATCGGTTTGACGAATCTCGGCCAGGCCTGCCTCCAGACCATTCAACGGCTCAGCAACCGGTGCTGCGCCAAAGCCACCGAAGGAGGCCGGAGGAGGTCGGTAACCAGGCGCACTGCCCGAGCTTGGTTTCTGGACAAATCGTTTATAAAAGAAGTACCCAACTGCCCCGAGGAGAAGAAGAGGAACCAGTCCCATTCCGCCGCCGCCCATGCCAAACATACTGCCAAAGAGCAGACCGCCCAGGGCGCCACCCAGAAGGCCGCCGGCCAGACCACGGCCAAAACCCGAGCGTGGCTGCGTCTGACCCTGCTGCTGGGTCACCGCCGGTTTCTTCACCGGAGCTGAACGGCTGAAACTGCGCCCCCCGATACGGGCCCTGGCATCGGCGTCAGTCACTCCCAGGCCACCTTCAACAAGCCCCAGGGCCAGAAAAATAAGCAGAAACGGGGTCAATTTTCGCAAGAACGTAATCATAACTCTCCTGTCTGTAATTATTCAGTATAATAAAAAAATAGCTTATTCCAGCCAACTGTAACTGTTTGGCGTCGCCTCATATCCAGGCAAGCGCCAGGCTAGTGAAGACTCGAAGGAAAAGGTCTGTGAGTCATTCCAGACTTCGACGATCGATAATTGATCAACGTTGAACTATAGACACAAACAGCAATTTTGCAAGCCTCATCGCTGTTTGCGGGATGGGTGAGCGGCAGAACAGGCGCTCAGGAATGGACGATCATGACCGGACAGGCAGCATTGCCACACAGGGATTGAGCAATACTGCCGTAGATTCGGCTCTCTGCCCGATGACACCCATGGCTGGCGGTAATGATCAGGTCGATCTTTTTGCGTCTGGCATAGCCAATCACCTCGTCCACCACATCACCTACCCCGATCGCCTTCTCCACCGGTTCAAAGCCCTGCATATGCTTGGCCACAAAGTTATCCAGCGCCTGCTCGGCCTCATACTTGAGTTGCCGGTGATAGGTGGCAAACCAGTCAATGTCCATGGCCAGGCCCTCATACTGTTCCGCTCCTGGCATGGCGTAAAAGAGATAGAGATCCGCCTTGAACGTCTCGGCCATCAATCGGGCATGTCCCAGAGTGGCAATGGAGCACTCGGTAAAGTCAATAGGCAGGAGAATACGTGAAATTGTCGCCATGGCGCACCTCATCTTGCATACTGGTTTATCTGAAAGTTCATCGGAAAGCATTACAGGCTATGCCGAAGTGATGAACTTTCATGGTTGGTTGCGGCTGGCTCATTTGGTCCAGCCATACTGATTGACATCTCTTGCAACATGCAGATTTTCATTCAAGATCAAGGCATGTTAAAAATTTTTCCGCGGGCAAACACAGCGTTTTTCAAGAGGCTCGTCCAGAAATCACCTTCCCCATGGATCCAGTATAGCACAAAAACCTGCTGAAACAAAAATACCCCAGGGCAACCGTTTTGGCGCCCCGGGGTATTGCCCGAAGATTCAGAGGATACACAACTCAGCAATCAGCTGATTGCGACCAGCTCCAGATCAAAAACCAGATCCTGGCCCGCCAGGGGTGGATTCGCATCAAGATAAATATGGCTGTCCGTGATCTCCCTGACCTCCACCATCATGATCTCACCACCGGTCCCGCCCACCTGCAGCTTCTGGCCAATCTCGGGTTTCAAATCCGGCGGGACCTGCTCCAGGGGAACCTCCATGACCATTTTCGGGTCATGAGCGCCATAGGCCTTCTCCACCGGAATCTCAACCGTTTTTTTCTCACCCACGACCATGCCGACCAGGGCCTCGTCAAAACCGGCAATCACGTGACCACTGCCCAGTGTCACATCAAGAGGGGCCTTTCCCTCTGAGGAATCAAAGACCGTTCCATCCGTCAACCGTCCTGTATACATCACCTTTACCTTATTTCCTTTCATGGCCTGTGCCATCGCCATCTCCTTCTCTTTTGTACAAAAAAGGTCACCAGGACCTCAGAAATTGTCATGTCTTCACGAAGAGCCCATTGCCAGACGTGCAACAATGACTTGACAGATACCGGTAATACATTTCCTGGAACAGTCAACAATCAAATCCGCATGACGCTGATAAAGCGGCAATCTTTCCTGGTTTCGCGAAAAGAAAACGCTGCTGCTCATCCCGCACCAGACCGCGGGTCTCGACAGTATCGCTTCGCGCCTCCGAGATCTCCAGCGGCACCAAAAGCAGAACAGGTCTCCCCTGCCCAGGCCGTGCCGATAAACACGAGATTTGAAACAGCCATGACCCAAACCCCTCTTTTGACTCCAGCCACCGGTTCAACAAGAAATCCAAGAAGCAATTAACTCCTTGCCTTACCAGACACTTACCTGATACACTTGATCAGTTTCAAAAAACCATATTACAGAAGGCTCTAACCCACATGAAAAAATTCTTCACCATCTTCAAAACCATCTTTCAAATCTCTTTTCTGCGCAATATTCTTTTTATCTGGATCATCCTCGCCATCAGTTTTCTTCTGTTTGAGCGTTTCTACAGCTACCCGATGTTCCAGAAGATACTCATCGAGTTTACTGAGACCGATGCCGCCCGCATGTCTGAACACCTGAGCCGGACACTGATCTCCCACGACCAGAACCAACTCCTCCTTCCACCAAACTTCCACATCGAGTTGGTCGAGACGGTTGAAGATTTTGGCCTGGAAAAGGTCAAGGTCTTCGATGGAGCAGGCACCATTATCTTCTCGACAGCGACCGCGGATGTGGGAACACTCAACACCCACCCCTATTTCCACGAGATTGTGGCCCAGGGACACCCTTACACCAAACTGGTCCGCAAGGAAGACAAGACCCTGGAGGGTCGGTCCGTGGAAAAAGACGTGGTGGAGAGCTACCATCCAATCATGATCAATGACCGTTTTCTCGGGGCCTTTGAACTGTACTATGACATCAGCTCCAAACACCAGGCTCTGAAGCAGATCATCCACAGCCAGACGACCATTCTTGAGCTTGCGGCTGTTCTCGCCCTGATCAGCGGCCTGTTCATCCTCTATCAGGCGGCCATCATTATCCGCCATCGTGACCAGATCCGCACAGAACTGGAAGATAACGAAAAACGCCTGCGCCTGGGAGTCAATGTCATCCAACATGCCCGGCAGGGAATCATGATCACCGGGGCCGACAATATCATTGAAATGGTCAATCCAGCCTTCAGCCAGATCACCGGCTACGACCGCACCGAGGCCATCGGCAACAAACCAAGCCTTCTCAAGTCTGGTCGCCACGACCAGGCCTTTTACAAAGATCTCTGGACCACTTTGCAGCGCGACGGTCACTGGGATGGTGAGATCTGGAACCGGCGCAAGAATGGTGAAATCTACCCTGAACGACTGCACATCAGCGCCATCTACGACACCCAGCAACAGCTCAGCCATTACGTGGCCATCTTCTCAGACATTTCCCTGTATAAGGAAAGTGAAGAACAACTTGAGCGCATGGCCTTCTTTGATCCCCTGACCGGGATTGCCAATCGTCTGCTGTTTCGGGAACGACTCACCCAATCGCTTAAAGAACTGGAACGTGTCCCCGACCAGAAAATCGGGGTCCTGTTCCTGGACCTCGACCACTTCAAAGAGGTCAATGACACCTACGGCCATCAGACCGGCGACCAACTCCTGCAACTGGTGGCCAGCCGTCTGACCTCCATCGTCCGCAAGGAAGACACAGTCTCCCGTCTGGGAGGAGATGAATTTGGAATTATCCTCAATCACATCCCTCACACATCCGTGGCCTCCCTGGTTGCCGAAAAAATTATTGAGAACCTGAGCCAACCCCTGCAGATCAATGAAGCCTCATGCCAGATCGGAGTCAGCATCGGCATCACCTTCAGCCCTGACCAGAGCAACGACCCGACCGAACTGATCAGCCAGGCCGATTTTGCCATGTATCAAGCCAAAAAAGGGGGTCGTAACCGCGCCAACATCTTTACTCCCCCATCCTGACCTCCGGAGTTCCTTGTCGATCATCTCTTCCGAACCACCGGCCTGATCTGCAAAACTGAATTCGTGGTCGCAGGCGACACCACCCCCAACATGAACCATCCTGTTTAACCAACATGGCTGGACCAAAACGGCCAACCACAACCAACCCTGAACGTTCGTCACTCCGGCATGGCCAACGATGCTCTCCGATGAACTTTCGGATAAAACAACTCTCCAGACAATCACACTCTCATGACTTTTCACTGCAAAAACTACGATATCGCCAACGACAGCTGCAAACGGCTGCACGGTGAATGCATCCCCGGCCGCCGCGGCTGTGTCCTGGAAGGACGGGTGGCCCTCAGCGAAGAACTGGAAAAACGGATTGCGGAGCTTGAGCAGAGGAAAGACAGGGAAAAGAAGAAAGAGTGATAAGACCGGAGTAATCAGGGAGGAGATGACTTCGAGGCAGGCCCAGAACCCCAGGGAAAGCCCCAGAGGACGGGCCCGGATCACATGATCTAACAGCCGTGTTTGACCAGGAAGTCCCGAACCATCTCTTCCATCACGGACAGAGGCGGACGACCTGTTTCATGGGCAATGATCCAGGTACAGCGTTGATAGGCACGGAAGAGGTCAGGCGGGATCTGCAGTTTGAGTTCAACCAGATCAGGTTGAATCTGTGTGGTGCCGGAGTCACTACCATCCAGGGCCTGGCCTGCGCGACTGACTTGCGGCGACTCAGCCATGACCCTGCCTGCGATGAAAGGCCACGGCCTCATCATAGGTGATGGTATGACCACCAAAAATGTCCAGGGCGCTGCCCACAGTGGCATCAATCCGCCCCTGACCCAGAGTGCGAATCAGGTCCAGATCAGCCAGATGACGAACGCCACCGGCATAGGTCGTCACAATCGGTGACCAGTTCGCCAATTTCTCCACCAGATCCTGCTCAATGCCCCGGCACTGTCCCTCAACATCGGCGGCATGGATCAGAAATTCATCACAGGAGGCGGCCAGATCGGCCAGCACTGCCTCGGTAATCACCACAGAAGTAAATTTCTGCCAGCGATCAGTGACAATCACATACTCATCTCCCCGCCTCCGGCAACTCAAATCCAAGACCAGACGAGTACGCCCAACCATCTGCACCAGGCGGGCCAGGCGCGTGCGATCGATCAGACCATCGCGGAAGACATGGGAGGTCACGATCACATGCGAGGCCCCGGCCGCAAGCCAGTCCGCCCCGTTGTCAGCAGTGACCCCACCCCCAATCTGCATGCCGCCGGGCCAGGCTGCCAGAGCCTCGCGGGCGGCCTGTTCGTTGCTCGGACCCAGTTTGATGATGTGACCGCCGCGCAGGTCATCCCCACGGTAAAGTTCAGCAAACCAGGCAGGTGACTGCTCAGCGACAAAATTGGTCTGCAACCTCTCTGGATTTTCATCACTCAAGGTCGAACCCACGATCTGCTTGACCTGACCGTTGTGGAGGTCTATACAGGGTCTGATCCTCATCCCATACTCCTTATCAGCACACAAAGCCTCTTGGGCTCTCTTGAAAAATGGGCTTTTTATCCAAGCCCGGCGTTCCGCTCACACTTTTATCCTCGGAGGAGTCGCTCCATGGCTGCGGTAAAATTTCTCGGCCACCCTGAGCCTGGACACAAATCCTCAATTTTCATGGTACCCGCACATAAAAAAAGGCGGACACCCCGCTACCGGGAATATCCGCCTGATCATTCTCATCCCCATGCGGGGACTGAAGAATCAACCCTTCTTGATCAACATGGTCGAGGGGTCGAGAAGCAGCGAGGTACCCGGCGCAATGGCCCCTGAACTGCACTTGAGCAGATTGAGTTTGAT
This sequence comes from uncultured Desulfobulbaceae bacterium, assembly GCA_937910875.1. Lineage (GTDB taxonomy): Bacteria > Desulfobacterota > Desulfobulbia > Desulfobulbales > Desulfocapsaceae > Desulfatifera. The sequence continues at coordinate 13,744 of CALENA010000010.1, read as the reverse complement.
GGCATCCTTTTCGGCCACGACCATCAAGATCATCTCGAACAGATCATCAAGCTCATGACAGGGCGCCGGAACACCAGCAGCACTGACCCGCTCGTCGGTACGATGGCTGATCGCCGAAAACCAGATGGTCTTGAGACCATGCCTGACCATAAACGACTTGAACTCCTCAAGTTGAGCATGGTTCGTGGTGGCAAAGTCATAACCGTCAATGATCATGCAGTCCGGGCGGAAGATATCCTGCTGGATCAGATCCTGCAGCCGCTCTTCAAGTTTGGCCGGTCCAAAGGAGCTCTCCTTGAAGGTCATGATCATCCGCTTGGCCATGATCTCTGCGACCATTTCCTGCAGGTCATCGACCTTCTGGCCTGCGACCATCAGGTCGAGGATATCGTCGTACCAGGCCCGAGTCTTGTCGACCCCTTCGCCGATGGAGACGTGCAGAACCCTGTTCCCGCGCAGGATTGAATCCAGGGCAATCTGAACCAGAATTGCGGTCTTCCCCAGACCGGCACGAGCCATGATCAGGCCCATGCGCTGTTGATCATCCTTGGGCTTCATTCCCATGCCCAGGACCCGTAACGGATTATTGACGACCAGGTCTTCTTTTCGCATGACAGTCACCTTTTTTCTCTCTATTCATCTGTCTGTGCCGACGCCTCCTGTCTGATCAATAACCAGCCAGGAATTGCCCCACAATACAATTAGTCTATTCGTCTTTTGCCGCCGATGCAAGATCAGGAATTCTTCTTTTCGTCCTGAAACTTTTTAATCAGCTCTTCACCGACACTCTTGGGTACCGGTCTGTAGGTGGCAAACTCCATGGTAAACTCGGCCTTGCCTTGAGTCAGGGAACGCAGGGTCGTGGAATAACCAAACATCTCGGAGAGGGGCACTTCGGCCTCAACCACGGTATATTGACCTTCCTCGGTGGTACCGATGATGATTCCGCGCCGCTGGTTGATGCTGCCCATGGCCGCACCCTGAAACTCGGTCGGTCCTTCGACCGCCACCTTCATGATCGGCTCCATGATCACGGGACCTGCCTTCATATACCCCTCCCGGAACGCTCCGAGAGCGGCCTGCTGAAAGGCCATATCAGATGAGTCAACGGCATGGAAGGCACCGTCACTGATGGTGCAACGAACTCCGGTAATCGGAGCACCACAAAGGGAACCCTTCACCATGCTCTTCTGAAAGCCCTTGTCACAGGAGGAAATAAACTCGCGCGGGATTGAACCACCAACGATCTGGTCAACAAACTCATACTCGCCCTCTTCCAGGGGCTCCATGAAACCGGCCACCCGACCATACTGACCCGAACCACCGGTCTGCTTCTTATGGGTATAATTGAAATCGGCCCGCATTGAGATCGTCTCGCGGTAGGCAACCTGGGGCGCGCCAACCTCGACCACGGCATTGTACTCCCGTTTCATCCGCTCTACATAGACCTCGAGATGAAGCTCACCCATACCGGAGATAATGGTCTCATTGGTCTCATGGTCGACAAAGGTCTTAAAGGTCGGATCCTCTTTGGTGAACCGATTCAAGGCCTTGGACATATTAATCTGAGACTTGTTATCCACCGGAATGACAGAAAGAGAAATAACCGGCGCCGGGATATGCATGGAACTCATGGAACAGGACATGGTGCCATCCGTAAAGGTATCACCCGAGGCACAATCAACACCAAACAGGGCAACGATATCACCGGCCCCGCATCCATCGATCTCTTCCATTTCATCCGAGTGCATCCGCACCAGACGGCCGACCTTGACCTTCTTGCCGGTGCGGACGTTGATAATGGAGTCACCCTTGTTCAGCTTTCCCTGATAGGTTCTGACATAGGTCAACTGCCCATAACGGCCATCTTCGAGCTTGAAGGCAAGCATGATCAGAGGATCATTCCTGTCATTGCTCACCTTGAACTCAACTTCATCATGGTCAAGATCCAGGGCCACATTCTCGACATCGGTGGGACAGGGCAGATAGGCCTGAACCGCATCAAGCAGCGGCTGCACGGCCTTGTTTTTATAGGCTGAACCGACCATCACTGGAACAAATCCAAGAGCCAGAGTCCCCTTGCGGATCGCCTCGACAACCTGTGATGGTTCAATGGCCTGCTCCTCGAGCATGGCCTCCATCAACTCGTCGGAGAACATTGAGACCGCTTCCAGCAACTCCTCACGCAGGACATCGGCGGCAGCCTGCAGTCCGGCCGGAATTTCCTCTTGACGCATGATTTCACCATTGGCCCCATCAAAATAAATGGCCTTCATGGTCACCAGGTCAACCACACCCAAAAGATCATTTTCAAGACCGATGGGTAACTGAATCATGTGGGCATTGAGCCCCAGTTTCTCGCGCAGCTGACCGGTCACACGGGCAGGATTTGCACCGGTACGATCACATTTATTGATAAAGGCGATCCGGGGAACGTTGTAACGATCCATCTGCCGGTTAACCGTGATGGACTGGGACTGCACGCCACCCACAGAGCAGAGAACCAGGACCGCACCGTCCAGAACACGCAGGGCCCGTTCGACCTCAACCGTGAAGTCAACATGACCTGGAGTATCAATGATATTAATATCGATGCCCTTCCAGTTACAATAGGTCGCTGCGGACTGGATGGTAATACCACGCTCACGCTCCAATTCCATGGAGTCCATCTTGGCCCCGACTCCGTCCTTGCCACGAACATCATGGATGGCATGAATTCTGTCGGTATAAAAGAGGATCCGCTCGGTCAGGGTGGTTTTTCCTGAATCGATATGGGCGCTAATCCCGATATTTCGCATCTTACTCAAGTCTACACTCATGATTCCTGTCCTCTAACAGTCTCTTGGTGCCGGCTTCAAACCGACCCTGGCCCGACATCGACCAGGACAAAATAAAAAAAATAAGGAGCCACAACTAAAGGGCAACTCCTTATTCAACAGAAAACCTACTGGCAGCCGGCAACTAACATTCCGGATTCAATACAGAAAATAAAACAACAAGACAAACAGCCCAAGGCCGCCCGACTCAGAACAGAATAAAATACCCTATTTCAACAAATTCGCAAAGAGTTTTTTCCGGCAACCATTTCACCAGATTCAGGATCAGACGCCATCCTGATATGCAAAAGTTGATGACGCAAAAAAGCCGGTCGGATCTCTGTAACACAACACGATCCGACCGGCTTGCAAAAAGGGAAAAAGATCAGTTCTCTTTCAGGGAAGGGACAAATTTATTGATCACCCAGAAAAAAATAAATGGCAGCGCCGCAACGGTGAGGGCTCCCAGCAGCCCCTCCTTATAGGTTTCAAGGTTGTGCGGGATAATCGGCAGATGATAATGCATGAAACCCGAGAAGGTCAGAGAAAAGGCCTGACCACCGATCACAACGTTCCAACGCATCATAAACACACCAAAAAGGACCAGGACAAGGGCAAGGGCCGTCCGTTTGATGGTCAACTTCGGGAGGAGCAGGAGGATAAAGGGCACCAGGTTCCCAAGTCCATACTGGAGGACAAAGATGTTCACGAAATCTTTGCCGTACATCACCGAACGGAGGATGTCCCAGGACTTCATGGCGGTATAGCCACGGAAGATAAGATCGAGCATCTCCAGTGAAATAGCTGCCACCAGAAAACCGATCAGATAGCGGGATGTCTTGGAAATAACGTCGATCTCGGCCCCGACAATGAGATGCACGGACTCATCGCCCCGCCCACGGGCCAGGATCGCCTGAAACTTCTTGAACTCCATGATCACGATATAGGTCAACATACAGAGGGCAATACCCGAGACCACGGCCGACATGATGAAGATAACCGGCATGAGCGGACTCATCCACAGGGCGTTTGCCTTGACCGAGCCGAAGATAAAACCGGCATAACCGTGCAGGAAACAGGCCACGGGAATTCCGATGGCAGCCAGGATCTTCACGGCCTTCTTGTCGGTGGCAACGGCGTCCTGACTGATATCATAAGCACCCAGGGTCAGCACCTGGTAGACGAGACGCTTGAGCCGTGACCCCAGATCCGTCTTCCGGGCCAGGACCTGCACCTGATCAACAAAATAGACCCGGTAAACAAACCAGATTTCGCTCAGGACAATCATGGCATAGGTGGAAAAGACAATACCAAAGGCAGAAATCGCCGAGGTGAAATGGGGCGTAAACAGCACATACATCCCCCGCAACGGCTGCTGCACATGCATGAGCAGCGGGATCATGGCCACGGGCAGGAGGGCCAGAGAAAAGACCAGGGAAAACCGGGCCATATCCTTCAGATCCTGCTGACCAAAGACGTGATAGAGGGAGGAAAGGACAAAGGCACCGGCAACCAGTCCGGTCATATACGGGTACATGACGATCTGAATGCTCCAATAAATGAATTCATTTGGATAGACAAAGAGTTCCTTGGCGGTCCATTCAGCACCGTGGACGATCATTTCTGGGGTCATTGTTTACCTCACTCGGGCATCAAGGCCGATGTAGAAAACTTGGGGTTTTGTACCATATTCGTCCTTCAACACGGCGATCCGCTCGTTCATAATGATCTGAGTCACGGGGTCCTCCATATTCCTGAGATCACCCATTCGTCTGGCCTCAAAGGGACAGGCCTGGACACAGGCGCTCTCCAGTCCCTTGCTGATCCGGTGATAGCAGAAGGTACATTTTTCAGCCACCTTATAGACGGGGTGGAAAAAGCGGACACCATAGGGACAGGCCATGATGCAGTACCCGCAGCCGATACACCAGTTTCGGTCGACAAGCACCACGCCATCTCTGGTCTGGAAGGTGGCCCCCACCGGGCAGACCTGGACGCAGGCCGGATTTTCACACTGGTTGCAGAGTTTGGGCACGAAAAAGGCCTTGGTGATCTCCTCGGCCGGAATCTCCTGATCATCGATTCTGGGATCCGTAAAACCATCCCGGGCGCCATTGGGCGAATCGATGTGAGTCTGACCATCCCGGGTCACCACATACCGCTCGACCCAGGTCCGGGTCACCGGCGCATCATACGGGACCTCATTTTCCTTTTTACAGGCCTTTACACAGAGGCCACAACCCACACATTTCGTGGTATCGACCAGAAACACCCAACGCCTGGAGGCATCTCCAACCACGGCGCGAGCCTCAGCAGGGCTCAGGAGTCTGAAGGCAGAGATCGGCAAGGCAGCGCCAATGGCCCCTTTCAGCGATGTGACCAGAAATTTTCGCCGTGAAAAACTCATTACATGTCCTCCAGATCAGGCCTGTGGGGGTTGTGACATTCGCTGCACGCCAGACCGGCGTTATGCTCCGCAGGATCAATCCCGGGCAATGCACCGCGTGGCGAGTTCGGATAGTCCAATTTTGAGTGACAGCGCAGACAAAGATCACGGCTCAGGTCTATGACAAGCCGTTCCGGGTTTTCAGGGTGCTCCAGGGCGGGACCGTGACAGTTTTCACATTCGAGAAGCCGGTGGCGGGACTCCAGGTTTTCGGCATATTTGTCATCATGGCATTCATTACAGGACTCCTTGCCCTTGTATTTCACCGGCACCACCAGCCAGTCATTGATGGCACTCTGACGATGGAATCCGTAGGTGAAATTTCTGCCGTTCACCCCGAAGTCCTTCGGAACCATGACATATCGAGCCAGCAGAACAAGTGCAATAACAGTGAGCGCCACCCACAGTGGCTTCAATGCATGTTTTTTCATCCAGACAATCCCCTTTCCTGATCAGCCAACACTCTTTTTTCCGTTCTGCTGCCAACGATTCAAGGTCACGGAACAACCCGCAGCCGCCACACCAAACGAAAAGACACTCATAACCAGCGGGATTCCGCTGGACCTGAAAAAATCAAACAGAAACACCTTGCCGGCCCCGATGGCAAAAACCAGAATCGCCACCCCCAGAATTTCCCTGTTCCGCTGGGACAGGGCCAGAAACATCAAGCCCATGGCACCGAGATTGATCAGAACAGACTGAGTACCAGTAAGAGTATTGGGCAAATCGGCCACAAAAGGAAGGAGAATCTGATACGCAACCATCTGCAACAGCAAAAACCCATTCACGACACAGGCCACAATCAGCAGAATTGCACTGCGATCGCTTGGGTCGACCCGGGCAAAAAACCCAATGGAGCAGGCCAGGGGGTGCTTCCGGCACCACCAATACTGATACCCGGCCATCAAGGCAAGCCCTGCCGCCACCCATGAGACTTGTATAAATACCGGCGTTGCGGCAATGAGATGACCAGAAAGCACCGCCGCCAGACAGGCCAGCCCCTGCAACAGATAAGAGGCCAGGCGAATCCCCCCAATTTCACAGGCCCCTGACAACATGGCCAGTCCCAGCGCCACTACTGACCATACCAGCATGGCCAGGACTATACTGCCGACCGCATCGGAAAAGGACATGGCCAGAATAATCGCCCCGGCAAAAGTAAAACCACAGATCCCGGCACCGCCCGTGTTCTCCTGCCTGAACAACCAGGCGGCCGTGGCAAAATAAAAGGCTGCCACCAGCACTCCGAGAATCCCCAGCCAGTGCACACTTCCATGCCAGGCTATTGCCACCACTCTCACCAGCGGATACACAAAAAGCCCGACCAGAGAGGGAATTACCAGATCAAAGGTATTCCATTTCTGATCACCCACACCATCCCGGACAGCCATCAGGGTAAAAATGACCACGAAAGAGAGCATGATCGGAAAAAACCAGGCTGCAGAGAGCAATGGGGCAACATCTAGACCCTCCCGCAACGCAGAACTCAACTCATAGGTCCAGTAGGTCCAGACCAGAACGGTCAGAACAAACACAATCCATCTTGACCACCGGCATCCGCTCAAGCGACGCCCGGCAAGATAGGCCTCAACTGTGGTGATCAGTAAAAACAGGAGGAGCAGGCCAAAGTTGGGCGCAGACAGATCAAGAGCAATGGCAACGCAGGATGTCCCAAGGACCCCAAGACAACTGAGACCTGACGACTCAAATCTTCGACTGGTCAGCGACAGGGCCAGGAGCACCAACAAAAGAATAGCGTAGGCACTCAGGGATGACAGGGATTCAAACCTGAGATGGGACTCCAGGACGATAAAATACATCAGGACAGCGCCGCAGACAGGGAAGACCACGGCCAGTCGACTGTCCCTGGCCAATTCCCGCCAGCCCAGGGCCAGCAGCAGTGCGGCATATCCCATGCCCAGAAAGGTCCCCTGTGGCTTACCGATCATCCCGTTGTCTGTCAGGGTACGTAGAACCAGCGCCACCACCAGGACAAAGCAGATGGTCGCTATTCTGGGGAGCAGGGACGATTGGCCAACTTTTGACCACAGGGCATCAGACCCGAGCCCGGCAGAAGGGGCTGCGACGTTCAATGGCCGAAGGGGTTGGACAGCAGGGAAGACGCCTGCCCCCTGTCCCAGTTGTGTCTCCAGGGCCGCGACCTTGCTGCGCAGAGAGGCAACTTCAGCAGTGAGAACATCCAGACGTCTTTCAATAGTCTCATCAGTCACAATCACCCCCCAACGCAATCTTTCCCGCTTTGGCCCGCAGATGGAGAACGTACCACAATGTGACACGTTCTTTATGTAGGTATATTGTTTTGAATGAATAAATGTCAACGAAAAATATCAATCATCCACCAATCGGCAGAGTCATGAACAGAAAAAAGGGGCGTGATTGGAAGTGAACAGGGGTGGGTCTTGACGGAGTATTGCGGCCACAACCGGGTCGCGCCTGAACTCCTGATCAAGAAAGCGGCGAATGGCCTTTCGGTGCCAGCCGCGGGGATGGGTGAAATCAGCATAGAGGGTCAGGTCGGCGTCATAGAAGTCACGCAACGCCAGAGTCCTGGCATCCGGCCCACAGACCGGCATATTAAAAACGGCCAGATTCAAAAAAGTGATTTCTTCACCATGCTGATGAACAAACTCAAGAGTCTTTCGAGCCTCATCAATCGACTCTGACGGTGTGCCAAAGAGCAGATAGACATACGTGGAGATCCCTGCGGCATGCAATGCGGCCAGGGCCCGTGACACCAGACCAAGATCGATACCCTTGTTCATCTGATCCAGCACCCTCTGATCCCCCGACTCAAGACCCAGTTTGAGCATCAGGCAACCAGACTGGCGCAGACGCAGACAGAAATCCGGATCCTCCAGCAAAGGACTCACGCGGGCAAAACCGTACCAATCCACCCCTGGCGGGTGCTCAGCCAGCTGTCGCATCAGGGCCGGGCTGACGGCATTATCAAGAAAGTGGAGCAAGCGCGGTGGGTGGTATTTGATTAGATGGGCAAGATCAGCCAGCACCTCCGACGGGGCAAGCTGCTGATAGGGATTGCCTTCAGCCGTTTCCGGACAGAAGGAACACTTGTTCCAATAGCAGCCAGAAGAAGCCGCGTATGGCAGGATCAGGCCCGGGGCCAGATAGTCGCCCAGCGGCAGATCCTCATAATCCGGGGTATGGTGTTCTTGATTGTTGGTCACGCCAAGCAGAGACAGCAAGGCATCAGCGCCCGGCCCGGCCACCAGATGATCAATCAGGCCGGCAAAGGGATTGATAAAGGCGGAATTGCTGAGCCAGGAGGTGACCAGGCCACCGCCCAGGACCAGAGGCAGGCCCGGATACTGGCTTTTCAGGAAACCGATCAAAGCAAAGGCAGAAAGGGCCTGGCTCAGATAGTTGAGGGAAATACCGACCAGCGCTGGTTTTTCTGTCGCAATCAACCCGGGCACACGCTCACTGAAATAGGGATAAAAGAGGTTGGTCTCAGGTTGTTGAGCCGCCCGCAACAGATCAACACTCTTCAAGGGCGACAAGAGCTGGTCCTGGTAATTGGCAAGGGTCAACCCCAGGCCATGCGGGCGGCCGACAAGATCAAGGATTCGGCCAAGATCAGCCACTGCTCGCTGATAGCGATCCGGGTTCGTGTAGAGTTGCGGGTCTTTGAGGGCGGCCAGATTGTCACCAAGGCCACGACAGGCGCGACGCCCCCAGGTATCTGACGGAACAGGGGGTGCGGCAAGCAGAGACAACAAGCCTTCAAGATTGGCGTCCAGGAGCGTACAGGGCACGCCATGGCCGCGCAGAACTCCGGCCAACAGGGCAATCCCTGCCGGCGGTTCACACGGTTTGGCAACTGGGGGGAAGATGAGCAGCATCGACAGGAATCATCCAGGCACAGAATATCAATTATGCCAATAAGGGTACTGGCGCCGTGCCCTCAGGACCTTTCTCTTGTGAACCACTGTTTTTCTAAGACCGATCATCACCAGCAGCAAGCCAGAGCCACCACTCCACAGAGCGCCATCCGCCCCGGTTCTGCCCGATCCAAAAAAAGAAAGGGCCAGAACCAGAATCAGGACACCCAGCCCCAGAATGGCCTGACCGGTAGAACGCTCAGAGCTGAGTACGGAAAATTTCGTTATCCAGCCATTATTCTTTTTCACCTGACTCCCGCCAGACATCAGCAATTCTCCCGCAGGCAGATACCTCATTTCCGTACCGCAATTCGAACAGCAATAAGTGGTGTCTCCGGGGGTATAACTGCTGCTGCCAGACGCCTGGCAGGTTGAACAAACGGGAATTGGCAGACTCTCTTTCATTCACTTGCCTCAGACGACCTTTAAAAAGTTCTCCGCTCTCCAATGGAGCCTCTTGCAACATGCAGATTTTCGTTCAAAATCAAGGCATGCGAAAAATTTTACCGCAGGCATATGGTTGATATTCCGAGGATGAAATTTTGAGCATAACGCAGAGATTGGGCGAAAAGATTATTTTGCAAGAGGCTCAAATGGACCGGCACAAACGCTTTATTCTCACACTCTGCTCTCAGAGCCAGAGACATTATCCTAATCGACAATCTCATTCCGGGCAAAGGGATTAGCGCACACAATCTTTGCTTCGCCTTTCTCATACCAGCCAAACTCGCTCAAGGCGTGGCCCTGGAACGACCAAGAAAAGCAATGCTACAGAGCCCGTCACATAGGCAAAGGCAATAAAGAGATAGACCAGTGTCTGCCGGAGACGTTTCATGACGGGTTCCGCTCATCCAGAATCTTTCTGATCGTCCTGACCAACTCATCTTCCTCGACAGGTTTATGGATATATTTTTTGATCCCGATGGTCAGGGCCTCCTCTTCCGAGCTGATTGCACTGTATCCGGTACAGATAATGATCGGCATGCTCGGGTCGATTGCCAGGACGTGCTTTGCAAACTCGGAGCCGGTCAGCCCCGGCAGGGTCTGGTCGGTAACAATCAGATCAAAACGCCCTGGTTCGGCCCTCACTTTTGCCAGGGCTTCTCTGCTGTCTGTGACCCCAACGACCGTATAGCCCAGATCTTCCAGCAGCATCCTGTTCATCTCAATCAACATGGGTTCATCATCAACGATGAGAATCCGCTCGGTCCCTGCGGGAAGGTCTTCCACCTGTCCCTCTCTTTCCGGAGCCTCCACCTCCACAGACACTGTCGGAATCATGATCCTGAAAGTGGAGCCATGCCCGGGCCTGCTCTCAAGGTCAATGACACCTCCATACCCCTCAACAATCCCATGAACCACAGCCAGGCCAAGTCCGGTCCCCTTTCTGGCATCCTGGCCTTTGGTCGTGAAATAGGGTTCAAAAATATGGGAGGCTGTCTCCGGCACGATCCCCTGTCCCGTATCTGAAACAGACAGGACCATAAACGGGACCCGTTCATCCTGATCTTTCCCGCTTACCTTCACTGCCCGTTCTTGACAAGAAAGCCTGACCCGTATGATTCCCTGTTCATCCTTCAAGGCCTGAAAGGCATTGGTACAGAGGTTCATGACGATCTGATGAATCTTGGTCGGATCGGCCATGATCGTCCCACAGGCTGGATCAATATCGGTCTGAATTTCAACAGTGGCCGGCAAGGTGGAATGCAGCATCTGCAAAACCTCCTCGACAATCAGATGCGGTTGCAAGGGTTGCAGGGTTTGTTCTGTCTTACGGCTGAACTCAAGGATCTGCTGCACCAGTATGGCAGCCCTTTTTCCTGATGTGATAACCCTGTCGATATTCTCACACGCCAATGTACCTGATGGTAGATTACGTTTAGCCAGTTTCGCAAACCCCAGAATTGCCGCCAGAATATTATTGAAATCATGGGCAATACCACCTGCCAGGGTGCCGATCGACTCCATCTTCTGGGCCTGCCTGAGCTGTTCTTCAAGTTGCATCTGCTCTGTCACATCGTGTCTGACCGCCACATAATTGATCATTTCCCCAGCTTCATTCAAGACAGGTGTGATGGAGACCTCTTCTTCAAACAGGGTGCCGTCTTTTTTCTTGTTAATCAGATGCCCCTGCCAGGCCTGACCACTGAGCAATGTTTCCCACATCTCCTGGTAAAAAAGGGCATCATGCCTGCCGCTCTTTAAAATTCTCGGGTTTTTGCCGATCACCTCTTCTTTACTGTAGCCGCTAGTTCTCGTAAAACTTGGGTTGACGTATTGGATCAGACCTTCTTTATCGGTAATAACAACACTGTCGACACCTTGTTCAATGGCGGTTACCAGACGGCTCCGTTCTTCCTCCCCCTGTTTACGTCCACTGATATCCAGGCAATATTCAATAACCTGACTGAGGTTGTCGTCATCGTCAAAAATCGGATAGGCATGGACCTCGATATTTTGTTTTTTTCCAGTTCGATCAGTATGGACATGTTCAACAACGACTGGCTGTCGCGTCCTTGCTATTTCTCTAAAAAAACAGGGGTGGTCCTCCCCGGCACAGGGTTCATTCCGATTGTGGGTCAGCTGAAAACATTTTGCCCCTGCCGGATACTCACCAAACGCAGAGGCCTTGTTGGCCATCTTAATGGTATAATCCTTGGCATCAATAATATAGAAGGGATGAGTCAAGGCATCCAGGGCGTTTTGCAGAAAGACCTGCTGTCCCTTGATCTTTTCTTCAGCCAGCTTGCGCTCGGTAATGTCAATGACATTCCAGAGCACCCCCGGCTCACCATTGGGCAACTGCATCTTGACCCCGGCAAAAAAGCACCAGAAAATCGTCCCATCCTTGCGACGCCAGGGGTAATCAGCACTCGCAAGTGGAAGACCAGCCCTTGCCTCCTGAAAACAGGGTGCCCAATCCTCATAATGCTGCTGATCAACATGCAGGACCCGAGCGTTCTGCCCCACCAGTTCGTCCCGGCCATAACCGAACAAAAGACAGAACTGGTTATTGACCTGCAGGATTTGCCGGGTAGACGAGACAACCAGCATACCAGAGCCGTTCACCTCAAAGAGGCTCTGCATATGACCACGCTCGATCGCAAGTTCCGCCTCTGCCTGCTTGCGATCACTGATGTCCGTCACACTCCAGACCACGCCCATATCACTGTCAGGTAATTCCAGTGGCCCTCCGGAGACAACAGCCCAGAAGGTCCCGCCATCCTTGCAACGAAAATGATATTCGACCTGCATGAGTGGGCCGTCACTGCTGTCATTGCGGGCCTTATCAAACCACTGCCCGAACCGTTCATACTGCGCCCGGTCAAGATGCAGGATCTCGGCGCTTTGACCGACCAGATCGTCCCGGGTGTAACCGTACATCTCGCAAAACCGCCGGTTCACCTCAATAATCTTACGCTCTGACGACACGATCATAATCCCGGCCGTGGTCCGTCCCAAAATCGCATCCTGAAATTCCGTCTGCCTCTTCAGACGGCTGATTGTTCGACGGAAGACCAGCATCAGACCAATCAGAACAGTAATGGCGACAGCAAAACCTAAATAAATCACTGAGAATTCACTCATCATAGCTGTCCTGACCAAGACCGAATGGCTGTTGTTCGAGTGGAAAAAACCCCACGTTTGGAAAAAGCTGAAGGCAGCGACTTATTATACGGTGCCTGGTGATGACGTGTGGCTGTGGCGGTGGAAAAATCCGGCGCCTATCTTTGAGATTCAAGGACAAAAGAGAGATCTTCTCACTCAGACGCAAGAGATTCAAGCCAAGTATCCCTGCAATAAAGGATGCATATTTGAAATTCACTGCACCTTTCTCCTGACCAGGGCAGTCACCTTGGTTTTCGCCATGATCTTGTCACAACCCGTCTTGCCAAAAGCGGTTCACATCTCCTTCAGTATTTTGATTCCCTTTGCGGTGAGACGCTATTTCTGCAAACGGCTGGTAGGTTTATCAGGGATGGCGTATTCAATTATATCCTGTTCGAGCAGTTCTTTTATAGTTCGTTTAAAGGCTCCTGTTTTGCTCTCCAACCCTAGGGCCTGTATCAGTTCCGCAGCGGATAGAGACGCAGCGGACAATGCAGACACAATGGACTGGGGCTGGGCCCCTGACTGGGCCCCTGACTGGGCCCTCGGTATTTTCTTCTCTCCGAGAGCCACCTCCTTTTTCAACGCCAAGGCCTCTGTGGATATCGGAAAAGTGGTACGGATAAAATGTGTAGAAAAGGTGTAGGATTCGCGATGGTAGGCTTTGAGAATACGGGGCATACCGGAACCGAGATATTCCACCATTTCCAGATCCTTGAAAACCCGCATCAGGGTTTTGTTACGGGGCATGGAGTATCCGGCAAAGAAATCATCCTGTTCCTTGCCTGGATGGACGACACCGGCAGAGGTAATTTCCAACCGATCGACAAAAAATTCAAACTTGGGAACCAGTTCGGTACACAGAAAGAGAGACACAGGTGTTGCTTGTCACATTAACTGACTAATTTTTCTCTGATTATCTTGATACTCTTCTCTGATTATTTTGCCATTAC
>CALENA010000009.1 GCA_937910875.1 uncultured Desulfobulbaceae bacterium | reverse complement strand
ATTGGTGATGCAGCCGCCATGGCCATTATCGAGCTGGTTGATTATCAGGAAGTGACCTCTGTTGAGGACGCATCTGAAAATTGATTGTTGCTCTGTTGAGAGTGTCAAAGCCGTCATGGACCCCTGGGGTTGATGACGGCTTTTTTGTGTCTTGCTAATCTCTGGTCTGTATCGGTTCCAGAGCAGGGTGTTTTGAGTTTTCCTGAAGGGGAAGGGATTGGGTTTATGAGTCATCGTCAAGAGTTTCCTGAGGGAATGGAGCCATTGGGGCAGCAGCCATTTACTTTTGCCTGCCATTCCGGGGTGGAGTGTTTTACTCTTTGCTGTAGGAATGTGGATATGGTCCTGTATCCATACGATATTCTGCGCCTGAAAAACGCTCTGGGGATGGATTCTCAGACCTTTATGAACGGTCATACCCGCCTGGCTCAGGGGGTGCATCCATATTTCCCAACAGTGATGCTGCGCCTGAATGATCAAAAGGCCTGTCCGTTTCTGGACGAGAAGGGGTGTAAGGTCTATGATGATCGACCTTCCGCCTGTCGTACGTATCCCCTGGAGCGGGCCGTTGATCGTAATCCCAGTCGTGGTCGTGATCAGGAATTTTATTTTCTGACCAGCCATTCTTACTGTCTGGGGCATCAGGAAGACAAGCAATATACCGTAACGCGCTGGGTGCGTGACCAGCGTCTGCATGAGTACAATGTTATGGGCGATCTGTGGGCCGGAATGGATACCCTTTTCGGCACCAATCCCTGGCGAGGAGAGGGGGCGAACGGTCCCAGGCAGCAGATGGCCTTTATGGTCTGTTATGATATTGATGGCTTTCGGACCTTTGCCGAATCTCAGGGCCTGCTCGGCCGTTTTCGTCTTGATAAGTCCACCCGCCGAGGTATTGCCACAGATGATGCTGAACTGCTCAAGTTTGGTTTTGACTGGTTGAAGCTGATTCTTGGGGGACAATCGTCTCTGGTACCGAAATAATGTCGTCCAATGTCCCTGGCCAGCGTATCTGAAACATGGGCGGCGGAAAGTCGTTCATGTTTTGAGCGAAGCGTAGCTGGACAGGGACCTTCCTGCCCCTGCCGGGCCAAGCTCACCACCAGATCTTCTATTTGAAAATCTCGATGAACACGTACCGTTTCTCTTTGATTGTTTGACTCCTCTGCCGGTTATCCATGATTCATGGGACCGAGCTGATGTGGATTCGAGTACTTGCAAAAGATGGTCGGTTGTGGTAATAGAAATTCTTTTATGCTGCCTGAATTGATCGGGCCAATGCTGAAATCAGCAAATACACACATCCCCAAAAAAACTGGTGTCGTCTGATGGGTGGAATGTCCACACTCAGGTGATCGATCGGGGATGGAGGATTAACCAGAACAAGGAGAAGTGAGATGGGAAATGTAAGTGTCAAGGACATGCTGCAGGCAGGACTCCATTTTGGTCATCAGACCCGCCGTTGGAATCCGAAGATGAAACCGTATATCTACGGGCCTCGGAACTCCATTTATATTATTAACTTGGATAAGACCAAGCGTCTTTTTGATAAGGCCGCCGATTTCATTACCAGTGAAGTTGCCAAAGGTGGGACCGTTCTTTTTGTCGGCACCAAACGTCAGGCTCAATCCATTATTAATGATGAGGCCAAACGGTGTGGCATGTTTTACGTTGATCATCGTTGGCTGGGTGGCATGCTCACCAATTTTCAGACCATCAAAAAGAGTGTTGAGCGTCTGAAGTCCATTGAGTCCATGCAGGCCGACGGTTCGATCAGCCGTTTTCCCAAGAAAGAAATTCTTCTCATGGAAAAAGAGCGAATCAAACTAGAGCGGAATGTTGGTGGAATTAAGGATATGCGTGGATTGCCCAGTGTTGTCTTTGTGGTTGATCCCAAGAAAGAGGCCATCGGTGTTAACGAAGCGCGCAAGTTGAATATTCCAGTTGTCGGCTTGACCGATACCAACTGTGATCCCGACGGAATCGACTTTCTGATCCCCGGCAATGATGATGCCCTTCGTGCCATTCGCCTGATTTGTGGAAGTGTCGCTGATGCGGTTCTGGCAGGTCAGGCCGAGCGGGACGGCGAAGAAGCCTCTGATGAGGCACTCGCTGCTGCCATGGCCGTCGAGGGTGAGGCAATGGCTGCCCAGTCTGCCGAGGCAGATGCTCCGCCTGCTGCCGAATAATATTGATCAGACCGAGCTTCGGCTCGACCTGTTTATGAGAAGATTTGATCGGGGCGGCCAGTGGCCAGCCCCGGTCGTGTTCCCAGGGCTGAGGGAACGGTGAGGGTGAAGTCTGCTTGCTGCCCGGAATATCTCTAATTTGAGTGAGTATAAGGAGAACTAAGGTGAAAATTACAAGTCAGATGGTCAAGGATCTTCGGGATCGGACTGCCGCAGGAATGATGGATTGCAAGAAGGCCCTTGGTGAGACCGATGGCGATATGGAAAAGGCCGTAGACCTTCTCCGCCAGAAGGGCCTGGCCGTGGCTGCCAAACGGGCCGGCCGAGCCACCAGTGAAGGGGTGATTGAGACCTATATCCATGCCGGAGGGAAACTCGGGGTGATGGTCGAAGTCAACTGTGAGTCGGATTTTGTGGCCAAGACCGATGGTTTTCTCGAGTTTGCACGTGATATTGCCATGCATGTGGCAGCTTCTGCCCCTGTGGCCCTGTCCCGGGAAGAGGTTCCGGCAGATGTTGTCAGCCGTGAAAAGGCTATTTATATCCAACAGGCCCTTGATTCAGGGAAACCCCAGAATATTGCCGAAAAGATGGTGACCGGCAAGCTCGACAAGTTTCTGGCCGAGATCTGTCTGCTGGAGCAGAAGTTTGTCAAGAATCCGGATGTGACCATCCAGGAGATGCTCACTGAACTGGTTGGCAAGATGGGAGAGAATATCTCCATCAAGCGTTACGCCAGGTTTCAGATCGGCGCCTGATTTGCGGTTGTATCCCGGCCGCCGGAAAGTCATTTCCGGCGGCCGAACTGCTGTTTGCGGTCGGCCTTTCTCTGGGATCGACCCGTTTTTCCTCTTCTCTTATTCCTCTTAGCCGTTACGAGGTGTCTGGCCCATGTCCATCCGTTATAAACGAGTCCTTTTGAAACTCAGTGGTGAGGCCCTGATGGGTGAAGACGCCTATGGCATCAATCCCGGTGTTCTGGATTATATTTCCAATGAAGTGAAAGAGATCGTTGCATCGGGGGTAGAGCTTGGTATAGTTATCGGGGCTGGCAATATCTTTCGCGGGGTGGCTGGAGCCGGACAGGGGATGGATCGTACCAGTGCAGATAACATGGGGATGCTGGCCACGGTCATGAACAGTCTGGCCCTTCAGGATGCCCTGGAAAAGAAGGGCGTTGATACCCGGGTCCTGTCGGCTATTGCCATGCGCAGTGTGTGTGAGCCCTATATCAAGCGTCGGGCGGTCCGTCATCTGGAAAAGGGCAGAGTGGTGATCTTTGCTGCCGGTACAGGAAACCCGTTCTTTACCACAGATTCAGCCGGTGTGCTCAGGGCCCTGGAAATTGGTGCCGACCTGGTCATCAAGGCCACTAAAGTGGACGGAGTGTACGATAAGGACCCTGTTCTCCACACCGATGCCGTACGTTATGATCATTTGACCTATGACGAGGTTCTGCGCCGTGATCTCCGGGTCATGGATGCGGCAGGTATCGCCCTGGCCCGGGAAGAGCAGAAACCGATCATGGTTCTGAATATGATGCGGGCCGGGACCATCTTGAAGGGAATCTGCGGTGAGCCTGTGGGCAGTTTGATTACCGGTTGAGCACTGGAGCCTGTCTCTGAGCGGTGACAGTTTTTATCCGGAAGTCCATCGGAGACCATGGCTGGCCCTGCCGAAGAAACGAACGTTCTTGGTTGTTTGTGGCTGGCCGTTTTGATCCAGCCATGTTGGTTGGAAAGCAGTTGTCGGACAACAGGGCAAGTTATTGAGAGGCCCATAGAGAGTGAGGGAGAGAGTATCATGAGTGAAGCAGTGTTGGAGATGATCGAGAAGATGGAGAAGAGTGTCGATGGCTTCAAGCATGAGCTCTCAAAGGTTCGGACCGGCAGGGCGTCTCTTTCTCTGGTCGACAGTATTATGGTTGATGCCTACGGTTCTCCCCTGCCAATCAACCAGGTGGGGACTTTGACCATTCCGGAAAGCAGAATGATAGCCATCCAGCCTTGGGACCCGCAGATGGTCGGGCCCATTGAAAAGGCGATTCTCAAGTCCAGTATTGGACTGACTCCCATGAATGACGGAAAGGTCATTCGTCTGACCATTCCCCAACTCACTGAAGAGCGGCGTAAGGACCTGGTTCGCCAGGTGAAGAAGATTGCCGAAGAGTTTCGAGTGGCCGTCCGCAATGTACGGCGTGAGGCCATCGATACCTTGAAGAAGCAGAAGAGTAACAAGGAAATCTCTGAGGATGACCTGTTCAAGATTCAGGACGACGTTCAGAAAGAGACAGATTCCTTTATTAAACTGATCGATGAGGCAACCGCGGCCAAGGAAGTTGAGGTGATGGAGGTCTGATGGATCTTCATGCGACCACTGAACATGGCCAGATACGTCTGATCGCGACCAAACAGTGCTGATGGCGCAACACAAGGAGATAGACCCGGCCCGTATTCCCCGTCATGTGGCGATTGTCATGGACGGGAACGGACGCTGGGCCGAATGTCGTCATCAGCCGCGTCTTTTTGGACATCGGGCCGGGGTCGAGTCGGTGCAGGAAGTGGTTACTGTTGCGGCTGACCTGGGTATCCAGGTGTTGACCCTGTATGCCTTTTCCTCGGAAAACTGGAAGCGGCCTCAGGCTGAGGTCGGTGGTCTCATGTCTCTGCTCAAGACTTTTCTGGTGAGAGAGCTTGACCGGATGCTCCAGAATAATGTCCGTCTCAGCTGTATCGGTGATCTACTCCGGTTGCCAGCTGATGTGCAAGAGACCCTTGAACAGAGCATTAAGGCCACCGCCGCCAACAACGGACTGATCCTCAATCTGGCTCTCAGCTATGGCGGTCGGGCCGAGATCACCCAGGCGGTCCAGCGTATCGGCCGCCTGTGTCAGGCAGGTGAACTGCGCCCCGATGACATTGATGAAGAAGTGATTGCCGATCATCTCTACTCTGCCGGCCTGCCTGATCCTGACCTGTTGATTCGTACCGGTGGCGAGGCCCGCTTGTCCAATTTTCTCCTCTGGCAGTCTTCATACGCTGAAATCTTGTTCAGCAAGGTCATGTGGCCTGATTTCCGTCGTGAGGCCTTTGTTGATGCCATTCTCGATTTTCAGAGACGAGAGAGGCGATTCGGCAAGACTGGTGCGCAACTCCGGACGGGATGAATCATGAATCGCCTTCTTCCGGGATTACTGCTGGCCACCCTGTGGGTCTTTCTGCTCCTGAAGGGGCCGGTATGGCTTGTCAGTCTGGTGGTGGTGATGATTGCCGTTGTCGGTGGCTTTGAATATGCACGAATGGCCCTCCCACGATCCGCCCCGGGAGACCGTCTGGCCTTGCAACTGGCCATTGTTCTGCCGGTTGTCCTGACAGGAGTCCTGCCAGGTGTCGGCCTGGTTCTGGGTCTCTTTCTTTCTCTCTTTTTCCTGGTCCTTCTTGTCCTGATCCGTTACTCGCAGCTTGCTGATGGCGGGGGTGATCTGGCCCGGATGGTTTTGGGTGTGTTTTATGTCGGCCTGCTGGCCGCCCATCTCCTTCTCCTGACCGGACTGCCTGACGGTCGTCTCTGGCTTCTGCTCCTGAGCGTGGCCACGGCCGGGTCTGATTCTGCCGCCTATTACAGTGGTCGTGCCTTTGGCCGGCACAAGCTCTGTCCTCTGGTCAGCCCTAAAAAGACCATAGAAGGGGCGCTGGGCGGTCTGGTCGGTGGTCTTGCTGCTGCCCTGGTGGCGGCCGTATTTCTGCTGCCTGATGTCAAGTGGCCCGTTTTGCTGCCGCTCATGGCCATTTTGATCGGGGTCGGCATCATCGGTGATCTGTGTGAGTCTGTCCTCAAGCGTTCCATGCAGGTCAAGGACTCCGGGACTCTGCTGGCCGGTCATGGTGGGGTCCTTGATCGCCTGGATTCCCTGCTGCTCACAGCGCCCTTTCTCTATTACTTTCTGATGCTGGGGTCGGGATCATGAAACAGTTGTCGTTGCTTGGTTCCACGGGCTCCATTGGCCGTAATGTCCTTGATGTGGTGCGCCGTTTTCCAGATCAATTTCAAATAATGGGACTGGCCGCCGGTGGAAACGTCCAGCTGCTGGCTGAGCAGGTCCTGGAATTTCGTCCCCGCCTGATCTCGGTGATTGATGAGGCCCATGCCCGGGATCTGTGTGATCTGTTGCCGAGGGAATACAGCGAGCGGGTGGTCTGGGGGGCATCGGGAAATCAGGAAGTTGCGGCCATCCCAGAGGTGGAGATGACGGTATCGGCCATAGTCGGTGCCGCCGGACTGCTGCCGACCCTTGCGGCCATTGAGGCGGGTCATGACATTGGTCTGGCCAACAAGGAAACTCTGGTCATGGCCGGTAAACTGGTCATGGACGCCGTTGCTCGAAAACAGGTGCGGCTGTTGCCCATTGATTCAGAGCACAGCGCCATCTTTCAGGCCCTGGAGGCTGGACGTCGGCAGGATGTGGCCAAGATCATTCTTACGGCCTCAGGTGGCCCCTTTCGCTCCAGGAGTCGTGAGGATCTGGTGGCGGCCACTCCGGCCCAGGCCCTGAACCACCCCAACTGGGAGATGGGGCCAAAGATTTCCATCGACTCTGCCACCTTAATGAATAAAGGCCTTGAGGTGATCGAGGCCCGCTGGCTTTTCGATGTCCCGGTGGAGGCGGTGGAGGTCGTGATTCATCCCCAGTCCGTGGTCCACTCTCTGGTCGAGTTTCAGGATGGTTCGGTCATGGCCCAACTCGGGATTCCGGATATGCGTATCCCCATTGCCTATGCCCTGACCTATCCCAGCCGTCTGCCCCTGGGCCTGCAATCGCTGCAGTTGTCCCAATGCGGTAATCTGGAGTTTCAGGCCCCTGATTATGACCGTTTCCCGGCATTGGATCTGGCCTTTACGGCCATCCGTGAGGGCGGGGTCTTACCGGCGGTCCTCAATGCAGCCAATGAGGTGGCGGTTGCCGCCTTTCTTGCCGGTGAAATTTCCTTTCCGGCCATTGCCGAAACCGTGGCCGCTGTTTTATTGCGGGTCAGGGAAGGCAGCGAAGAGAGCCTTGCTGATATTCTGGCTGCTGATGCTCGGGCCCGGCTGGTGGCCCATGAACTGATTGTGGCTTCGGCCATCTCTTGATCTCTCTGGTGTGAACTGATTATGAATTCTGTTTTTTCTTTTATCCTGGTTTTGGGTCTGCTCATCTTTGTCCATGAGCTTGGCCATTTTCTCTTTGCCAAGCTTTTTCGGATTCGGGTCCTCAAGTTTTCCCTTGGTTTTGGTCCCAAGCTGGTGGGTCGAACCTTTGGTGAAACCGAGTATCTGATCAGTGCCTTCCCCCTGGGCGGTTATGTCAAGATGTTTGGTGAGCAGCCGGGTGATCAGGCGGGTGAACCGACCATGACCCCCTCTGACCACAAGGCATCTTTTGCCCATAAATCTGTGTGGGAACGCTTTCTGGTGATTTTTGCCGGCCCGCTGTTCAATCTTCTCTTTGCCGTTTTTATCTTTTTTGTGATTTTTCTGGGTTCGGGCCTGCCCGAATCTCAGGACACGACTCGGATCGGTCAGGTCGCACCTGATTCTCCCGCGGCCGCAGCCGGACTCATGGCCGGTGATGAGATCCTGGCCATCAATGACCGTCCGGCCCATGGCTGGCAGGATGTCATCGAGAGTGTCAAGGAGAGTCGCGGTGAGCCCATTCATCTGCGTCTGCGTCGGGTTGAGGCCCAATTGGATCTGCAGGTCATTCCGGAGATGGACAGCGCCAAAAACATCTTTGGTGAAGTGACCGAAGAACGTTACATGATCGGAATTGTCAAGGCCGAGGAACTGACCTATACCCGGGTGGGTCCGGTTCGGGCCCTGAGTGCGGCCGCGACCCAGACCTGGGTTTTTATCTCACTGACCCTGATGGGACTGATCAAGATTATTCAGCAGGTGGTGCCGGCCTCGGAGTTGGGCGGGCCGATCCTGATTGCCCAGCTGGCCGGGCAGCAGATGCAGGCTGGCTGGAACAATCTCTTTTATTTCATGGGCCTGCTCAGTGTCAATCTGGGGATTCTCAATCTTCTGCCCATCCCGGTTCTTGATGGTGGACACCTGGTCTTTCTCACGGTTGAGGCCATTCGTCGCCGGCCCCTAGGAGAACGATCGCAGATTATTGCCCAGCAAATTGGAATTGCCCTGCTCGGGAGTCTGATGATCTTTGTTTTTTATAACGATTTAATGAGGATCTTCAGTTCGTGAGCCCGGATGGCCCTCTGATCCTGGCCCTGGATACGGCCACCCGCTGTTGCGCCGTGGCCTTGACCCAGGGGGGTGTGGAGCATGGGACGGTGCTTGGCGGTCTGGCCCTGAACAGTCGGATCACCCATTCCCGTCGTCTGCTCACGGCCGTGGACTGGCTCATGGCCGAGCTTGGTCTCTCCTGGCCGGATCTGGATGGTCTGGCCGTGGGGCTTGGCCCCGGTAGTTTTACCGGCCTGCGGATTGGCATGGCCACGGCCAAGGGCCTGGCTGCGGCCACCGATCTCCCCTTGTGCGGGGTGTCTACCCTGGATGGCCTGGCCCAGAACAGCAGTGGAGGTCAACTGATCTGCGCGGTCCTGGATGCCCGGAAAAAGGAAGTGTACAGTGGATTCTATCGCCGGGATGAGAGGGGTGTGGTCTCTGGCCTTGGCCCATACAGGGTTCTGGCCCCGGAACAGTTGGCCGCTGAGATTCAAGAACCGGCGCTTTTCGTGGGTGATGGAGTCCTGGCCTATGGTCCCCTCTGGGCAAAGCTCCTGGGGAATCGTTTTATGCCGGCATCGTCTCATCTCCACGATCCACCGGCTGCTGCCATCGGCTTGCTTGCTGCAGGACAGTTGGCCCGTGGTGAGAAGATGGATCTGGCAACGGCCGTGCCCCTTTACGTGCGGGCCTCGGATGCCGAGTTGAGCCTGGGGGTCAAGAAGGGAGTTCTCTAGGTCTCCGGGCACTTGATGCCGGGGGACCTGGAGAAGTAGAAAGGAGTCGTCAGCAGAGAGCCATGAAGATCAACAGACAACGGACCCGGAGGATTCATATCGGATCGGTCCCCATCGGCGACCTGAGCCCGATCACGGTCCAGAGCATGACCAACACCGATACGCGGGATGTGATTGCAACCGTGGATCAGATCAAGCGGCTGGAGGCGGCCGGTTGTGATCTGATTCGGGTCGCGGTTCTGGATCAGGATGCGGCGATTGCGCTCCGCCAGATCCGTGATCAGATTGGGATTCCACTGATTGCCGATATTCATTTTGATCATCGGCTGGCCGTGGCTGCCATGGAGCATGGTGCCCAGGCCATTCGCATCAATCCCGGTAATCTGGGTGGCCCGGAAAAACTGGCTCGGGTGGTGGCTGCGGCCAAGGCCCACCAGGTGCCGATCCGGGTCGGAGTCAACAGCGGGTCCATTGAAAAAGATCTGCTCAAAGAACATGGGTATCCGACGCCTGACCACCCTGTGGCCCTGATCGAGAGTGCCCTGCGCAATGTCCGCCTCCTGGAAGGGCTTGGGTTTCATGAGATCAAGATTTCCATCAAGTCTTCGGATACACTGACCACCATCAGCGGTTATCAGGAACTGGCCCGTCGAACGGATTACCCCCTGCATCTGGGAGTGACCGAGGCCGGGGGCTTGATCGCCGGGACAGTCAAGTCCAGTGTTGCTCTCGGGATTCTCCTTTCCCAGGGGATTGGCGACACCTTCCGCATCTCCCTGACCCGGGACCCGGTGGAAGAGATCCGGGTCGGTTTTGAACTCCTCCGTTCCCTGAAGATCCGGGAACGTGGCCCGGAACTGATCTCCTGTCCCTCCTGCGGCCGGACGCGCATTGATCTTTTCACCCTGGCCGAGGAGGTCGAACGATATGTCCAGACCATGACCCGGCCGCTTAAGATTGCGGTCATGGGTTGCGTGGTCAACGGTCCTGGTGAGGCCAGAGAGGCCGATATCGGCATTGCCGGCGGCAATGGGGTGGGTATTATTTTTAAAAAAGGAAAGCTTTACCGCAAGGTTGCCGAGGAAGAACTGCTGTCTGTCTTCCTTGAGGAGTTGCGCAAGCTCGAAGAACAGGGTGAGTGATTATTTCAAGCCATTCTGAAGTGAGGTCCGGCCAAGTTGCCGGTGTGTCCCTGGGGTCGCGCAAGTGATCACAGCCTGAGTTATCTATCCAGTCAATTTCCGAGAACATTCCCATGCGTTATTCACAGATTCTGTTGCCTACCCTGAAAGAGATCCCGGCCGATGCCGAGGTCGTCAGTCATCGTCTGCTCCTCCGTGCCGGCTGTATTCGTAAGCTGACCGCTGGGGTCTATACCTATCTGCCCTATGGTCTGGCCGCTCTCCGTCGGGTTGATCAGATCGTCCGTGAGGAGATGAACCGGGCCGGAGCCCAGGAATTGCTCATGCCCATGGTTCAGCCGGCCGATCTCTGGCGTGAGACGGGCCGTTATGAGAAATATGGTCCGGAACTCCTTCGCTTCAGGGATCGACATGATCGCGAGTCCTGTCTGGGACCGACCCACGAAGAGGTGATTACCGACCTTGTGCGCAGAGAAGTCCGATCGTATCGGGACCTGCCCCTCAATCTCTATCAGATTCAGACCAAGTTCCGTGACGAGATCCGCCCCCGTTTCGGTCTGATGCGCGGCCGGGAGTTTGTGATGAAGGATGCCTATTCCTTTGACGCAGACGATGAGCAGGCCTCCCGTTCCTATCAGCTGATGTACGATACGTATCAGCGAATTTTCCATCGTTGCGGCCTTGAATTCCGGGCGGTTGAGGCCGACTCAGGCACCATCGGCGGCAGTTTCTCTCATGAGTTCATGGTCCTGGCCAAGACCGGTGAGGACACTATTGTCTTCTGCACGGCCTGTGAGTATGCCGCCAATGTTGAAAAGGCAACGGTTCGCCCGCCCAAGGCCCGGGTCCGGCCCCTTGAGGAAGAGGCTGAGCTGGATCTGGAGAAGGTGGAGACGCCGGGTCGGCGCAAGGTAGAGGCGGTCTGTGAATTTCTGGAGATCAAGCCCCGGCAGCTGGTCAAGACCATGGTCTATCTGGCCGATGGTCTGCCGGTGGCGGTCCTGGTTCGTGGTGACCGGGAGGTCCAGGAGGTGAAGCTGAAAAATCTGCTGGGCGTGGTTGATGTGGAACTGGCCGCTGATCAACAGGTCTATGACGCTACCGGGGTACCCACCGGGTATCTGGGGCCGGTGGGGATCACTATCCGGGTGGTGGCTGATCAGGAGGTGGCGGCCATGCGCAACTTTGTGGTGGGTGCCAACGAAAAGAATTATCATCTGCGCAATGTCAATCTGGGCCGTGATTTTGCGGTGGAGGCTGTGGCCGATCTTCGCCAGATCACCACTGAAGATTTCTGCCCGGTCTGCGGTGGGGCCTTAGGTCTGGCCGAGGGGATCGAGGTCGGCCATATCTTCAAGCTGGGCACGGTCTATTCCGAGGCCATGCAGGCCCTGTTTCAAGACAGTGATGGGCTTGAAAAACCATTGGTCATGGGGTGTTACGGCATCGGGGTCAGCCGGATCGTGGCCGCTGCCATCGAGCAGAATCATGACGAGAACGGTATTATTTTCCCGATTCCCCTGGCCCCCTATCAGGCGGTGGTTCTGAATCTGAGCCTCAAGGATGCCGAAATTACCGGGGCGGCGGAAGCCCTGTACGAAGAGTTGCGCGCGGCAGGCCTTGATATCTTGCTTGATGATCGTGATGAGCGGCCAGGGTTCAAATTCAAGGATGCAGATCTGCTGGGGATTCCCTTTCGGATCACGGTGGGCAAGCGGTTCTTGAAAGATGGAATTGTTGAACTTCGTCATCGCCGCGATGGCCTGACTGAAGAGTTGGATCCGGCCCAGGTCATTGTCCGGGTCAGAGAGCTGGTCAGCGCAGCTCTCAATCAGGAATAGGGTATGGGAGAGTTTGTGGGATGACGACCCCCAATGGACTGAAAATACTGGCCAAGAGTTATCTGCACGGCATTGACCTGGCCCCCATCGATGCGGCCTGGGAACTGGTCCTCAAGGTTCAGGGCGACAAGGTTCATTTTTCCGGGGCACCCTATGTGGACCATGCCCTGGAGGTTGCCTCGACCCTGGCCTCCATGCACATGGATCTGGACACCGTGGTGGCTGGTCTGTTACACGGTATTTTGAAGCAAGGGGTCAAACTTGAAGATTTGCGCCGTGATTTTGGCCCTGCAGTGGCCGGAATCGTTGACGGCTCAACCCGGATTACCAATGTTCAGTATAACAACAAACTGGCCCATCAGGCGGAGAATGTGCGCAAGATGTTGCTGGCCATTGCCGCTGACATCCGGGTTTTGCTGGTCAAGCTTGCTGACCGGCTCCAGGACATGTGTACTTTGGATGCCGTATCGCTTGAGCGACAAAAAGAGGTGGCCCGTGAGACCATGGATCTCTATGCCCCGCTGGCCGCTCGTCTGGGTATTGACTGGCTGAAGCGGGAACTGGAAGATCTCTCCTTTCGTTTCCTCTATCCCGATGAATTTGCCGATCTGTCGGCCAAGCTCGAAAGCAGCCTTGATGAGCGTCAGCGCTATGTGGATGAGGTTCTGGCCATTTTTAATCAGAAACTGGCCGAGAGCCATATTCTGCCCACCCGGATCTTTGGTCGTCCCAAGCATCTCTATTCCATTTACAAGAAACTGCTGGCCCAGAAAATCTCCCTGGATCAGGTCTATGACAAGGTGGCCTTCCGGATTATTGTGGATTCGGTCAAGGATTGCTATGAGGCCCTGGGTGTGGTGCATGCCAATTGGTCACCGGTCCCGGGCAGGATCAAGGATTTTATCTCGGTGCCCAAGGCCAATAACTACCAGTCCATGCATACCACAGTGGTCGGGCCGCGCGGCCAGTTTATAGAGATCCAGATCCGGACCGAGCAGATGGACAGGGTGGCCCAGGAGGGGGTTGCCGCCCATTGGGCTTATAAGGAGGGGCAGGGGGTCAATCCCGGTGATGCCAGGCTGTTTAACGAGCTGAAAAAACTGGTCAAATCCTTGCAGGAGGTTGAGGATCCGCGTGAGTTCCTTGACAGTGTTCGGGGTGAGCTCTATGAGCCTGAGGTCTATGCCCTGACCCCGGGTGGTGAAGTCAAGGAGTTTCCCGTTGGCAGCTGCCCCCTTGATTTTGCCTATGCCATCCACACCGCGGTCGGTGATCATTGTGCCGGGGCCAAGATCAACGGGCGTCTGGTGCCCTTGAAGTATGAGTTGCAGAATGGTGATATCGTCGAGATCATTACCTCTCAGAGTCAGCGTCCCCGTCGCGGCTGGCTGAATCTGGTCAAGACGACCCGGGCTCGCTCCCGGATTCGCTCCTGGCTGCGGCGTGAAGACAATGAAAAGGCCCTGAACCTGGGGCGTGAGATCTGTGATCGTGAACTGAAACATCATCACACCACGCTCAAGAAGATGGTCAAGAGTGGCCATATCAAGCTCCTGTTAAAGGAGTTGCGCAGCAATTCTCTGGACGACCTGCTCTCCAAAGTCGGGGCCGGTAGCATCACTGTTCAGCAGTTGGTCAAGGCCTTGCAGCCATCGGAGATGCTGGGCGGAGAGGAGCCGGCAGCCAAGATCAGTGCCCAGGAACTGGCGGGACTGAAGGTTGGTTCGCATGGAGGGGGGCTTAAGGAGCCCGGGGCCGTGATCAGTATCGATGGCATCGATGATATGCTGATCAAATTGAGTCAGTGCTGTAATCCGGTTCCAGGCGATGACATAGTCGGTTTTATCACCACAGGTCGTGGCATCTCGGTCCATAAGGCGGAATGTCCCAATCTGCTGACCACAGATCCACAGCGCTGGATGGATGTGGCCTGGGCCGGGACCAATAAAGGTCAGTATAGGGCCGAGGTTCAGGTGACTGCCGAGAACCGGCGTGGGGCCATTGCCGCTATCAGCTCAGTAATCAGTGTTGATGATGCCAATATTGTTGAGATCTTTTCCAGAACGACGCTGGGCGATACGATTGAGATCCGTATTGTCCTTGAGGTCACTGACCTTGACCAGTTACAGAGGGTGTTGAACCATCTACGTCAGGAAGAGCAGGTGATCTCGGTGCGCCGGGCCTGAAAGGAGGCCATGTCAATGGGTTCAGAACCAGCCTGGAACGTGTCGCGCTTCTGGTGGATTTGCAGACAGGCAAGGGGGAGGGACAGTGGTTTTCAGGCGGGTGGGGGATGATGATTCCCTGTAGTATGTGTGGTAATAATATTGCGCTGGGAACCTCTGTCTGTCCTTTTTGTGAAACGCGTCAGGCTGAAGGGGCTGTCGTGCAACCCGTGGGGTTTCTGCATAAGACGGTCAACCTGGAGCAGGGAAGACCTCTGGTCGAGGCTGCATTAAATCGTCTGGAGCGGGAGTTGCAGACGGCCCGCCATGAAGGTGTCCGCGTTCTGACCCTGATTCACGGATACGGTTCCAGCGGCATTGGTGGGGCCATCCGCCGTGAGAGTCGTCGTCTCCTTGCTGACCTGCTGCATCGGGGTCAGCTCAATCTGGTCATTCCCGGTGAAGAGTTCCGGGCCAAGGCTGGTCCTGTCCGGGATTTGCTCCGTCGTTTTCCCCCATTGTCCGCCAATGTCCATCTGAATCGAGGGAACCGCGGGATCACCATCGTAGTTTTGTAAGATGTGGGACGCGTTTTGTACAGAAGGGAGGGGCAGTGGGTGTCTGGTTTGCAAGGTTTGGGAAAATGAGCCCTCTCTGCTGGTTTTGTTCAAGAATTGCGGGAAAATATTCCTTTCACTTTCAAGCTGATATTTGATATGCTTCTGTTGATGGCATGGTTGTGCAATGAGAAGAGGTCTGGATGACAGTGCTGAAATCATTTGTTTGTGTCGTTCGGCTCTGGTTGTTGCCGGCTGTGCTGCTGCCTGTAAGCCTCTGTTGTTTTGTGGCGGTGGCCAGTTCTCAGGACAGGGTGCCCGAAAACAAGGCTCTGTGGCAGGCCCCGGCAACTCGATTAAATCTCCTGCCTCTTGAGGTGGCAGATTCATTCAGGTTCTGGCCGCAGAGCCGCGTGGCATCTCCTGCACAGGTCGCTGATGGCGGAAAGAGCTGTGATCGGCAGATTGAGGAGTTGAGCAACCTGTTGACTGCTGGCAGTCAGAGTGGTGTGGTGCAGATCATCCCATCTGCTCATCAGAGTGGTCAAGCCATTCGCTCAATGTCCATGGAGGTTCAGCTTCCCGAAGATATCCTGTCGTATGTCTCGCTCTCCTCGGCCGCGGTTGGAGAGGGACGATGCGGTGCGGTTTATGAGGCGGTCACCTATTGGCGGGATGATTGCCAGGCAGTGGCCCA
>CALENA010000008.1 GCA_937910875.1 uncultured Desulfobulbaceae bacterium | reverse complement strand
CTGGCCACCTCCCGCCAGGCGGCCATGCGCTGCATCTTTTCGAGCTTGGTCAGGTTGTCGAAGACGATGACAAAACCCAAGGGGTGGCCGGTCTCATCTTCCAGTCGGGTGAAATTGACGAGCAGGGAAAAGGTCTCGCCCAGAATATTGACCCTGAGATGGCGCTCGGTTGAGTTCTTCCTGGTCTGACCCAGTTCATCCATAAAGGAGCTGATGATCTCCTGGTGTTCTGGGGCCATGGCCTGGTGGTAGTCGCGGCCGAGAAAAAGGGTCTTGTCGATGTTGAGCAATTTCTCGGCAAAACGGTTGATGGTGGTGATCCGGTCCTGCTCGTCCAGGGATATGACCCCGGCGGCCACGTTCTGGAGAATGATCTCGGTATAGCGTCGTCCCTGTTCTGATTTCTGTGAACTGTGCTGGAGGGCCACCAGGGTCTCGGCCAGTTCCCGTTTGCTGGTGTTGAGGTGACTGGTCATCCGGTTAAAGGAGTCGACCAGAGCACCCATCTCATCGTCGGTCTCTTTTGTCAGGACAAAGCCAAGGTCGCCGTCAGCGACTCGACGGGTACCTGCGGCCAGTTGATCCAGGGGGCCTGTGATGCCCCGGGCAATATAAAATCCGAACCAGATGGCTGCAAAGACGATGAGCAGGGTGACAATGAGCAGCAGGATCAGCAGCCAGAACTTGAAGGGATTTTTAAGAAATTTCAGTTGGCGATAGTCGTCGATTCCCTGGCTGATCGCGGTCATCTGCTCGAGTCGCTCGTTGTCAATGAGCAGGGTGGTGATGAGGATCGCACCTGTGGTCTGGTCTTTGAACAGGACCGGGCTGAGGCTGCGGACCAGATCACCACCCTGGAATTCCTGAATAATGGTCCGGGGTTGCTGGTCGGCACGGATCTGATTGAGAAGATCGCTGGGGATGCCGGGCAGTTTTTCCGCAGCCAGGGTTGGGGCCGCCACCGAGATGGGAGTGTTGTGGTCGCCCAGAATCAGGGCCAGGCTGTCTGGGTTGATCCCCCAGTCCATCCCCATGAGTTTTTCCAGGGTCTGGCTGATGCCCTTGGGGTTGATCGTGGCCGGGGCGTCCTGGGCCAGTCGAGCACTCAGTTTCCGGTTCAGGTTCGTGGCCTGCTGGCGCTTGTCATCCAGGACAGACTGCGCCAGTTCCAGGGAACGTTGCAGGGAACGCTCGATGTCCGAGTTGAACCAGTAGTCCATGGAGGTGGAGACAAATTGCAGAGCGACAAAAAAGAGCAGGCCGGTTGGGATCAGCGAGAGGCCGATGAACGAGATGACCAGCTTGGTCTTGAGTTTGGAACCCAGGATCTTGCGGCGGCTGTCAAAGAGGAGTTCGGCCAGGCTGCGCAGGATCAGGAAGAGCATGAGCAGGATCAGGATGACGTTCAGATTGATCAGTCCGAAGATCAGGATGTCGCTGCTGACCGGCAGGCTCAGGTCGGTCTTGAACAGTGAACTCTCCAGCCAGATGAAAAAGGGGATCAGGGCCAGACAGACCAGGATGGCCTGGCGAATGAGTCGTTTTTTCTTCAGCCGCTGGGCCGGAGTCAGGGGTGAATGGATCTGCTCGCGATCCGGCGGGTCCTGGGGGTGTCTTGCGTCGTCCATTAATAGCTGAACTCCACGGTCTGCCAGTCGGTCTCCCGATCACCCCAGGGGAGGAGGTCGGTGAGGTAATGAAGATTCATGGGCAGTTGTTTATTAGCGATTCTGGCCTTGAGTCGCAGGCGATAGGGGCTGATCCCTCTCAGCTGGCTGAGTTCGATGAGCCGGAGGTTGTTGAGGCTGGCGCTGGCAGCAATGGCTGACTCCAGGGTGGGAAGGATACTGGTCCGGCCAGGTTGTTCGGAGCGTTCGATCCGGTAGTCCTGTTTCAGGGTATCGTAGATGAGGGTGTGTTCAATGTCCAGGGTGATCAGCCGTTCATCGCTGCGCATGGTCTGGGTCCGATCCAGTTCGATGGAAAAGATGATTTTAGTGTTCAGGCCGTTGTGGAGCCCCCGGATCAGTTCCTCGGTCAGTGGATGAGTGAGGGTGGTGAAGAGCAGAAGATGGTCCTGTGAGACAGTGAGCACGGTGTCGGTCAGCGTCATTTCCTGGGGCTCGCGTGCCAGGGTAGGCTGGGCTGTCAGGAGCGTCAGGGAGAGGAAAAGGAGTAGGGACAGGCGGTGTAGCATGAAAGATATGTATGGTTGTTGGCCAAGGCCTGGATGATAATTGTGGGACAGCAGGAAGACCCGCAAGGTATGTTTGAATTATATACCCCGAATTTCTCTGTTTCTTAACAGGAAAACAATAAATCTGAAAGAATAGTATTGAGCGCGCCTGTGGTCTGATGTGAGGATAATTGGCTTGACAGAACTTAAGCAAATCATTAAGCTGTGCATATGTTCAGAAAACAGGCTGCGAGGAGCCTGCTTTTTCTGTGCTGGTGGTTTGAACGATAAACAAAATCGTTGCCGGGGTGGATGAGGGATCTGCCTGGAGGAGCGGTTGCAAGAATATGGCATAACGTTATTGGAGGAGTTGTTGATGAAGAGGAGCGAAGAACTGTATCTGGCCGAAAGCAGCAAGAGTGTTGCCCAGTTTGCGGCCGATTTTGAGACTGTGTGTAAGAAGTATGACTTTGTGCTCAACAACAGTGGGTCCATGGATATGGCCAGAACCTTTGCTGACCATGGCGCCGATGTGGGTCCTGATTTTGATCTGCACATGATGCAGGTCTGCAAGCCGTCCAAGGCCTTCATAAGTATGTCGGGCAATCCAGAGCGGTCCATCATGATGCCCAAGTTTGTCATGGCCTTCAGTCGTGACGGCAAGACCCAGATTCGCTATTTGAGCTACAGCGCTGCTGATATCAGTGAGATGATTGATGATGAGTCCTTTCCTGCCTCCCTGGCCGAGACCTTTGCCAAGATCCGGTCAATGATCGATGAGGCCAGATAAGTCCAAGTGATGCTGACCGCCACTGCATTCTGTTCGCTGTAAGGCAGGTGGGCCTGAAAAAAACGGGCAGCGCCTGCAGCTGCCTTTTCCGTTATCTTGATTACATTGAGGGATGTTCCATGTGGAAGTTTCTGATCTCTATCAATAAAAAACTGGTCTGGGCCATTCCGCTGATGATGGTTGCAGGGTATTGTTTCGGCACGAATGTTGCGCCAACGACGGTCAAGGCGCTCAAGCAATGGATCGTGCCCTTTACCTTTCTGATGGTCTATCCGATGATGGTTACCCTGAATGTCAGGCATCTGCTGGAGGGGATCAAAAATGTCAAACTGCAACTCCTGGCCCAGGTCATCAATTTTTGCCTGATTCCGTTTCTGGCTTATGGCCTTGGGCTGTACTTCTTTCCTGATAACAGCTATATGGCCCTTGGTCTGCTCCTGGCCGCGCTCCTGCCCACCAGCGGCATGACCATTTCCTGGACCGGTTTTGCTAAGGGCAATATGGGGGCTGCCATCAATATGACCGTGATCGGTCTGACCCTGGGCTCACTGGCCACCCCCTTTTATGTCCAGAACCTGATGGGGGCCAAGGTGGATATGAATGTGATCCTGGTCATCAAACAGATCGTCTATATTGTCTTTATTCCCATGGTCCTTGGCACTCTTACCCGGACAATGATCGTCAAGCAGGTGGGTATGCCTGAGTTCAAGAAGACCTGGGCCCCGCGTTTTCCGTCGCTCTCCACCATCGGGGTGCTTGGCATCGTCTTTGTGGCCATTGCCCTCAAGGCCGGGCAGTTGTCCCAGAACCCGGCCATTCTCTGGAAAATTTTCCAACCCCTGCTGATCATCTATGCGCTGAATTACGGGCTCAGCACTCTGCTGGGCCGGATGCTGTTCAAGCGCGGCGATGCCATTGCCCTGGTCTACGGGACGGTGATGCGCAATCTCTCCATTGCTCTGGCCATCTCCATCAATGCCTTTGGTGATCGGGGGGCTGATGCCGCCCTGGTGATCGCTGTTGCCTATATTGTCCAGGTACAGTCTGCGGCCTGGTATGTAAAACTGACCGACACCCTGTTCGGGCCACCCCAGGAGGGAAAGGCCTGAGCTGAAATCGTTTTAATTTTGATTTGTCCGGGAACACCGGCACAAAGGAGGATGTATCCATGCGTATTGCTATCCCCACCAATAATCCCGGCGGCCTGGAGGCTGCCCGTTCCGACCATTTTGGCCATTGCGATGTCTTTACCGTAGTTGAACTCAACGAAAGTAAAGAGGTGGCCGGTGTGGAGATCGTTGCCAATGTTGCTCATGATGCCGGCGGCTGCATGGTTCCGGTCAAGGTCCTGGCCGATGCCAAGGTCAATGTGATTGTGGTCGGAGGGATTGGTGCCCGGCCCATGCAGGGCTTCAATCAGGCAGGCATTGATGTCTATTATGCCGACCGCCAGACCGTGGCCAATGCCGCCGAGGTCATCGAAAAGATTATTGCCGGTCAATTGCCGATCATGCGTGGTGATCAGGCCTGTAAGGGTGGGTCAAACTGTCACCATTGAACCGTTTGATGTGTGTATTTGCTTTTTGGGCCTGCCTGGGCTATGATTTCTTCAGGGATTACTGGGGAGATTGATCTCCCCGATGTTTCAGGATCACAGGAAAAAACCTATGTCACCACGTCCTAAAAAACTCAGATTGTGTGAGGGCAACTTTTGCGTTCCGGCCTTCAAACCCACCGGAACTCCCCTCAGTAAACTGGAACGGATTGAACTGTTTCGCGATGAGCTTGAGGCCCTGCGGTTGTGTGATCTTGAGGGGTTGACCCAGGAAGAGGCCGGGGTGCGTATGGGCGTG
Organism: uncultured Desulfobulbaceae bacterium; assembly: GCA_937910875.1. Taxonomy (GTDB): domain Bacteria; phylum Desulfobacterota; class Desulfobulbia; order Desulfobulbales; family Desulfocapsaceae; genus Desulfatifera. Next base: position 4,959 of record CALENA010000008.1, on the reverse strand, counting down.
TCACGCGGCACGGTTCAGCGGATTATCACCGGTGCCCGGCGGAAAACCGCCGAGGCCCTGACTGAGGGCAAGGCCCTGATCTTTGCTACGGACGACAAAGATTAGGCAGGGCTGAGTCCAAGAGTTTTTTACAGTTTAGATGCAAAAAGGGTGCAGGGCCATGACGGTCCTCCACCCTTTTTGTGTTTTGGCGTGTTGTGCTGCTCCTGGTTGGGGGTCTGTCAGGTGTTCTCTCGGGTCTTGTGAAACTCGATGTCAGGCCATTTTTCCATGAAGAAGTTCAGCATCCATTCATTCTCGGCCAGATAGGTGAGATAGCCCTCGGCGTCTTCGGCCAGGGCCATCTGGTTTCTGCTTTTGAAATCGGAGAGCTTTTTGTCATTTGTGCAGGTCACCCAGCGGGCGGCCTGGAAATTCACCGGTTCGTAGATTGCCTCGACCCCGTACTCGTTCTTGAGTCGGGCCATGGTTACCTCAAACTGGAGGACGCCGACCGCGCCCATGATGTAGTCCGCGCCGATCAGCGGCCGGAAGACCTGGACTGCCCCCTCCTCAGCCAGCTGAATCAAACCCTTTTGCAACTGTTTCATCTTCAGGGGATTCTTGAGGATGACCCGGCGGAAATGTTCGGGCGCGAAATTGGGGATGCCGGTAAATTTGAGCGGCTCCTTGATAGTGAAGGTATCGCCGATCTTGATGGTCCCGTGGTTATGCAGGCCGATAATGTCACCGGGCCAGGCCTCTTCGACGTTGGCCCGGTCCTGGGCCATGAAGATGGTGGCATTGGCCAGGGTAATGTCCTTGTTGATCCGGTGATGGCGGACCTTCATCCCACGGGTGAACTGACCCGAGCAGATGCGCAGGAAGGCGATGCGGTCCCGGTGGGCCGGGTTCATATTGGCCTGGATCTTGAAAACAAAGCCCGAAAAATCATCTTCCGTGGGAGAAACATCCCGGGTCAGACTGGCGCGGGCACTGGGCGGAGGGGCCATTTCCACAAATCCGTTGAGCAGTTCCTGGACACCGAAGTTGTTGATGGCGCTGCCAAAGAAGACCGGGGTCTGGCCGGCACTAAGATAGTGGTCGTACTCAAAGGGATTGGCCGCACCAGCCAGAAGTTCAAGGTCCTGTCGCAACTCGTCGGCTGCGTGACCACCGATCAGTTTGTTCAAGCGAGGATCATCCAGGGAGTCGATGGTGATTCCATCCTCGACTCTGGCCGACTGGCCCGGGGTGAAGAGGTGGAGCTGCTGCCGGTGAATATTATAGACCCCCTTGAAGGTCTTGCCCATGCCGATGGGCCAGGATAAAGGGGTGCACTCGATCTGGAGCTTGTCTTCGATCTCGGCCAGGATGTCGAGGGGTTCGATCCCTTCGCGGTCAAGTTTGTTGATGAAGGTGATCAGCGGCGTATTGCGCATCCGGCAGACCTCCATCAGCTTCTCGGTCTGGGACTCAACGCCCTTGGCGCTGTCGATGACCATGATTGCGGAGTCAACGGCCGTCAAAACCCGGTAGGTGTCTTCAGAAAAATCCTGATGGCCCGGAGTATCGAGGAGGTTGATCTCATACCCATTGTAGGTGAATTTCATCACCGAGGTGGTCACCGAGATGCCGCGTTCCTGTTCGATGGCCATCCAGTCACTGGTGGCCTTGCGTTCGACCTTGCGGGACTTGACGGCCCCGGCCATATTGATAGCCCCACCAAAAAGGAGGAGTTTCTCGGTGAGTGTGGTCTTGCCGGCGTCCGGATGGCTGATGATGCCGAAGGTCCGGCGTTTGGCCACTTCCAGGGCCAGTTGTTTGTTGCTCATGGGGTGTGTTTCAGTTCAGATTGGTTTTGTTTTTCAGAGGGTGTGTCTACTCTTCCGGAGAAGAGGTGTAAAGATAGGCTGTTTGGGAGATAAAGCAATAAAAAAAACAGAATCTCAAGATGATATTTGTCTTCTCCTATTCGGCGGTGAAATAAATATCCCCGTAATAACTGCTGGCCTGACCGTTGCTGTCATCGGTGTCGGTCATCAGGGCCACTGCATCGATATAGCGAATCTCTTCCCCGAAGATGGTCTTGAGATCTTTAAAGACGTCGCGTTTTTCCCAATACCAGGTCTTGGTGTTATCCCCTTGGGCGCGAACGGCCAGCATCATCGCATTGCGGCCGGCGTAGGCATTGACCCAGATCTTGTCCTGTTCCGGCTGAGATGACCAGACATAGGTGAGGCTACGGGTCCGCCAGAAGTAAAGACCCCCGTCAATGACCACATAGAGTCGAACACTGTAGTCGTCGCCGGCCTTGCTCTTTTCATCCAGTGGAGCGAGGTGGTTATCAATGCGCCAACTCCAGTTGAGATACGGGGTGTCGAGCAGATCGATCTGGGTTTTTTTGAACAGACCTGAGGCCGAATTTTGGGCTTGGGCCGAGAGAACACGCTGTCCGTCAAGTTCTGTGATCTGGTAGATGGTTTGGCCGCTGAATTTCTTTTCTTCCCAACTGGCCAGTTCACCACCAGAAAAATTTCCAATGATCAGTTGGGTGGGTTCCTCACCTTGTGTGACAACAGGGGCGAAAAAGAGCAAAGCACTGACTCCGGCGGCAAAGACAAGAGGCCTTATTCTAACAGGGTCAGCGGCGGTTAAGGTTACACTCATTGGTTTGCTTCAGCACTAAGTTCAGGGTCTTGAAAAAATCACGAGCCGCCAGATCGCTCGGGTCACGTTCCAGGCGCTGATCATAGGTGGCCACCAGAGTAGTGACCAGTTGCAGAGTGTCTTCTTCAGTCAGGGAGCCGATGGCCTCCCAGAGGTCGGTCGGGGTCATCATGGTGTAGATGAATGGGGTATGTTATTAGACGAAAGAGGGAAAATGATTGCCTCCAGACCATTGATAATTGCTGTGGAACCGGAAAAAAACTGTATTTTGTCATCGTGTTGGTCGATGATCAGGAGTGGAATGGAGTTGATTCCGAGATTGTTGAGATAGGTACGGCTGGCCGTACTGGTCTCTTTCAAAAAGGGGAGTGGGGAAAAGGTGGCTAGAGCGGAAGATTGTTTGATTTTTTTAAGTAGAGCAAAAGGGCTAGAGGTATCCTGAGCCTGTTGTAAAAAAAGGGTGAGCTGTTGTAGGGCTTCATTGTCTTGGTCTATGGCGGCCAAGCGCCAGACGGTTCCTGTCAAATCTTGGTCGGCCAAAAAAGAAATGACATCCAGGCAATGGCTGCAGTGCATGGAAAAAATCAGGGTTGCCGTGGGCAAAGAATCTGGTGTCGTTACCTGTTCAGGGTACTGGTAGAAGCTCATCTTGTGAGATGCTCCGGCAGGTTCCGGCATCTTGACAATACTGTTTGCAGCGAACCCGCCACCCCAGGCCAGCAGGCAGCAGAGAGTGACTATGTAAACCTTGTGGGTGAGTGAGTAGCAGATGGAGATGATGAGCAACACGGCGGCGACCGTCAGGCACAGGATACATTGCTCTTTAATGGTGAATATCTGGTAACCGATCAGTGTGCCGTCGATGGCCAGAGCAGGAATGAGCAGAAGAAGTGGAGTACGACTAAGGAAGTCAGGATAGCGGGAGGCAAAGAAAAAGAGCAGGGCCAGACACCAGAAGAATCCGGCCCCTGCGGTGATGAGAAATGACTCTGGAATTGTGAGGTACTGTCCAACCACTTCGCAGGCTGAGGTCTGGCAGAGGCTGGCGCCGTAGAGGTTGAGGAAGGCCTCAATGGAGAGTCCTATGGCACCAAACAGGGAAAGAGAGAGCGGGAGTTGTGTCAAGAGAGTTGAGGGGCGGAGTTTCATGCAGGATATGCGGGTGAAGGTCAGGCCAGGCGGTTTTCAGGGATAGGTTCTTGAAATGGTCCCGGTCGGAGCTCCGCGGCTGGTGACCGGGGTGGCGGTGAACGTGGCAGATTCTGATGCTGTGCCTGAGCCAATGATAACCAACTGATAGTCATAGAGGATAGGATCGGAGCCGGTGGTGTTTTTTGCTCTGAAGTCAGTCAGTCCGGCGGTGGTGGTGATGGTGTTGGCGGTGACGGCCCCAGCATCGTTTTCGGTGTAGGAATAGGTGGCGTTGGCCGGGAACGAGCCGTTTTCAGCCCGGTAGGTCTCCAGGAGGACCGGAAACTGTGCCAAGACGGACTCGGCTGCCTTAATCTTGCTGGATGTGATATAGCCCTGATAGATGGGGGTGGCAATGGCGGCCAAGATGCCGAGGATCGCCACCACGATCATCATCTCTATGAGGCTAAAGCCGGTGGAAGATATCTTTCTTGGAATTATCATGTTTGCAAAATAATAGCAGAAGGGAATTTTGGAATTACTCCTGCTATTATTTTGGATTTCTGACTTTTACTCTTTTGTGATCGTAAAAGTAGCAGCAGATCCCGCTCTATTTGCACCTTTAATAGTTACTGTTGCGGCAGCAGCTACTGCAGATAGATTAGTTGCTGAAATATATACTTGGCAACTTGTGCCAGGGACTACTGCAGCATCTGTAGTATAATAGGCATCTTTGGTACTGTCGTAAGGGTCCGTTTTTCCATTAGTATTAAGATCGGCTATAGCTGTAGTTGTTGCAGCAGTTCCAGCGGCTGATTTGGCGAACTCTGCAGTGACATACCTGACTGCCGTATCCGTGTTTGTGATACATGTGTTCAGCTTGGCCCGAGCAATATATCCCAAATACTGCGGAATGGCGATGGCGGCCAGGATGCCGATGATGGCGACAACGATCATCAACTCGACAAGGGTGAAGCCTTTGTTGGTTTTGACGATTTTTTTGAGTGTGGTCCTGGCTGTCATGATGCCTCCATTTGTCATTAAATGTAGTGTTAAATTAATTCGCTGAAGTTTGGTTTGTAGACCTGATGAGTAACCTGAGCTTATTTATCTCAGTAATAATATTGGTTCTTCCGCAGAATCTGTGGGTAGATTTTAGTATATGGAGACCCGAACAGC
>CALENA010000007.1 GCA_937910875.1 uncultured Desulfobulbaceae bacterium | reverse complement strand
CCTATAAGAACAGGACTTGCAAGATCAAGTCAAGCGAGTATAATGGAACGATTTTATCGTCTTGATTTTTTAGCTTTTTAGGGCCTGTAAGAAAATAACTTGGCTGATATTACGCTTAGATTTGGGCCAGATTTGGATGCGGCGATTGAATAAAACCGCAGACGTAGCGGGGCTACGTTGAGGATTTTGTGATTGAGCCGCATCCAAAGATGACCCGAAGTTAAGATGCAAGATTGGCCAGGTTATTTATTTACAAGCCCTTAGCGGCTCTTATCAACTTTTGTCCTCTTTACAATCAAAAAAATATGAACTCAACGCTCAAACTCAAACTCGGTCTGCTCTTCTTTGTCATCATCCTGGCCGTGGTCACCGTTGTTCCCTCATTCTATGCGGAGACCCCCAGCTGGTGGAAAAAATACATGGCCCCGGAGGGACTGCGCCTGGGACTCGACCTCCAGGGAGGCATGCACCTGGTTCTCAAGGTCGACCTTGACAAGGCACAGGCCGACTCTCTGGAGTTGGCCGCGGCCGATCTCAAAGAAACGCTCAAGGAGCAGGGCGTAAGTGTTGTGCGCACCCCGGCCAGCCCCGGCACGGTCATCTTTACCCTGCCCAACCTCGGCGCCATGGACACGGTCACGGCCATGGTCCAGGACAACTTCCCCAATATCAACACCACGGTCGAGGCCGTGGCAGGTTCATTCCCCAAAATAACCCTGAGCCTCAAAGAGGCAGAGATCAAATTCATCCGCAGCAATGCGGTTAACCAGTCTCTTGAAATCATCCGCAATCGGATCGATCAGTTTGGTGTGGCCGAACCGGTGATCATCCGCCAGGGTGAGGATGAAATCGTGGTCCAGTTACCCGGGGTCAAAGATCCCAAGCGGGCCATGAAGCTTTTGGGCGAGACCGCCCAGCTTGAATTCAAGCTGGTGGCCGATGACGCCGGGCTCGATCTGAACCAGCTTATCGCCCAGACCGTGGAGACCAGACAGTGGCAGACGGGTGAACCGCTGCGCAAACTCAACCTGGCCCTGCAGAACCACCTGCCGCAAGACACGGAAATCACATTCGAAAAAGACATCGACCGCCAGACAGGGCGCGAAATCGTCCGCCCCATGCTCCTGGAGAGCCAGATCCTGATGACCGGAGAGATGGTCAAGAACGCCCAGGTGCGGATCGGCAGTCAATTCAACGAACCATACGTCAGTATTGATTTCACCGGTCGCGGCGGCAAGGTCTTTGCCCACCTGACCGAAAAAAACGTCGGCCGCCGAATGGCCATCGTCCTGGATGAGGCCGTCCGCTCAGCCCCGGTCATCCGCGAGAAAATCCTTGGTGGCTCGGCCCAGATCTCGGGCAGCTTCAGCCATGAAGAGGCCGCTGATCTGGCCATCGTCCTCCGGGTCGGGGCCCTGCCGGCACCGGTGGACATTATTCAGAACATGACCGTCGGTCCCAGCCTGGGGCGTGACTCCATCAACAAGGGGCTGATTTCAGGTGTGTTCGGGGCCCTGGTCGTTCTGGTCTTCATGACCATCTACTACCGACTCTCCGGGGTGATTGCCAATGCGGCCCTGACTCTCAACATCCTCTTTCTCTTCTCTGGCCTGGCCATACTCAACGCCACTCTGACCCTGCCTGGTATTGCCGGTATCATCCTCACCATCGGTATGGCCGTCGATGCCAATGTCCTGATCTTTGAACGGATACGGGAAGAGTACGCCTTAGGCAAGACCTTTAAATCCAGCATCCACGGTGGTTTTGACAAGGCCTTTTCCACCATTGTCGACTCCCAGGTCACCACCCTGATCACGGCCATGGCCCTGTTCCTGTTCGGCACCGGCCCGATCAAGGGTTTTGCCGTCACCCTCTCATTGGGTATCATCTTCAATCTGTTCACGGCCCTGTTTTGCTCCCGACTGTTCTTTGACATCATCTACCGTGGCAGAATGACAAAAGAACTGCATTTCCTTCAGTTCACCAGCAAGTCTAAAATCGACTTCATGAAACTGAAAAAAATTGCCTTCAGCGGGTCTGGAGTATTGATCCTGATTGGCCTGATCGCCTTTGTCCAGATCGCCCGGGGCAAGGCAAACATGGGGGTTGATTTCTCAGGGGGCTCCATGCTCCAGTACAAGGCCGAGCAATCCTTCAGCATGGACGAGGTCCGCCGGGCCTTTGGCGACAGCAGGATCGAAGGCCTGGACCTGCAGGAAGTCGAAAACGAACATCGCCTGATCGTCAAAGTCAAACGTTCAGAGAAAGTGGTTGCCAACCTGAGCGATCAAATCAGTGCCGCCCTGACCGATAAGCTAGGCGACAAGGGCTTCTTGCTCGAGAGTCAGTCCGAAATTGGCTCCTCAGTCAGCGATGTGTTGCGCAACAAGGCGATTCTGGCCATTGCCATCTCTTTGATCGGGGTCATCATCTATCTGGCCTTCAGATTTGACATGCGCTTTGGCCTGGCCGCGGCCGCGGCCACATTCCATGACGTCCTGGTGGTTCTGGCCCTGTGCTGGCTGCTCGACATTGAGATCACCCTGCTCATCGTCACCGCCCTGCTGACCCTGGCCGGCTATTCCATTAATGACTCGGTGGTCGTCTTTGATCGAATTCGGGAGAACATGGCTAGAACAGTGGATCAACCACTGGCCGCACACATCAACGACAGCATCAACCAGACACTCAGCCGCACAGTGATCACGGCGCTCACCACCTTGTTTGTTGTGGCGTCCCTGTTCTATTTTGGCGGCTCGGTCATCCATGACTTTTCCCTGGCCCTGTTCGCCGGAATCGTGGTCGGCACCTATTCATCGATTTTTGTGGCCAGCCCACTGCTGACGGTGTGGAAACCCAAAAATGGCTGAGACAGTAACGCACGAGCCGCCGCTGCTGCCCCAGAACGTCACCAGGATTGAAGCTGATGAGGTCTTTACCTTTGCCTGCCATCCCGGGGTGAGTTGCTTTACCGAATGCTGCCGCGAACTGGAACTGGCCCTGACCCCTTATGATTGCCTGCGCCTGAAACAGGCCACAGGCCTCACCTCCTCCGAGCTCCTGGACCGTTACGTGATCCAGGAGCAGGACAGCGGCGAGACCTTTCCCCGCTTCTACCTGACCATGGTCGATGATGGCCGGGCCAGCTGTGTCTTTGTCGGCCCGCAGGGCTGCACAATCTACCCGAACCGGCCCGCTGCCTGTCGCACCTATCCCATGGGCCGCGCTGCCAGCCGCCTGTCTGATGGCGGAATCGATATCTTTCATGTCCTGATCCGTGAGGCTCACTGCCTGGGATTTGCCGAACAGCAGGAGCATACGGCCACAAGCTACGACCAGGACCAGGGCCTTGAGCACTACAACCGCTTCAACGATGCCCTGACTGCGATCCTTCAGCACGAACAGGTTCGCCAGGGCAGGCAGTTCAGCCCGGAAGAGATCGAGCTCTTCACCCTGTCCCTCTACGACCTTGACCGCTTCCGCGATAAACTCCTGGCCGGAGAGCTCTCTACACCTGGGCCTCGTAAGGATCATCACAGCGAGCACGACCCAAAAGAGCACACCGACCTGCCCCCAGACGACGAAGCACTCCTCTTCTGGGGCATGAACTGGCTGCAGTCCAGACTTTTCAAGGGCTGAGAACAACATGCTCAAGCTGATCATCTTTGACTGCGACGGAGTCCTTTTTGACTCCAAAGAGGCCAACAGGGCCTATTACAACCACCTCCTGCAGGCCTTCAAACGGCCGCTCATGGACAGTGCGGAAGTCGATTATGTCCACATGCATAATGTCCACGAGTCAATCCGCCACATCTTCCGCCACTACCCGGACCAGGATCTGGAGGCGCTGAACCGCTACCGGAACAGCCTCGACTACTCCACCTTTTTCAAATACATGCAGATGGAGCCTGACCTGGTCGAATTTCTCGAACAGACCAGGAAACAGTATCACCTGGCCATCTCCACCAACCGGACCAACACTATGGAACCACTGCTCAAGGCCTATCACCTGGAGCAGTACTTTACCAAGGTGATGACCGCAGAAAATGCCAGGCGACCGAAACCGGCCCCTGATGCCCTGCTTGAGATCCTGGATTTCTACGACTGCCGGAGCGAAGAGGCCATCTACATCGGCGATTCGATCATCGATCAGGAGCACAGCGCCGGCTGTAACATGCGGTTGATCGCCTTCCGAAACCCGAAATTACGCGCTGAATACCACGTCAACTCTTTCCGGGAGATCCTGGATCTGCCACCCTTGCAAGATCTACCCAAAAAACCGTGAAGAGGACCACCTGAGCCTCCGTCTCAACCCAGCCGGCACATTCTTTTGGCCTTCTCAGGAAAAACAGATATAATCCAGAACAGACGCACAACAGCCCAGACAGCGATCAACACTCACCCCAGCAGAAACAAACGCAATGGCGGAAGCGGGACGATTCAAACATATCATCAGCCCCAAGAAGGCACCCGCAGCCCACGCGGCCAGAGGAGCTGTTACTTTTTTCGCCGAACGTGAGCAGTATCAAACCCGCTGGCCAGCGATCATTGCCGGCCTCGGAGTGTTGATCTTTCTCCTCATCCTGATTGCAACCTATCTCTCCACTGTCAGCCGCTTCCACCGGGTCGAAGACATCCACCAGGAATGCGTGACCCTGCTCGACAACCATCAATATGAGGCGGCAGAACAACGCTGCACCGAGGCCCTTGATCTCCTGCGCAGCACCTCTTTTATCAGTAATGACATCCAACAGGCCCTGGGTCAGGAGATCAAGCAGCTCCTCTACTCTGACCGTCTGCTTCTGGGGCTGGCCGGGGAGACCATCGTTGATGGCCGTTACCTGACCGAGTCTACCCGGGACCGCCTGATCCGCTTCCGCACCCTTTTGAGAAACGGCGATCTGGCTCTGTCCAACCAGAAGTGGGGCGAGGCCACTGACAACTACGCCCAGGCCATGACCATCAGCAGCACTCTCGATCTCATCCAGCCAGACATCCTCGCGGCGTTGAAGGACAAGCAGCACCTGTCCGGTTTTCAGCAATCAGTCAGCGCCGGACAAGACGCCCTGGACCGCCGGGACTGGCAACAGGCAAATCAGGCCTTCAAGGCCGCCCTGACCCTGAGCAATGGTCAGACCAATAACCAGTCCCCCTCCATTCAGGACCTGAAGCAACTGGTCAGGCTCAGCCAGTACAATCACCTGCGCTGGCAGGGACAGGAGCAGTACGACAGCCAGAACTGGACCGCCGCCATTCTCCTGCTCGAGCAGGGCGTGGATGAGAGCAGCAATGAGAGCGAGCGTATCGAACTGACCGAACTCCTGACCCGGGCCAGGCTGTATGGCGCCATCGACCGGGCCCAGAAGGCCGTCAGCCAGTCCCAGTGGGACCTGGCCATCAGCGAATATGAACAGGCCGCCCAGATGCTGGAAGATGGCCGGGAGCAGTTAGGTCTGAGTCAGCAGGCCGCTGAGAGCCGGACAAAACTGGCCCGGCTGAAACTCTACACCCAGATCATCAAAGAGAGGAGAGCGGCGACCGCCCACTTCCAGGCCCAGGACAAAGATGCAGCCATCACCGTCCTCAGCAGAGTATTGACCATCATTACTGAGCACCCGCTGGCCCAGGAAGAAGAGTTTCAGAAACAGAGGCAAGAGATTGAAGAGTTGATCGAAAAAACCAGGACTGAAATGATGGTGAGCAGACAGATTGCCTACCTCACCGACAACTACCAACGGCTGTTCATCAGCAACAACCCGGACCTGCTCCCCGCAAGCCTGTCTCGGCCCCAGGCCACCTTTCTCAAGAAGCAAGGCAGACAGCTGCTCTTCCAATTGCAATGCACGGAACAGAACTACACCGGACGGCCAGTCCGGCTCCTGTTGAATTACCTCTACGATCCAACCAGCGATCGCTGGAGTTTTTCAAGATAGCCCGGACACCCGATATCCCCTGCCCTCCACTCTCTGATCTGCACTGACAAGCAGAGTCCGTGCGGGCGAGAGGGGTTAATCGTGGTGATGGTGGTGATCGTGACCATGATGGTGATGGCTGTCATGATCACCAGGTCCGCCGGCCGTTTCCAGGGCATGAACCAGCAGATGCCCGGCCCGGGCCATGGCCGCCACTGCCTCTTCCACCAGAGCCGCCACCGGCTCATTCCCCTCACTCCGCAGGGCCTCAACCCACTTACGTGACTCCTCCATGTGCCCCTGATTGTGTTCAATCCAGTGCGGCAAAACCACTCGTACCTTTTGCAGAGCGTCCATTGTATTCCTCCGAAATCGACTGTAATAGTTGGTTGTGGCTGGCTAATTTGATCCAGCCATGCTGGTCAGGCAGTACTGTGAAGAGTTACTTTTTTTCAAGTATCACCCTGCCACCGAGAAAATCAATGGAGCGCAGCACAGCGCCGGTCACCTCGGCCGGTGCTTCAAAAAAGGTACTGACGCGGATCAAGTCACCATCGACTTCAAGCAGGGTGGCCCCTTCAACAATGGTCTTCTCGGTCCCATTCTCCTGCAGAACGACTGTCATCTGGCACATAGTTTCACCTCAGATATTGATGGCGCTGTTTCGCGTCCATACCATGGCAAGGCTCCTTTGAAAACGGAGCGATTTTGTTTAAGAACACAGTTCAGTAAATACAAGGAGCGCAACATCAAGTTGAGATGTAAGCTTGATCGTTGGATTGTTGTACGGGCCACGCAGGACCTGGGCAACAGGCCAACTCTTCAAGGCGCCCTTAAATCAGAAAACGAAATTCTCCCTTGCCCAGCAGGTCATGGAGATGGAGAACCCCCTGGATCCGACCATCCAGTTCATCCACAATGGGCAGGGCCGTAATCTCATACCGCTGCATGATACTCAGGGCGTCTGCGGCCAGCATCGATCCTGAAATAAAGACCGGATCGGTGACCATGATCTCCGCAGCCGTCAGCCGGGCCAGATTCCTGCCCTCCACCAGAGAGCGACGGACGTCCCCATCAGTAATGATCCCCTGCAGGTGGTGCTGATCATCGACGATCAGCACCACGCCCACATTCTTGCGATTGAGAATGGCCACGGCGTCAAGTGCACTGTCCTGACCCTGGGCCGTGGGCACGGCCTCACCCTTGAGCATCACCTCCTCAACCCGAACCTTCAGACGTTCCCCCAGACTGCCACCGGGATGATTTTTACGAAAATCATCGGGCTGAAACTGCTTGCGCTTCAAAAGGACCACGGCCAGGGCATCCCCCATGGCCAGAGTCGCGGTGGTCGATGCGGTGGGAGCCAGTCCCAGGGGGCAGGCCTCCTTCGGGACGCCGATATCCAGGATCATACTGGCAGCACGGGCCAAGGTTGAGGACAGGCCACCTGTCATGGCAATAATCTGGTTTCCACGCCCTTTAAGACTGCCCAGAAGGGAGTTCAACTCTGCAGTTTCACCTGAATAGGAGATCGCCACCACCACATCGGTGCCCGCGACCATGCCCAGATCACCGTGCATGGCCTCCACTGGATGGAGAAAAAAGGATGGCGTCCCGGTACTGTTCAGGGTGGCAGTAATTTTCTGGCCCACCAGCCCGGATTTGCCGATGCCGGTGATCACCACCCGGGTCGGACAGGCAAGAATCAACTCCACGGCCTGCTCGAAGTCTGTTCCCAGCCGATCACGGACTGCGGCCAGCCCCTGCTCTTCAATCAAAAAGACCCCTCGTGCCTCTGCACAGGAGGTATTCATCTCCTCACTCACCCGTTCACCACTCCAGAAAAAAATCACACCTGCGACAGCCAGCGGAAAAAAATTCTGACTTCTGACTTCTGA
>CALENA010000006.1 GCA_937910875.1 uncultured Desulfobulbaceae bacterium | reverse complement strand
GTTCATGGTTGATTATGTCTGGCGGATTTAGTCCAGCCATGCTGGTCCACAGTGCAGATGTTCCTTGACGACCCATCTTTGTTGAACAGGCCCTGAGGGGAGCCGGAGCAACAGAATTTTTGTTGCTTCGGCTCCCCATGCATCCGGAGGAACCCTTCCATGCACCATCACACCCTGCTTCCTCTCTTCCTCATATTTTTCTTCATCTCATTGGGCTCAGGCCTCGCCATGGAAGCAGCAGGGCCTGAAACGACGATCAGTGCCGGTCTGGGAGTCGAATCTTTAAAATACCAAGAGCGGCTGCCGGAGCGTTCTCTGCAATCCAAGGCCAATGTGACCAACATGGTTTTCACGGTTGCAGGAATCACGCGCGGGGAACATCTCTTTGTGGGATTTGACGGGACAGTCCCTGTGGTCCGTAGCGACAGCCGGGAGACGTGGTGGGTGAACGACATGCCTGAGCAGAATGATTTGCTCCGGTACGGAAGAACTCAACTGGCGGCCCGTGTCGGTTATAGATATGCCCCGTTGTTGAACCCCTATCTGGGTCTCCGTTCCATCTGGTCCCGTCAGCAGCGCTCTGGGTTCAGAGACCAGAACGACCTGCCTGTCTTTTTGGCCAAGATCAACGAGACAGTTGTTTCCCATTCGGTTTCATTGGGTTGCAGAGGCGATATGTCCATTGGGGGAGCATGGCGGGTTACCTTTGATGCTGAATACAGTATCCCTTATTCTGCAAAAGTCACCAATGATGGACTGCCTGGCTGGAAGGCGACAGATATGGATGGATATGCATGGAATGTCTGCGGCGGTCTGGAGCAGGCGTTCAGCAAAAAGGTATCGTGGGGTTTATCGATCTGTGCCGGCCAACAGCACTGGAGGGGAAGTGATTGGCAGATCGATCCCGCGGGGCCGATCAAGTGGCCGGAGAACGAGACCTCCTATGTTCTCTCTTCTGTGAATGCCGTTTGGCATTTTTGATCATGTTTGCTCAGCGACTTATTACCAATCGATTGTGTGATCAACAGTCTCTTGTATAGCTACAACGTCCCTGGGGACTGAACTGGTAAGGAGCAGGCACGGCTTCAGCGTCGGGGACATTTAATCTGGCAGATACTGCCTGGACCCTGGAATAGGGCCTGTTCCAGGGTACGGCCCAGGAGACGGGCGATTTTCTGTTCGCCATCCAGGTCAATGAGGAAGATAATAGCGGGCAATGATCTCGTCCCTGATCTTACCCTTCCTTGTTCTGCAGGGTAATATGGACATTGACCGGCAGTCTGATGGGAAAGGGGCAGTCCGCTGGCAGTGACACCTCAATCTCCAGGACTTTATAGTCAATGATCTTGGATGAATCAGTGGGGATGAGCAATTTCGGCCCCATCTGCAGCTTGACCTCGACGACCCGCCCTTTAAACGTCAGTCCGGGAAATCCGTCGGCCGTCACCTCGGTCGCCTGCCCTGAACGGATACGGCCGATATCGGTCTCATCGATTTCCGCCCGGATGTAACGATCATCCAGAGTGGCGATATCCATCACCGGCAGGCCGATATCCAGGGCCTCCCCCTCTTCCCGGTGTTTTCTGGTGATCACCCCGTCATAGGGGGCGATCAGTCGGGCGTTCTCCAGGGCCGCCTCGCTAAGCTCGATCTCGGCCCGGGCCATGTCCAGACGTCGCTGCAAGACGCTGATGGTTTCCGACCGGGTCCCCTCTTCCAGCAGTCTGAGTTGCTGGATTGCGCCGTTGCGTTCCGCCTGGGCACTCTGCATCAGTAAGCGGGCCTGTTCCCAGTCAGCGATGGCGACACCTTGCGTCTTTTTCAACTCCTGGTATCGCTGCCAGTCTGCCATGGCCTTGGCAAAATGCGCCTCGCTTTGCTTGAGACGTTCCCGGCCCGCATCGATCTCTGGCCCTCGAGATCCGGCCGTGGCCTCGGCGAGCATGGCCTTCGCGACCTCGGCTCCGGTTCGGGCCACCGTCACCCGAGCCTCGAGCTCCCGGGCTTCAAAGCGGGCCAGGAGTTGACCCTCTGTGACGTTCTCCCCTTCCCGCACCAGGATTTTCTCGATTTTACCGGGAAACTTGGCACTCAGGGTGGAATGGCGGCGAGCCTCCACAATGCCATAGGCATAGATGGTCAGGACCTCATCCGTGGCAGCTTCATTTCCTTTGATTGTCCCAGGTCCAGGCCCACTCGTATCGCAGCCCACATTCAGCAGGGCCACAGCCAGACTCATTGTCAGGGTTATCCAATAAATTTCAGTCCGCATGGATCACTCCATCCTCCATCCATAATACCTGGTTGACCTGTTCGGTGATGCGCAGGTCGTGGCTCACTACGACTACGGTCTTGCCCTGGACTGTTGCCAGTTCATGGAGCAGCGCAATAATGCCAAGCCCGGTTTTGGAATCCAGGTTGGCAGTGGGTTCATCGGCCAGAATAATCGGGACATCGGCAGCAATGGCCCGGGCAATGGAAACGCGTTGTTTTTCTCCGCCGGACAGATCCCGGGGATAAAAAGTCGTACGACCGGCCAAGTTGACCCGTTCCAGGGCCGCATGGGCCAGTTCAAAGGCCTGAGCCTTGGGCACCTGATGCAGCTGGAGGCTGAGCAGGACATTTTCCAGGACGGTCAGGGCGGAGAAAAGATTAAATGATTGAAAGATAAAGCCGATATGGGTGCGGCGCAGGGTCGGCAGCTGCTTTTCACTCAGGTTTGTCACATCATTTCCCATGATTGTCACCCGGCCGCTGGTGGCTTTGAGCAGCAGGCCGAGAATGGAGAGAAGAGTGGTCTTGCCGCTGCCGGAAGGACCCATGATCGCGGTCACCGTGCCGCTGTGACAGGAAAACGTAGCCTCGCGCACCGCGGGAACCGGGATTGCGTGGCCAGCGTAAATTTTGGAGACGTGATCAACACGGATGCAAAGAGTTGTCATGCCCGGAAGACCTCCATGGGATCGACCTGCATGGCCCGGTGCACCGAGATCAAGGAGGCCGCGACACAGGTGATCAGGGTAATGACGAAATCACCGGCAAAAAGCTGCCAGGGTTGGATGATTACCTGGCCCGTGGCATTGGTGTAGAAGCGGACCACCAGGGCGTTGATACCCAGGCCGATGCCAAAGCCCAGAATGCCGCTGATCAGGGCCTGCTGCAGGATAATGCCGTAGACCATTTGATTGGCTGCACCCAGGGCCTTGAGGGTGCCGAATTCACGCAGGTGCTCGATGGTGGCGCTGTAAATGGTCTGACTGACGATCACCGCTCCCACCACGACCCCCATGAGGATGGTGAAGCCGAAGGCAATTCCCATGCCGGTGCTGAAGGTCCAATAATGCCTGGTGGCCTGGATGAATTGCGCCTTGGTATAGACATCTTCCAGATTCATCACCCGGGCCAGCCGGTCACGCAGGTCCAGGGGGGCGACACCCGGGGCCGCCTTGACCAGAATAAAGACGGTCTGCCCGGCAATCCATGGATTAAGCTCCTGGGCCGTGCGGTAGGAGGTGAAAATGACCGGCGCGGTGGTGATCCGCCTGGCCCCCCGGCTGATGCCCACGATTCGGATCTTCTTGTTGATCACCTCCCGGTAGTCGCCGATCTTGGTTGCCCCGAGTTTGGCAACACTGGACTCGTCCACAATGACGCCCCGATGAAAGGTGACATCGCGCACCTTCCCCTGGATCATCTCCCAGGGGCCGCCAATGCCGCTTTCAGGATCAAAACCGATCACCTCAACATTCTCGCTGCCTCCGCCCTCAAGCTTGATCAGGGACCAGACCAGGATCAGCTTCTTTGTCCACGCCACTCCCGGGACGGCACGAGCCTTGTTCTCCCGGTGTTCCGGGAAAGGCATGGAAAAATCGAAATTACGGTTGTTGCGCGCCGTGATCCAGAGATCGGCGTCGGTGTGTTCGATGATGCTGGAGGTGTTGTACATCATCCCCAGATAGACGCCCACCTGGACCAGGATCAGGACCACGGAAAAGGAGATGCCCACCAGGGTAATGGCGAAACGGACCCGGTCATGAAACAGGTTTTTACGGGCAATGGCAACCGGATATGACACAGCAGAAACCTCAGCGTGATTCGTGGGAGCAGGTTGTTCCAGCGATGCTCAATAAAGGTGTGTCGTGGAGTGTGGCCTTGTGCATGCCAGGGGAGGTCCTGTTATTGAATGATCTTTCCCAGGTGAATTTTCTCGGTTTCTTTATTTTTTCGAATGCGCAGATTCAACATCT
>CALENA010000005.1 GCA_937910875.1 uncultured Desulfobulbaceae bacterium | reverse complement strand
AAATTTTTCAGGATGATGAGTGTAGAGATCCAAGGCAGCCGATCCTGCATTGGGCGAGAACCCGGAGGCAATCGGGTCTGTGAAATCTTTTAAAGCAAGATCAATGGCCAGTTGCTGAGTTGCGTCAGCCACGGTAATCCAGGAGATATCATACAGTGGCCCGACCTCTAACTGAAGAGCGTCCTGATTCCAACCGGAAACTGTATTGCCGCTGTTGAGCAGGTAATAGCTGCCTCTTTCTCCAGGACTGAGCAGCCTGGAATCTGGTCTGACCAGAAAAGTAGAACCGTCGGCCAGTGTGGCGCTGTTGCTGACTATCAGATAGGCTTCGCCGTCGCCATAGGTGGAGTCAACACTGTTGTCGAGATTAACCTGCAATATGCCGGTGGCGGTGTTGTTAAGATCCGAAATCTCGAGTCGTCCGCTCACCAGACCACTGTTGGTTACATAAGCTGCAGATCCTGCCACGGCTGTGTATCCGCTGACCGAACTGTTTGCATCCAGGGTGATACTTGCAGGAGACTCTCTCGTGCTGATGCCGTAAGTCGAACCACTTATCTCTGAACGAGTCAGGGTAAGGGAGACCAGACCAGAGGGGTGGCTGGAGGCAGCCACGCCGACTGCAACCTCAGAATCTGCAACAACCCGTGAATCAGTAAAAATCAGTGCGCTGTCACCCTCCTCAGATCTGGAAATGATTCCAAAAGCGGTACTGTTGTCCCCCTCAGCCTCAGCTGTAACCGTTGAACCGTTCATCTCTATCGCAACATTAGCCCCATGAGCGTCTGCATAAATTCCTGCGGCAAAACTATTCTCACCGATCGAGGTCGCGCTGATGGTCGAATCGCTCAGGGTTATCATGTTGTCTGGGCCAACTGGGTACTCATCCAACTGATAACTGTCATGAGAGGCACGGATACCCGTGACCTCGCTGTACGCACCGGTGCCGACAGCTGAAACCATGGAACTCTCAAGGGTAATCAGAGTATTGCCTTCATTATTGCTCCCATATTTACTCTCATTGTCATGGGAGGTATAAATACCCGTGGCTACAGCGTGATCGCCGGTAGTAGAGGCTGTAACTGTCGATCCGGTAAGATGTACCGTAACATGACTGGTGCTGGAATCACCGTAATAGCTGTAGCTGCTGCTGGAGGCATAAATTGCCACAGCTTCACTACCATCACCGATCGTGGAAGAGGTAACCGTCGAATCGGTGAGACTGACGGTTACAGGACCACCATTGGCATCCCCATAATAGCTGTAGCTGTAACTGGAGGCATCAACGCCTTCGGCATAACTGTGTTCACCACTTGCAGAAGCAGTGACTGTCGAGTCAGTCAGGGTCACGGTCACCGAGGCAGGTTCAACCGTTCCCTCATCATCATAGGCATAGCCCCAGCCTATAATACCGGAGGCGTTACTGTTATCTCCCTGCGTAGAGGCGCTCACTTCAGAATTCTCAAGAAGAACTGAAGCATCTCCCGAATAGCTCGAGACATCTGCACCAGTAGCATCACCAGAGACACTGGAGGCAGTCACTGAGGAATCTATCAGTGCGACAGTGTTATCGCCCTGATAGTTGTAGGCCCTCAGTCCGGCAACATCATTCTCTGTGCTTGAAGCTGTAACTGTTGATTGATCAAGATTGACCGCAAGACTCCCATCACCGATTATGGCTAGAATCCCATTGGTTTCATCATATTTGGAGTAATACTCATCGGGGCCGGCATAAAAGCTGGTCGCGCTTACCGTCGAATTGACAAGGTCAATGACGGCATCACCACGGCTGGAAATGGCCATGACAGCAGTTGCCTTCTCATGTGTACTGGAGGCCATGACTGTCGAATCTACCAGGGATATTGAACTGTTTACACTGTCAGGCAATCCAAAAACACTATAGGTGGCAATGCCTGTCGCACGCCCATCAACACTTGTGACCGTAACAGCTGAATGGTCAAGTTCCACGGAGGAACCTCCAGAGGCGTTGTCCTCAAGATAGCCGTATCGAAAAGAAGCAATACCTATAGCACGTTCGCCGCTACTGGTTACGGTCACCTGGGAATCGTTCAGGACCGTCTCGTTTCCACTGAACACACTGTAGGTGACGATGCCCCCGGACGGACCTTCACTACTTGTGGCCTCAACCGTTGATCCGCTCAGATTCAACTGACTGCCGAAAAGGCTGAAATTCTCAATAGTAAAAGCAGGTCCGTCAATGCTGGAAGCTGAGAGAATCGAATCGGTCACGGCCAATGAGTTGACTGCAGATGAATCATCAGGCTCTCCCAGATATTTGCTGGCCAGAGCGGTAGCCTTACCGCCAAGAGTGCTGGCAGTGACCGTTGAATGGTCAATGTCAATCACAGTGTCGCCTTGCAACTTCGAGAACAATATGCCCGTGGCATCGCCAGTGGCTCCACTGGCTGAGGCATCGATATTGGAACCGGCCAAGGTCACCCTGAGCCCTTCCTTGCCATAAATGTCGATTCCAATGGCAGAGTTCTCCCCGCTGCTGACAGTAACATCAGTATCAGTGAGTCCGACTGCGGCTGTGGAGTTTGTGCTTGATACATAAACCCCGTTGGCATTCCCGCTTTCAGGGCTGACAGTGACACTTGAATGGTCCAGGTTCACCGAGGCCTCCGCCTCTGGATTGGACGCCCCAACCGTGTCCGTCGATTGCAGCCCGGTTTCGGTGAGTGTAGGGGGGAAATTTTCCGTGGCAACTGAACTGCTGCCGAAGAATAAAGAGCCGGCAAGCAACAGGCCCAACGGTTGAAAAGTGGCAGGGAGATGACAGGGTTGCTTTCGTTTCAGGTTACGTGAATAACTGCGCTTGAATGTGCGTTTCATCGAGTCCCCTTTTGAAATCCCGGCGGTTGGTTGACCCGGGTTTTCCGTACTGATGCAGAGCAATAAAAGCCTGTTTACAACTGTATTAACCAAACTCCTCCATGAAAAACAGAACGACCAGCCAGCATGGCTGGTCCAAAACGGCCAACCACAACCAACTATGAACGTTGGTTACTCCGGCATGACCAGTGATGACCTCTGCCGGGACTTTCGGATAAAAATCGGGTAGCTCTCCTGATCAAGGCAGAAAGATAAACAACGCCACCTTTTATAAGGACATCACCGATATTTAAATATGTCAAGGGTTTTTCAAGCACTCAGGCAAGAAAACCGGCTAACCATCTAACTGTAAGAAGAAAATTTTACAATTTCTTGTGCGTACTAATAAAAAAACTTTTGTTACAAGACGTTTTCCTGTCAGAGATGAAGTTGCCAGCCATGACCGACAACATGCAACATACTGAATATGCACTATTAATTCTCTGAACACTCCAGGGATTGCTGTAAAAGAAGCGGCCATTGTTCAATCCAGTTGTGGTGGTGATCCGCATTTGTAATAATACTGGCCTTGAGACATCTATTGTTTTTGAAGTGGCTGACGTACGAATAATAGACACCCTCCGGAACAATCCGGTCATTGGCCCCGATAAAATGGAGTTGCGGTATTGAATCCAGAAGGTCTGCATAGTCAGCTGGATTTAACGAACCACTCAGCTGTGCAACCCGGTGATAGGTGTTGAGCCAAAAAGGGTCCAGGTTCCCGGCGACCGTACGCAGACCACTGATATCTGAGCGATGGGCAGCCAAAAGAGCTGCCACGGCACCACCACCCGAATAACCGACCAACTCCAGTTGATTGTAGCCCCCTTCCTGCTTCATCTGATCCAGAGCGATATCCATACTCTCCAAAACTTCAGGTGAAAAACGATGGGAAGACCAGTATCTTTTTTCACAGGACTCAGTTTGAAGATACTGGCAAGGTCTGGCAAGATAGGCCTTGTCTCGTGCAGGATCTGCCATCATCAACTGGAGGGCCACACCATGAGCCGGGGTAGGATCTGCAGAGAGCCAATAGCGGTTTTTCCAGGCCCCGCCATCCCCTTCCACATACACCCGCAAGACTGAATCCGCTGGTGTGCGCGGCAACAAAACGATGAGGGTAAATTGACCGGCTGGCCATGAATGCATAACCACTGACTCTGATGCAGCAAGAGCTGCTAACTCTTTCATGGACAATGGCTGCTGTCCGACGCAACCGGCCAGTAATAAAAAAGAACTGAGCAGATAGAAAAGAAGATGGCACCTGGGCATTATCCACATGTAAATTCGTTTTATTGGTATGATTCGAGCAAGATGCCTGCCGGCATATATTCACTGGCAGGGCTGGATAATAGGGGGTAATCTGCAGGAAAGGTTTTGCTCAATCCTTCCCCGCTCTCAACCTGGACAAATCAAATGAGAGCCACAGGAAACAGATAACGACTCACAGGCAATGATGAACGAGCAGATTTCAGCAGAAGAGACCAGCCAGACAACGGAATACGTCTGTCAAGGCTATCAGATATTGAACGTCTATCAAAACATGCCCCCTCACCTGAAACAGGAGGTCGTTCAACTGTGGCTTGAGTCCAAGGTACTGAGCCCGGCAGTTGCCGGACAGCGGGCCGACCAGGTTTTGTTTACTATCCGTAACCCGCAGGGCCGGCTGGTCGGGGTGAACACGGTCTCCCTTCAGAATTTTCTCACAGAAGAAAACCCCTATTATTTCATGAGACTCTTTATTCGTCGTGAGGACAGGGGAGTTTTAGGTTTACAGTTCAGTATATCAAAAAAGGCTCGTGAGTTTCTAGAACGCTACCCTCATCCGCAATCCAACCCAAAAGGCATGATTATTGTTGCAGAAAACAGAAAATATTGGCGCAAGGGCGCTCGCAGATTACTGGCACGTTATCATTGGCATTATTTCGGGCAGGGTCCCAAGGGGAATCATATCTGGTATCAAAACTTCGACGGCTCAAAGATGACGGCCCTGAAATAATTCCGACCGACTTCATCGCAAGACATGTTTCACTCATTCGGCATCTGGTATCCACAAAGTCTTACTTGCCGGTAAGCCAAAACACCTGAAGGCAGGAAGATTCATCATGCACCCCTCATTTTTCACTCAATCGTCGGCCCAGTCTGAGACCACCGATCTGGGCAGGAGTGAGAGATCTATCTTTCCGGCCTCATCAATCCCGGCCTGCAGGGCCAGGCTGTTCATCTTCTCGGTTCCTTTGGGGACCCGTTTCATCAGGGCCGTCTCCAATCCCGCCAGTTCGACCTGGCCTGAGAGCAGTCCCACAGCGCCCAGGGCAACCATATTGGCCACCAGTTCTTTACCGGTCAGTTCCCGGGCGATGCGGGTAAAGGGAATGGTCACCGCCCTGCTGGTGGGCACCTGCTCAACCAGATCTGTATCCACCACCAGCAATCCTTCCGGACGGATATCAAAAAAATAGGCGTCACAGGCCGCCTGGGTCATGGCCAGCAGGAGATCAATGGACATGGCCTTTGGATAGTCAATGGGAGAGTCTGAGATCACGACTTCGGCCTTGGATTTCCCCCCTCTGGCCTCCGGCCCGTAGCTCTGGGTCTGACAGACATACCTGTTGTTCTGACGCCCCACTGCATCGGCCATGACCACAGCCGCCGTGATAATCCCCTGACCACCGGAACCGCTGAAACGGATTTCATATCGCTGATCATTCTTCATATCGCTTCACCCCGTTCTTCACTTTGGTACGAGCCACCTGATCGGCCTTGCGCTGAGCCTTTTGGGCTATGCGCCGATATTCATCTGTGGAAATAGGCTTGTCAATATCAGTCAGTACGCCAATGGTGAACTTGTCTGCCATCTCATCAGGGGACATTTTGGCAGCCTTGCCGATGGTGACCGCATTCTCCTTGAAACTCTGCATCATCTCCACGGCCCCACCTAATTTATTGCGCCGTCCATGCTGGACATGACAGTTTGAAATAACTTCAACCACGGAAAACCCACGTTTTTGGATGGCCTGCCCAATGAGTTTGTCCAGATGGGAGGCGTGATAAACGGTCCCCCGGCCAACAAAACTGGCACCGGCTGTGACCGCCAGTTCGGCAATGGAAAAGGCGTGTTCCACATGACCGTAGACCGAGGTGGTCGATTTACTGCCATAAGGTGTGGTGGGTGAATATTGACCACCGGTCATGCCATAGGTTGAGTTGTTGATGATAATGGCAGTAATATCCAGATTACGCCGGGCCGCATGGATAAAATGATTTCCGCCGATGGCTGTGGCATCGCCATCACCCATGACCGAAATCACATTTAATTCCGGCTTGGCCAGCTTGACTCCGGTGGCAAAGGTCAGTGATCGGCCATGGGTGGTGTGCAGGGTGTTGAAATCCACATAGGTGGGCATCCGGCCAGAACAGCCAATGCCCGAGGCCAGAACCACCTCGTCCTTGGACAGTCCAAGGTTATGAATGGCCCGGAGCAACGCCCCCATGACGATGCCGATGCCGCAGCCTGGGCACCAGACATGGGGAAATTTTTTATCATGTCTCAGATATTCCTGGCGGATGATTTCTGCTTCTTCACGCACGATACACTCCTTGTCTCTTGATCCTTGACCTGAGAGATCCGTCAGACCTTGACCAGATATTTAAGAATTTCTTCCGGGGTAATGAGCTGGCCATCGACCCGGTTATGCTTGACGATTCGGGTTCCGGTCTGATTGACCCGTGCAACTTCCCGACAGATCTGTCCCATGTTCATCTCCGGCACGATGGCCACCCGGCATTGACGCAGAACAGAATCCACGGCCTTCCTGGGAAAAGGAAAGAGCGTGATCAACTGGAGCAGACCGGCCTTGATTCCCTGATTCCGGGCCTCCTTAATCGCGCGCAGGGCAGATCTCGCCACCGAGCCATAGGCGATGACACAGACCTCGGCATCCTCCATCATTATGCTCTTGATGACCTGAATCTCGCCAAACCCTTTGGAGATTTTTTCATGCAGTCGACGCTGAAACTGGTCGATCTCTTTGGGGTTCTGGGTCGGAAAACCTTTCTCGTCATGAATCAGGCCGGTGACGTGATG
Source organism: uncultured Desulfobulbaceae bacterium (assembly GCA_937910875.1). Lineage (GTDB taxonomy): Bacteria > Desulfobacterota > Desulfobulbia > Desulfobulbales > Desulfocapsaceae > Desulfatifera. The sequence continues at coordinate 19,969 of CALENA010000005.1, read as the reverse complement.
GCGATAGCCACTGCCCATGGCGGCCATGTCTGGAACACCGCGATTATTGGTGCCGTATGGCTTGTACCATTCCGGGGGCACACTGGGGGCGATTCGGTCAACGACCCTGATCTCGTCGGGCCCGGGAAGGGCTACAGATTCACGGGTATGAGCCACGACCTCGTCAGAGAGTATGATCACCGGGACCCGATATTTCTCGGAAAGATTAAAGGCTCTGATGGTAATTGAAAAACAGTCACTCACCGATGAGGTGGCCAGGACAATGATGGGATGGTCTCCATGGGTTCCCCAGCGGGCCATCTGCACATCCCCCTGAGAGGGACTGGTGGGCAGACCGGTACTGGGGCCACCCCGCATCACGTTGACAATCACGCACGGCACTTCAGCCACACAGGCATAACCCAGATTTTCCTGCATCAGGGAAAAACCAGGCCCGCTGGTGGCAGTCATGGACTTGACCCCGGCCAGAGAGGCGCCGATCACCGCGCCCATGGAGGCGATCTCATCCTCCATCTGGATAAAGGTCCCCCCGACCTCGGGCAGGCGCAGGGACAGCAACTCACTGATCTCTGAGGCCGGTGTGATGGGATAGCCGGCAAAAAAGCGGCAACCGGCAGCAAGAGCACCCATGACCACTGCTTCATTGCCCTGAAGCAGGACCCGGGAAGTTGATTCACTTTTCATCGGTGGCTCTCCTCCGGTCGGCAAATCTGTCTTTGACGGTAATGGCAAAATCAGGGCAATGAATCACACAGAAGCGACACCCTGAACAGCGATCCATTTGTTCAATATAGGGTTTACCACTTTCATCATTCAGAATGATTTTGCGCGGACAAAGAGAGGCGCACAAGCCACAGGCCTTGCACCAGTCGTAGAAAAAAGCGACGTCAAAGAGCTTCCCCTGTTTTTTCTGCTGATTATCCCAATAGTCCTCCTCCACAGCTGGTTTGTCTGACTGAGCCAGAGAAGTGACAGGAGCCTTGGGGTCCGCTTGAGTCTGTTTCGCCATAACAACTTCCTCGATGAAATTCCTGTAAACTGCCCGAATCCATTGTAACTTAGCTTATCTCGTCTCAAAAGATACTGTCAAGGCAAATGGCTCTCAAAAAGGGGAATTGCCCTCTCCACAACCTTCCAGCACTTGCCAGATTATTCCAAATAGAGTATTTTTATTTGTTTCAATCAATCAACCAGTTTCGTTCTGTGGAGCTGGATTGGTACCACACTCTGCATTTCCTGCAGTTTTCAGATTGTTACACCGTGTCATATCCCCTCAGGAATAATCCAGGCCCGAATACGATAAGAGAAGAAAGGAGTTACTTTGAAGAAAAAAATACTTGTTGCAAATCGCGGAGAAATTGCCATCCGGATCATTCGTGCGATCCAGGAACTCAACTATGAGGCTGTGGCCGTCTATGAGACACCGGACAAGGAGTCCCGTCATATTCGCCTGGCCAACGAAGCGGTGTGGTTGGGCGCGGGTCCCCGCTGTGATTATCTGAACATCGAGAAAGTGATCAAGGCCGCCAAGCGTTCAGGGGCCTGTGCCGTCCATCCCGGCTACGGCTTCCTGGCCGAGAATCCTGATTTTGCCAGGGCCTGTGAAGAGGCCGGCCTGATCTTTATTGGTCCCTCCTCCGAGGTCATTACCAATCTTGGCAATAAGGTTATTGCGCGCAGGATTATGGCTGAAGCCGGAATTCCCATGGTCCCCGGTACCCAGAACCTTTCCCCGGGGCAGGCCGGTGTGAATGAGGCCCTGGCTTTTGCGGCCCAGTATAACTACCCGATCATGCTCAAGGCCACTTCAGGTGGTGGTGGACGCGGTATTCGCCGGATTGATTCCGACGAGCAGATGCGGGCTGAAATTCCCATGGCCCGTGCCGAAGCCAAGGCCGCTTTCAACGACGACTCGGTCTACCTTGAAAAACTGGTCATCAATCCCAAGCATGTCGAAGTCCAGATCATGGCAGACCGTGAGGGAAACACGGTTCATCTCGGCACCCGCGATTGTTCCATTCAGCGTCGCAACCAGAAACTGATTGAGATCGCTCCGTCCATGCTTGGCGACCAGGCTCTCCTTGACACGATCTGCGAAACCGCGGTGAAGGCAGCCAAGGCAGCCAATTATTTTAATGCCGGGACCGTTGAATTCCTGCTGGACAAGGACTACAACTACTATTTCATGGAGATCAATACCCGTATCCAGGTGGAGCATACCGTCACTGAGATCGTGACCGGAATCGACCTGGTCCGGACCCAGATCAAACTGGCCCTGGGCAAGCTTCTCGCCTTTACCCAGAAGGATGTCCAGTTACGGGGTCACGCCATTGAGATGCGAATCAACGCCGAGGACCCGCAGAACAATTTCATGCCTGAAGGCGGGAAAAAGGTCACGGTCTACCGTTCTCCCGGTGGCTACGGTGTCCGTCTCGACGGCTTTGTCTATCAGGGCTACACCATTCCCAAGGTCTACGATTCACTCCTGGTCAAAATGACCGTCCATGGTTTTTCCTGGAACGAGACCGTGGATCGGTTACGGCGCTGTCTGCAAAACTTCGTCATTGCCGGCCCCAAAACCACCATTCCTTTTTACCTCAACATCGTTAAGGACCCGGACTTTATTAAGGGTGATTTTAACACCTCATATCTCGACACTCACCCACATCTCTTTGAGTATGAAGAGGATACTGACGAGGCCAATAAACTCTCCAAGCTGATTGCCGAAATTCATTACCGCGGCAAAAATCCTTACGCGGCCTGATGATCAGGAAAATCGTCAATCTCAATCCAGCCCACACGAATATTAACTTATAAGCGAGCATATTATGATGGAACGTATTGTCCAGGGAATGGCCCCTGCCGATGTTGTCAAGCGCCTGCAGGCGGCCGACGGGTATTATATCACCAACACCGCCCGCGATCTGTCCCAGTCCGACTTTAAAAACAGAATTCTCCTCCACACCGATATCATGGCCGCACCCTCCCGGGAACGGGCCGGATACTTTTCTCTGGAAATCACCGGTGGTGCCTCGGTCCATGTGGATATCCTGCGCAAACAGGTCGACCCCTTTCTCAAGCTTGAAATCCTGCGCGAAAAGATGCCGACCACCATGTTTCAGACCCTTTGCCGTGGTGTCAATCTTTTTGGCTATCGGCCCTACCCCCAGAATGTGATTCGCTTCACTGTCCGAGAATTTGCCAAATACGTGGATGTCTGGCGGACCTTTGACTTCATGAACTATGTTCCCAACATGCAGGCCGTGTTTGAGGAAGTGGGCAAAGCCGGAAAAATCAACGAGCCTTGTATCTGTTTCTCAACCGGCCCCGAGCATACCAATGAATACTATGTCTCCAAGGTCCAGGAGATCCTCGATGTCACCGGCTCCGACATTATCCTCTGCATCAAGAATCATGGCGGCCTCGGCTCTCCCCGTCGTATCGGTAATCTGGTGGATTCCATCAAACAGGCCTATCCGGACCTGCCCATTCACTATCACGGCCACAATACCGATGGCAACGATATCGGGCGAATCACTGAGGCGGTCAAAAACGGCGCGGTGATTGTCGATGCCGCCGATGCCTCATTTACCGGGTTTTACGGGCCTCCACCCATTCTAAGCGTCATTCAGTCCCTGAAGGAGTTGGGGTTTGCGGCCATCGGTATTGATGAAGAGGCAGTCATCGAGACCTCTGAAGCGATCCGTGACGAACGCCAGCATTATGCGCCCTTTGAATCACAGATCAAAGGATTTCAGCCGACGGTTCAGATCCACAAGCTCCCTGGTGGTGCCATGGGCTCCAGCCTCGAGCAGGCGGTCAAAGGCGGCTTCCTTGACAAGATGCCTGACATCCTGCACAAGGAACTGCCCAGGGTCCAGAAAGAACTCGGGAATTACTGGTCAGTCACCCCAGGTTCGCAGATCCTCTGGACCACCGCCGTCTCCCATGTCCTGGAGGGTGAGCGGTATGGCAATCCATCCGGTGATCTGCGCAACCTGCTTCTGGGTAAATATGGCCCCTTTCCCTTTTACCGTCCTGAGGACTGGATCTTCGAGAAGGTCTTTGGCGAAAACTGGAAACAGATTTTGGAAGATGAAGGCGGAGTTGAAGACATCGAGGATATGGATATCGAGCAGGAGCGCACCACCCTGCAAGAGCGGATCGGGTCCCAGCCCACTGACCAGCAGCTGGTTCTCTATCTTCAGCATCCCAATGATGCCGTTAATTTTTTCAAGTTTACGGAAGAGTTTGGCCATGTCTATGTCCTGCCTCCGTCAATCTTTCTGCGCCAGGGCGGTTTTGAGCCGGGCGAGACCCTGACCTTTACCGATCATGATGGCAAGGAGCATATGCTCGAGGCAGGTCCTTCCATTGTCAATGACGACGGCGAGACCAGTGTCTACCTTGAGGTCGATCATTATCAGCGACAGTACACCTTCCAGCCGGATCTTGTTGAGGGGGCTACTGCCAGACCTGCGACAATCTCCAAGGAAGAAATCAAGATTCTGGCCACCAGTGGCGATATCCGTGCCCCTTTTGCCGGTAATATCTGTGAGATTTCAGTCAAGGCAGGTCAGGAAGTCAAGGCCGGTGACCGGGTAGCCGTCATGGAGGCCATGAAGATGCAGACCCCGCTCACCACGGAAATCGATGGCATTGTCATCGGGATTGCCGTCAAAGTGGGTGATGCCTTGCAGCCAGGTGATCAGGTCCTCAAAATCAATAAAGACGAGTAACAGCGACGTCCGGCAGATTGGACAGAGATGGGTCCCTTTTTCACTGCTCGTGAAGAAGGGACCTTTTTTTGTTCCATGGACCTCAACCATAAGAGTCAAGTCCTATGCATATCCCAGTTGTGATCATCGGTGGCGGACCTGGAGGACTGGCCTGCGCCAGAGTTCTGGCCGAAGCGGGACGCAGGGTTCTAGTGGTGGAACGCAAAAATGCGGTCGGCTCTAAGGTCTGTGCAGGTGGGATCACCTGGCATGGGCTGATCAGCCGAGTGCCGGCCGAGTTGATTGAACGAAGCTTCCCCAGGCAGCTGATCGTGACCCGACGGCAGAGAGCGACCGTGGTTGCGGAACAACCAATGATCGCCACTGTCAACCGATTCCGGCTTGGCCAATATATGCTGGAGCAGGCCAGAAACGCCGGGGCAGAGGTCCTGAATGGCTGGCAGTTACGCGGAATTAAGGGGAGGGAACTGGAGATTGAAGACAGGCAAAACCGTCAACGACAGACCATCTCCTGTGACAATCTGGTCGGCGCCGACGGGTCTTGCTCCATGGTTCGGCGACATCTGGGGCTGGATACCTGCCGTCTGGGGATCGGTATCAATTACCAGGTGGCTGGCCAGTACCCGGAGATGGAATGGCATCTTGACAGTCTGTTTTTCAAAAACGGCTACGGCTGGATTTTTCCGCATCGCCAGACCCTGTCCATCGGTGCCTACGCCGACCGGCGGAGCATGAATGCCAAGGCCTTGAAAGAACAGTGCCTGAACTGGGCTGGTGGACTGGGTTTTGATTTGAGTCAGGAAAGAGGCCGGGCAGAGTACATCAATTATGATTATAAAGGCTGGAGCTTTCGGGACACCTTTCTGGTGGGCGATGCTGCCGGCCTGGCCTCAGGACTCACCGGCGAGGGGATTTACCCGGCCATCGTCTCAGGGGAAGAGGTGGCCAAAACCATCCTTGATCCTGGTCACAACAGTGTGGCCATGTCCCGACTGATCCGCCATCATCGCCTGCACAGCTGTATGGTCCGGCTGACCGCGAATCCAATCCTCAATACAATGATTGGAGAGATGATGACATTTGCTCTACATCGTGGCATAATCGATTTCAAGCGGCTGGAAATGGCCCCCTGATCAGTCCATCTGTTCAAAATGAATATCTACGAGACACTTGCCCCATGACTCATCCTGCCAAAAAGAAAAATATCCGCCTCCTCAACCTGGCCTTTGTCATCACTGGCGCGGCCATCATCATCTTCTTTCTCAGGGCTCCGGAGGTCACGACCACCCGCCTGCCCCATGACGCAGTCCATGATCCATTCCGGCCCATGAAGAAAAGTGAGGCCGACAAACTCTGCGAGGACTGTCATCAGGCGCAGGGAATAGCCCCGATGCCGGTGGTTCACCCCCCCACCACGAAACGCTGTCTTTTTTGTCACCGGCGTGATTAGGGCCTGGAAATAAATAACCTGGCCAATCGTACATCTTATCTTCGGGTTATCTTTGAATGCGGCTCAATCACAACATCCTCAACGTAGCCCTGCTACGTCTGCGGTTTCATTCAATCGCCGTATCCAAACCTGGTCCACATCTAAGCGTAATATCAGCCAAGTTATTTTCTTACAGGCCCTTGGATGGTCTCTGGTAACCTTTCGGATAAAAAGGCAATTCAAACAAGCCGGAAGAAGTGCGCCCAGCCCTTCGCTGATCAGTCACACTTCGCATCAAGCTTTTTCTCTATTTTCATTGCCAGTTGGCCGTCATCATTGCTCTGATACCAGACCGTTACCACCTGCTTCTTCTCAAGCTCAGTCAAAGTCTTAAAACCCACAAAGACAGTATTGCTGGCACTGCTGAAAACGTGACGTTTTCGTTCCTTGTCTCGAATCGTCACGAGTCCGTGCTCTCCATCAATGGCAATGATTTTTCCTTCGATCTCCTGTGGCTGAAGAGCAGTGCTGGTTGAATCGTCTGACGCCAGAGCGGTATTGAATCCCGCAAAACAAAAACTGATCAATACAAAAAGGAATACAACAACATGTGGATATCGCTTCATGACAAACCTCCGTGGTGGTGATATTTACGCAGGGACATTCCCCTTGTCTTTCTTTAATAATAATAATGAATACCACAAAGAACCAGTTCTGACACTCAATTATTCAAACTCTTGCAGACAATTTCGCTCACATCGCCTGATAATCCAGTCAGGCTCCTGATCCGTTCCAGCTGAACCTTGATGAATTCCTGTCGGGTACTGTCATACCGTTTCCAGCTGGTAAAGGGAGTGACCAGACGAGCTGCGGTCTGAGAGTTGATGGGATCAAGGATCATTATCTGATCGGCCAGGAAGCGATACCCACTCCCGTCTCCGGCATGAAATCTGACGTGGTTGGAGCCAAAGGCCCCAATCAAAGACCGGACTCGGTTGGGATTACGGATCGAAAAAGATGGGTGCGCCAGCAAATCCTGAACCGTGGTCAGAGTCGAGTTGAGAGTGGAGATGGCCTGGAGTGTCAGCCATTTATCGATCACCAGAGGGTCATGCTGCCATTTTTCATAAAAAGTGGCCAGGGCCTGCTTCCGTTCCGGGCAAGCGCAGTTGGAAAGGATCATCAGTGCGGCCAGATGATCAGTCATATTGGTCGAATTCTTAAACTGGTCAACGACCAGCTTGAGGTCCATATCCCTTGGTACGTCACGGGCCAGGATGAATGACAGCGCACAGTTCTTAAGACTGCGGCGCCCCATGGCCTCTGGCCTGAGCGAATAGGCCTCCGGTTCATTATTGTCCTGATAGACACTCAGCCACTCCAGGGCCAACTGTGTCCCCACTTCGCCCCGCACAAACTGCCGGGCCTGGTGCAGGCTGTCGGGATCAACACGGTCCATCTGCTGGGCGAGATAAGTCTCCGCAGGCAGGGTCAGTGCCAGGGCCTGTAAAGCCTGGTCCCCCCCCTCCTCCAGCAAAAGGGCACGGACGGCCGCGATATACACCGGATCGAGATGTGGTTTTTGCCCATGGCGGATCTGACCGGCCAACTCCAGAATGACCTCTTCAGCCAGGGTCATGGAAGCCTCCCAGCGGTTATAAAGATCAGAATCATGGACCATGAGAAAGGCAAGTTCTTCGCGATTCCGTTGCATTCTAATCCGGACGGGGGCTGAAAACGATCGCAGAAGTGAGGGAATTGGTTGGGCGGAGAGTCCATCAAAGACAAAGGTCTCTTCCGCCTCCCGCAACTCCAGCAGTTTTTTCGCCAGGGGAATTTCTTTTCCCGCCCGATCAAGCAAGCCGAACAGGACCGGGATATGAAAGGGCAGTTTTTCTGTCTGGCCTGGAGTCGTCGGACAACTCTGTTGCAAGGTCAGGCTGTAGCGTCCGCTCTTTTCCTCCCAGTTTTCACGAACCGTGACCATGGGTGTCCCGGCCTGAGAGTACCAGCGTTTAAAGAGTGAAAGATCAATGCCCGAGCCATCTGACATGGCCGCGACAAAATCATCACAGGTCACGGCCTGACCGTCATGGCGCTGAAAATAGAGGTCCATCCCCTTGCGAAACCCCTCGGCCCCGAGCAGAGTGTGAATCATCCGGACCACCTCGGCCCCCTTGTTATAGACAGTCACGGTATAAAAATTATTGATCTCCTGATATGAATCAGGACGGACCGGGTGGGCCATGGGGCCACTGTCTTCCCTGAACTGAAAGGTCTTCAGGCCCCGCACCTCTTCGATCCGTTTGACCGGGCGCGAGTTCATATCCGAGGAAAACTCCTGATCCCGGAATACAGTCAACCCTTCCTTCAGGCTCAACTGAAACCAGTCCCGGCAGGTGACCCTGTTTCCGGTCCAGTTATGAAAGTACTCATGGGCAATGACACCTTCGATTCCGAGATAGTCCTGATCAGTTGCAGTCTCCGGACTGGCCAGGACATACTTGGAGTTGAAAATATTGAGCCCCTTGTTTTCCATGGCCCCCATATTAAAGTCATCCACCGCCACGATCATGTATTGATCGAGATCATATTCAAGGCCAAAGACCTCCTCGTCCCAGGCCATGGCCTTTTTCAGTGAACGCATGGCATGATCACAGCGATCCTGATTCCGCTCCTCCACATAAATGGCCAGACGAATGGTCCGTCCTGAACGGGTGACAAACTGATCACAAAGAGCAATCAGCTGACCTGCCACCAGGGCAAAGAGATAACTGGGTTTGGGAAAGGGATCCTGCCAGACCGCGTAATGGCGGTTTCCAGGCAGCGGGCCGGCCTCAATCTGATTGCCATTGGCCAGAAGGACTGGATATTGATCCCTGTCAGCCTCGATCCGGGTGGTGTAACGGCAAAGGACATCTGGCCGGTCAAGAAAATAAGTGATTTTCCGAAACCCCTGGGCTTCACATTGGGTGCAGTAATTACCGCTGGAACGATAGAGTCCTTCCAGCGAACTGTTCTGTTCCGGATGAATGCGGGTCACAATTGACAGGGTGAAGGAATCAGGAACCGACCCAATGGTCAGTCCGTCCCGGTCCAGCTGATATTCCCCTTGCCGCAGCGCCTGACTGTCCAGGTGAATTTCGATCAGTTCCAGATCGCGGCCGTGGAGGACCAGGGGGACCGTGTCACCCTGTAATCCGCGTCCCGGGTTACGTCTGAACAGGCTGACGGCCGTGACTCTTGTCTCCTGCTCGTGGAGCTGAACACACAGAGACGTCTGGTCAATCAGGTAGGTGGGGGCCTGATAATCCTGGCGATAGATCGTGGGTGTGAGTGCGGATTTTGACATGGATGATTCCTGATGGTTGGAGATGATCCTGCTGTCTTCTTGACAGCAACAGACCTGTTCATTATATTCTATTGTTTTGAGATTTTGGCTGCACCAGCATACACTGAACCGGCCATTCTTTCCAGACTCCCTTTGAAGATTGAATCGTTGTTTCATCCCAGCGGCATGATGAACCCAGGCAGACGCTGACATGACATAACCTGCTGTTTTGACGCAGCTCTCTGTCAAGAGCAATTCTGATTTGAAACAACTTTTTCAACCAAGGGTATCCTTCAGCCCATTATAAGGCAACATCTCTATGATCACCATTAATGAGAATTATCTGAAACTCCAGGCCTCGTATCTTTTTTCTGACATTGCCAGGCGAGTGAACGCCTTCCAGAAAGAGAATCCAGACAAGAATATTATTCGTCTCGGCATCGGTGATGTGACCCATGGCTTGCCCCCGGCCTGCATTGCCGCCTTTCACAAGGCCGTGGATGAAATGGCCGTTGATGCCACGTTTCGTGGCTACGGCCCGGAACAGGGCTACAGTTTTCTTCGTGAGGCCATAGCCCTCCACGACTTTCAGTCTCGAGGGGCGGATATTCATGCAGACGAGATTTTTGTCAGCGACGGGGCCAAATGTGACACCGGCAATATCCAGGAGCTCTTTGCCCAGAATATCCAGGTGGCCATCCCGGACCCGGTCTACCCGGTCTATCTCGACACCAATGTCATGGCCGGCCGCACCGGTAATTTTGTTGAAGGCCGCTATCAGGGTCTGGTCTATCTGGACTCCACCCGGGACAACAATTTTGTCCCGGACCTGCCCCGGGAGAAGGTCGATCTGATTTATCTCTGCTTCCCCAACAACCCCACCGGCTCCACCATCAGCCGTGAGGGGCTGAAACGCTGGGTTGATTATGCCCGCGAAAACCGGGCCCTGATCCTTTTTGACGCCGCCTACGAGGCCTTTATTCGTGACGAATCTCTGCCTAAATCAATTTTTGAGATTGAAGGGGCCAGGGAAGTGGCCATTGAGTTCCGTTCCCTGTCTAAGAACGCCGGCTTTACCGGCACCCGCTGCGCCTATACCGTGGTCCCCAAAGAGTGCCGTGCCTTTGACACCCAGGGCACGCCTCATTTGATCCATCCCCTGTGGAACCGTCGCCACTGCACCAAGTTTAATGGCGTCTCATATCCGGTCCAGCGGGCGGCAGAGGCCGTCTATTCAGATATCGGCAAGGCCCAGATCACTGAACTGGTGGACGGCTACATGACCAACGCCGCTCTGATCCGCACGGCCATGACCGAACTTGGCTATGACTGCGTCGGCGGTGACAATGCCCCCTATATCTGGATCGATGCCAAAGGCGGGTCCTGGGAATTTTTTGATATGCTTCTGAATAAGACCGGGGTGGTCTGTACCCCGGGCGCTGGTTTTGGCCGCTGCGGTGAGGGTTATATCCGTCTCTCTGCCTTCAACTCGCGGGCCAATGTTGAACGGGCCATGCAGCGCATCAAAAAATCCCTGGCCTGATGGCCATATATCTCATATCCAGAGGAGCCTGCCTTGGCCTTTCAAGACGAACCACTCTTAATTTTTGACGGTGCCTGCGGCACGACTCTCCAATCCATGCATCTCAACCCGGCCCTCTGGGACGGGATTGATGGCTGCAATGAGTATCTGAACCTTTCCGCACCCCAGGCAATCATTGCCTTGCACAGGGCCTTTCTCGAGGCCGGAGCCATGGTTATTGAGACCAACAGCTTTGGCGCCGCCTCTCTGGTCTTGAGCGAATATGGCCTTGAAGGTCGGGTAGACGAGATCAATCAGGCCGCAGTGGCCAACGCCAGAGCTGCCATTGCAGGTCTGTCCGATGATTCACGTCCCCGTTATATCGCAGGTTCTGTCGGTCCAACTACCAAATTGCCGGCCCTGGGTCATGTCAGCCCTGAGGACCTGGCAGCGACCATCAAAGAGCAGGTGCGGGCCTTGGTTGGAGCCGGGGTTGATGCCCTGATCGTTGAGACCTGTCAGGACCTGCTCCAGGTCAAGACCACGCTTGTTGCCTGTTTTGAGGTCCTGGAAGAGATGAAAAGTGATCTTCCCCTGCTCTGCTCGGTCACCTTTGAGCCCCAGGGAACCATGCTCCTCGGCACCGATATTGCTGCGGTCTGTGCCACGGTTGCCCCCTTCCCTGTCTTTTCGCTGGGACTCAACTGCGCCACCGGACCCACGGACATGCTCTCCCATATTCAGTATCTGAGTGCGAATTTTCCCGGCCGGATTTCCTGTATTCCCAACCAGGGCATGCCGGAGGTGGTCAATGGAAAGACCGTCTATCCCCTGAGCCCTGAGGCCTATGGCCAGCATATGCTCGATTTTGTCCGCGACTATGGTGTCTCAATCATTGGTGGATGCTGCGGCACCTCGCCGGCGCACATTGCAGCCTTGAGCAGGTCCCTGGCCGGGGTTGTACCCGGACCAAGAACCAGGAGGCAATCATGAGCCGAACCAGCGTTGTCCAGAAGAGAGACGGGGCCAGGAGCCTGCCGCAACTGGCCAGTCTCTACCAGGCCGTTGACCTGCGACAGCAGCCGCCTCCTCTGATCATTGGCGAACGCTGCAATCCAACCGGGTCCAGACATTTTCGTGAACTCCTCCTGGCCGAAGACCTGGAGGGCTGTCTGGAGGTGGCCCTGGAGCAGGAACGGTACGGTGCTCATCTGATTGATTTAAATGTGGCCTGGGCCGGTCGTGACGAACAGAAAGATATGGTGGCCCTGATTCAACTCCTGGGCCGCAGCCTGCGGTCCCCGCTGATGATCGACTCCACCAGCCCGGCAGTGATCGAGGCAGCTCTCAGAAACTGCCCGGGACGGCCCGTGGTCAACTCCATTAACCTGGAAGACGGCGGCAAGACCTTTGGCATCATCTGCCGACTTGTCCGGAAATACGGGGCCAGTGTCACCGCCCTGACCATTGATGAGCAGGGGATGGCCATGACCTGCGAGCGCAAGGTCGAGATTGCCCACCGTATCCATGATCTGGCCATCAACCAATATGGCCTGGCTCCTGAAGACCTGCTCTTTGACCCCTTGACCTTCACCATTGCCTCGGGCGATGATCAACTGAAGACTGCGGCCCTGGAGACCCTGGAGGCCATCCACAGAATCAAGGCCGAGTTGCCGGGCTGCCACACCCTGCTCGGGCTCTCCAATATCTCCTTTGGCCTGCCGCCTGCGGCCCGTCGCATCCTGAACGCCGTCTTTCTCCATGAGGCCGTTGCCTTCGGTCTTGATGCGGTCATTATTCAGCCCGACAACTGCATCCCTCTTGATCGAATCAAACCGGAGCAGCGCGAACTGGCCCTGGATCTGATTCACAACCGGAACGGTGGAGAACCCGGTCCACTCATGGCCTTTATCAATCATTTTTCCACCCAGATCGAGGAAGAAAGCACGGATGAGGTTCGTGTTCCACCCGAACAGCTTCTTCATGACCGGGTTCGTCACGGCAGCAAACAGGATCTGGCCGATCTGCTGGCCATGCTCCGGGAGAGCTATCCTCCGCTGGCCATCATCAACCAGATCCTGGTCCCGGCCATGCGTCATGTGGGGGAACTCTTTGGCAGCGGTGAAATGCTCCTCCCCTTTGTCCTGCAGTCGGCTGAGGTCATGCGGACCAGCGTTGACCTGCTCGAGCCTTATATGGACAAGAACCAGCGCAACGATGCCCCGACCGTGCTGCTGGCCACTGTCCAGGGTGATGTTCATGATATCGGCAAAAATCTGGTCAATATCATTCTCTCCAATAACGGTTGCCGGGTCATCGATCTTGGGATCAAGGTCCCGGCCGAAACCATTATCCAGTCCGTACGTGAACATCCTGAGATCGATGTCATCTGCCTGAGCGGTCTTCTGGTCAAGTCAGTCCTGATCATGCAGGAAAGCCTGCCTCTGTTCAAGGCTGCCGGTCTCACCCAGCCGGTGCTTTTGGGCGGTGCGGCCCTGACCCGGCGTTTTGTCGCTGAAGACTGCGCCCCTCGGTATGAAGGTGCTGTGGTCTATTGCCGGGACGCCTTTGCCGGACTGTCCGCCATCCGTGAACATGAGGCCGGTGTGCTCTCTTCCACCACCTGGGATCGAGTCGCAACTGCCACTGACCCGGTCAAGCAGAGACGTGAAGCCATCACCACTCTGGATGTCCTTCCCGCACCCCCTGTGTTTGGCGCCCGTACCCTGACAATTAATCAGGATGATTTTCTGCCGCTGATCCATTCCCAGTCCCTGTTTCGCGGGCGCTGGGGCTACAAGCAGGGCCGAATGACCAACGAGCAATATCAGGCGTTGCTTGAGGAGACAATCCTCCCTGAGCTGGACCGGATGAAAGACATCTGTCGGACCGATGGACTCATTCTGGGCCAGGCCCGTTTGGGCTGGTTTCCCTGCCATCGTGCAGGCGAGACCCTGGTGATCGACCATGAATCGACCCGCACCATCTTTCCCTTGCCTCGTCAGCGCGCCGGTTCAGGCCTCAGTCTGGTTGATTATTTCCGTACCGCTGAACAGGGCGGCGACCTGCTGGGCCTTTTTCTGGTGACTATTGGCCCGGAACTGAGCCGAGCCTGCCGTGCCCTCTATGACAACAACAGCTATCACGACTATCTGCTCCTCCATGGATACGGTGTTGAGGCGGCCGAGGCCCTGGCCCAGTACATTCATTCTTTGATGCGTCAGGAGCTCGGCATCCAGGACCAGGGTCAGCGATACAGTTTTGGCTATTCAGCCTGCCCTGATCTTGAGCTGCAACGCCCCCTGGTTGCCCTGCTCCAGGGAGAAGAGATCGGTATTCGCTTAAACGATGGTCTTGAGATGGTCCCGGAGCAGAGCGTCTCGGCCCTGGTTGTTCATCATCCCCAGGCCCGCTATTTTGCAGTCTGATTCAATCGTCAAGGCGTCGTAATAGACTTGAATGTTTATCAAGTGTTACGATGCCATGCACATCTTCCCCTTTAAGCTCAGCGAAATTCTCTCTCAAGAGCCTCCTGCAAGAGGCCCTATCCACCTCATCGCTGTGTTCTACGCAAAATTGTATCCTCGAAATACCAGTTGGGTAGCTGATGTAAAATTCATTCCAGGCCTTGGCCTTGAACGAACATATTTATTCTTCAAGAGGTCTCTTATTTGAGTATTTTCAATCAAAAGATTGACGCCTGCACTCAATTTTTTGTAGTCTGATCACAAGTAATCAAAAAGATCTTTTCTTACCCCCGCTGAATTTGTCTTTTCCGGCTGAATTGTTTGACTCGCAGGCCCTGCCTCATCAGATTAAAAAGGAACCAAGACCATGATCGTAAGTCCATTCATCAAGATTTTGATTGTTGACAGTCTCGTGGAAAATCAGTCACTTTTAAAACAGATGCTACAGGAGATCAAGGTCGAGATCCATACGGCGCACTCTGGAGCAGAGGCCCTGGAATTCATTTCACAACATGAATATGGCTTGATCCTTCTGGACCTTCAACTGCAGGATGTGGACGGTTTTGCTGTGGCCTCTCAGATTCATGGCAATAAAGACAGTCGTTATATACCCATTATCTTCATCAATGCGGCCATAGAAGATCAACAAAAACTCTTGCAGGGGTATGAGAGCGGTGGATCTGACTTCCTGTTCAAGCCGGTGGATGCCAATCTTTTACGCTGCAAGGTCAGGGTCTTTCTTGAACTTGAGCAGCAGCGCCGCTCCGCACAGATACTGGCAACACAGCATCAGCTTCTCCTTAATCTGACCGGTGAAGGTTTCATCGGACTGAACAGCAGCGGCAGAATCAGCTATCTCAACCCGGCGGCCGAGAAACTGCTCGGGGCCTCGGCCGCCCTCCTGACCGGCACCCACATTGAGCGGTATGTTACCAATCCGGACCAGCAAGACGGCTACTGGGAGAACTCACCCATCCACAAAACGTTGACCAGCTGCCAGCCGTTCAAGGATGACAACTCACAATTCAGGCGTTTTGACGGTCAGACCTTTGCCGCTTCCTATACCTGTAACTGCATCCCCCGTCAGGCCACAGACCTGGATTCTGTCGGTGTGATTATCTTTCAGGATATCACTGATCGTAAGACCATTGAACAGCAGCTTCAGGACCTGGCCCATTACGACCCCTTGACCGGACTGGCCAACCGCAGGATGCTCCAGAAATTCCTTGAAATGGAGATGATGCGTGCCCAGCGTCACAAGCTGAAGACAACGGCTTTGCTGTTCATGGATCTGGATAATTTCAAGAACATCAATGATGTCAACGGTCACGGCGTGGGAGATCAACTCCTGCAGAGTGTTGGCACCAGACTCCGGGCCTGTGTCCGTTCAGAGGATATGGTGGCCCGGCTTGGGGGTGACGAATTCGCCGTGGTCCTGGTGGAATTGTCTGATCCTGAAAATGCCGCCAAGGTGGCCCAGAAAATTCTGGAGGAGGTAACCGTCCCCCACCTTCTGAACGGGGTGGAAATTAGCACCAGTATCAGTATAGGGATTGCCATTTTCCCTGAAAGTGGTCGCACCTGTGATGAAATTATCAAGGCAGCGGACATGGCCATGTACCATGCCAAGCAGATCGGCAAGAATACCTACCATTTCTTTGAACCGACCATGCAAAAACTGGCCATCGAACGGATGGAACTTGAAAAAGACCTCCGGGCCAGTCTGGAGGAAGATCAGTTTTCGGTCCATTATCAGCCACAGGTAGAGGTGGCTACCGGGATGATCGTCGGACTTGAGGCCCTGCTCCGCTGGTTCCATCCCCAGCGGGGATCAGTAAGCCCCGGGCTCTTTGTCCCCATTGCCGAGAAATGCGGCGCCATCGGCCAGTTAGGTGAGTGGATTCTGAAGGCCGCCTGTAAACAGAACACCATCTGGAACAAAAAATTCGGCGCCTCACTGCGAATGACGGTGGCCGTTAATGTCTCGATCAATCAGCTCAAGTACCGAACCTTCCTTTCATCAGTCGATCAAATCCTTGAGGAAACCGGTCTTCAACCCCATAATCTGGAAATTGAGCTGACCGAAAGTACGGTCATGGACGATCCAGAGACTGCCATCCCTCTGCTCAATTACATCCATGATCTGGGGGTGCGGATTGCCATTGATGACTTCGGCACCGGTTATTCATCCTTGAGCTACCTTCGCCGCCTGCCCCTTGATGTGCTCAAGATTGATCTCTCTTTTGTCAAGAATATCGGCAAGAACAGTCACGATGAAACCATCATCAAAACCATCATCTCCCTGGCCCATAACCTGGGAATGGAGGTGACAGCCGAGGGTGTAGAAACCGCAGAACACGTGGCCTTTTTGAAGGAATACCAGTGCGATTTCATGCAGGGATATTATTTCAGCAAGCCCGGACCGGCAGAAGAGATAGAAAAACTCTTCCAGATCAAAAACTCGTTTTAACAGGAGATGTTCTGGGACGAGGCAGACGACCGCCCCAGAACAAAGAAGCGAGACATTTTTAAAAGGACTACGAAGCCTTTTTCTGCGGATTCAGCAGACGGCGTATTTCAGTGGCCAGGGTCTGGATTGCCAGGGGCTTCATCAAGAAGACCGAGGCCCCTCCGGCCAGGGCCTTTTCCTTGTTGATCACAGAGCTGTGGCCCGTGCACAGAATCACCGGCAGATCCGGCCGGAGCATCTTTACCTTTTTACACAGTTCAAAACCGGTTAACTGCGGCATGGTCTGATCCGTCACGATCAGATCATATGCGGCCGGGTTCTCCTCAATCAAAGAGAGGGCCTGGACCCCGGACGAACACAGTGTGACCTGATACCCCAGATAGGTCAGCATCCGCTCGCCCAGTTTCATCACCGAAGGTTCATCGTCCACGAACAGGATACGCTCATCACCCCCAGGAAGTTGAGTGGCCACCTCTTCCTCTGCCTGCACAGTCACATCGACCTGAGGAAAGTAGATAGAGAACTCGGTCCCCTGCCCCGGTTCACTCTTGACCGCTATTGCAGCACCGCACTCACCTACAATTCCATGGACCACAGACAGGCCAAGCCCTGTCCCTTTCCCGGTGGGTTTGGTGGTAAAGAACGGTTCGAAGACACACTGTAATGTTTTCTGATCCATCCCCAGCCCATTGTCGCTGACTTTGAGCAACAGGTACTTTCCAGTCTTCAGATCAGGAAGGTGGTCGGCAAGTGCCTGGTCAACGATGACCGGTTTCAGACTGACTTGAATAATACCGATTTCGTCAGGCAAGGCCTGCGAAGCATTGGTACAGAGATTCATGAGTAACTGATGAACCTCCACCGGGCTGATCAGAATACGGGCGGGAGTCTCATCAATATCCTGCTGGATCTCGGCGGTACTGGGAATGGAGGCCCGGAGCAACTTAAGGGTCTCCTTGACCAGAGAATAGACAATGACCGGCTGCCGATCGACCTCAGTCTTGCGACTGAAGGTCAGAATCTGGGCAACCAGGTCCCGGGCCCGGATACTGGCCTGCTTGACCTGTTCAAGGTCATATTTGATTTCTGGAAGATCTGCGGCCTTAAGCAGGGCAAGATCGGTAAAGCCCATGACGGCGCTCAGGATATTATTAAAATCATGGGCAATGCCACCGGCCAGAGTTCCCACGGCCTCAAGCTTCTGAGCCTGATGCAGTTCAGCGGTTCGCCGTTGCACCTCATGCTCGAGATGCTGCTGGTAATGACGATTTTCCCGCAGCAAGGCCGCCTTTTCCAGGGCCTTGTCAATCCCGTGCTTGACCAGGGCCATGTCGGTGATCGGCTTGGTGAGATAATCCCAGGCCCCGAATTTCAAGGCCTTGATCACATCTTCAATGGTCCCCATACCTGAAACGATGATCACCGGGGTGTCGGGATATTCCTCTCGCATAATGGCAAGAATCTGCAGACCATCAACCTTGGGCAGACGCAGGTCGGTCATGACCAGATCCGGCAGCTGCTGACGAATAATCTCCAGCCCCTGCTCACCATCTGAGGCCTCCAGAACCTGGAAATCAAGGTCGAGCAGAAAATTAACCAAAGCCTGGCGGATAATCGGATCGTCTTCTATGGTGAGGATCGTCTTTGATTTGTTCACATCAGATACCCCGGCAGAAAGGATGGGAGTTTTTGACAAATGACCATAATGGGACTATGGCATACCTGATGAAAAAAGGCAATCGGGTTTCAGTCAGTAAATAGTCAATAACGCGTCTCTGCCTTGACCGTGCACGGATAGACAAATTGCTCAGAAACCGATCACTGTAAAAAAAACGCTCAGGCGCTCATTTTCCGTTGCTGTCGGGCAAAATTGGCCGCTTCCATTCCAGCGACACAGCCCTCGCCCACGGCCTTGGCCATCTGATAGGGATGCCCGGTGATATCCCCCGCGGCATACACCCCAGCCACATTGGTTTGACACATCCGGTCGACCTGGATATGGGTCATGGTCTCCAGGTCAAGCTGGACACCGATCTCCAGGGCCAACTCCATGGCCCCCTTGGAACCAAGCTCTATAAAGACACCGTCTGTGGTCACAACCTCTCCATTGGTCAGTAACAGTGACTGAACGCCGTTCTCTCCCCTGATCTCCCTGGGCCAGACCCCACTCAGGAGCTTGACCGGGGAGGATTTAAGTTTTTCGATCATCTCGGGTGAAGCACTCAGTTCCTGGCTGACCAGATACACAGTGGAGGCATAGCCGGTAAGGGTCAGGGCGCCGTCAATGGCGGCGCTGGCATTGCCGACCACGACCACCACAGCATTCCGGTAAAAATTGGCATCACAGTCAACACAATAGGAGACGCCACGACCCAAAAACTCCTTTTCTCCCGGAACCTTGAGCTTCTTGCGGGCCGTACCGGTGGCAAAGATCAGGCTGCGGGCCTGAATCCTCTCTCCGCTCTCCAGGTCCAGTTCAAAGCCATGAGCCAGCTGCCTGATCTTGAGCACATCATCTGCCATGGTCTCAGCCCTGAAGCCGGTGGCCTGGGCCAGCCCCTCCTCCAGCAGTTCCCGGCCGCTCTTGACACCAGCAACGCAGGCATAATTTTCCACATGGGCCGAATAGAGTGAGCTGCGTTCAATGCGTCCGAGCATCAAAACCTGCGCCTTTTTTCGCACTGAGTGGATGGCGGCCTGAATCCCTGCGGGTCCGGCCCCGATAATGACAACATCATAAATAAGTGGTTCCATCTGATCCTCCCAAGAAAGGTCACCGCCTCTCCGCTCTTCGGTGAAATTGGCGACCGCTCTGTATTCTTCTTGAATTGTTGTATGAAATATCCTAGTGTCCAGTCAAGGCTCAGCTGCCGCATATTGCTTGTTGTTTTTTGCGCCTGCTTCGTTGCGGCTTCAGTTACATAGCGCTGCTATGCGCCTGACGCCGCGCCTTGCATGCACAACAAACACCGGCACAATATTGCGACATTGCACTCTTGACTGGACACTAG
>CALENA010000004.1 GCA_937910875.1 uncultured Desulfobulbaceae bacterium | reverse complement strand
TTCATGCTCGCCGTCTCCTACAACCCAGGGTACCAGAGCATTCTCAAAGACCTCAAGCCCTCGACCCGGCAGCGTTTTGTGGCCCTCTCCTTTGACTATCCAGGCCCAGAACAAGAGGCGGAAATCGTCATGCGGGAGAGCGGGATCGACCAGGAGATGGCCATCCTGCTGATCAAACTCGGACGCATGACCCGGGCCCTCAAAGAATCAGGGCTGAGCGAAGGGGCCAGTACCCGGCTCCTGATCCAGACCGGTAAGTTAATCACCCTGGGCATCCCAGT
This sequence comes from uncultured Desulfobulbaceae bacterium, assembly GCA_937910875.1. Classification (GTDB taxonomy): domain Bacteria; phylum Desulfobacterota; class Desulfobulbia; order Desulfobulbales; family Desulfocapsaceae; genus Desulfatifera. The sequence continues at coordinate 6,007 of CALENA010000004.1, read as the reverse complement.
GCATGAAGCCTGCCGGGCCTCCATCACCGAAGCCCTCACCGACGACCCGGAACTGCTGGGCGCCATCGATGAGATGGTCAGCTCTCTGTTCTGATCCTCCATGCTCAACGAACCACTCAAAGAGTTCTTCTATGGCCTGATCGCACCAGACCGCCCCAATGAATGGGATGTGGATGAGCAGCTTGCCGACTATCATGACTGTAACGAGCAGACCTGCCGGGAAATCTTCAGCCGAATTCCAGCCATCTGGCCGATCAGCCACTCACTCTGTTACAGCTACCTGAACATGGCCCGCCAGGCCCTGACCTGTCTTGACACCTCCCAACTCGACGACTGGGTCAAGGGAATCCTTGACCATTATGAGTCCGGGGGCCTACGTGCGGCCCAAACCTACATGGATCATGTGGAAAGCACATTCCTCTGCAGCCTGCGCGGAGAGGCCGGGACGACTTTTGAGGAGGCAACCGGACGCCTTCTGCCCTACGCCCGGGGCCTGATCGGGCCCGAAATCAATCTGATTCCCGGCCCCACCATCAGCACCGACTCGACCTGCATCACTCTTCCCCCGCTGATCCGTGAATTCCGGGGGCAGGAGGACAACTTCCTTTTCTACAAACTGATCATTTCGTATCAGTGGGCCTTTCTGGCCCTGCAGACCCTGACCACAGCGCCTGACCACGACCATAATGACCACGGCGAAGAATTGTGGCTTCTCAGGGCAATCAGGCAGGCCTCTGACCCACAACTGCTCACCGATATCTATCTGGGCCTTGAGACCCTGCGGGCCGGGATTTTTCTGGAGCGCGAGCTTCCAGGTCTGATGCGACGCAGCTGGCAGATCACCTCGCAGATGCGCCCCGCGCCTCCCCTGATCAGTGACCCCGCGACCATCTTTTTTCACCGACTGCAACTGGAGATCCTGAAACCGGATCGTGACCAACTCAATCGCTGGTCAGAGATCCTTGACAAACCCCTGACCACCATTCTCCAGCAGCCAAGCGAATCGGCCCAGGAGTCTTTTCAACAGGCCCTCCTGATCCACGACCAACTCGCCCCTTTTGCCGACCAGCTCCTCTCCCCCCGCCTGCCTCTCCTGAGCGGTGCACTGGATCTTGCAGCCGTCAATCAGGCCAGACAACGCAAGACCCGCCAGCTGGAAAGCCGCTTTATCGATGAGCTGGCAAGTTTCCTCCTCAGCCTCCCCGCCAATCAGCAGAAAGCAGTCCCAGAGAGCACAGAGCAACCAACTCCAGATCCCGCAGACACCCGGGAAAAGGGCGACACGGCCATGATCCTGGACCGCTCCCTGACTTTTTCCCAGGAGAAAGACCAGCAAAACTACGAGAGAACCGTGTTCATCCAGCTCGACAATGAATCCATCCAACTGCCCGGCTCGCTTCAGGAACAGGCAACAGCCATCCGTGATCATCTGGGCCACCTGCCCGATCGCTACCTGAGCAGTGCCGCAGGTCGCGCCGGAGACGGTCTGGGCCTGGTTCCCACACCTGAGACCATGGACAGCACAACCATCCAGGCCCCGCTGCTCTATGACGAATGGGACTTTCGCCGAGGTGGCTTTCGCCGCAACTGGTGCGCGCTCAGTGAAAAAGAGCTGCCGGCGATCCGTTCCACCTTTGTCAGCACCGCCCGAGATCGTTATCACGGCCAGATTATCAAACTCCGCCGCCAGTTCGAGATGCTACGCAGCCGCGAGCGTTTTGTCCGCAAGCAGACAGACGGCACCGATATCGATCTGGACAGCCTGGTGGAGTCTCTGGCCGACTCCCAGGCCGGGCTGGCCCCTTCGGATCGTCTTTTCATCCGCCTGCAGCGCAACGAGCGCGATATTGCAGTCCTCTTTCTGGTGGATCTTTCAAACTCCACCGAAGGGTGGGTGAGCACCGCCATCAAGGAGGCCCTGGTCCTGATCTGTGAGGCCATGGAGACCGTTGGCGATCGCTATGGGATCTATGGTTTTTCCGGGATGCGACGTACACGCTGTGAGATCTTTCGCGTCAAGGAACTGAGCGAATCGTACCACAAGAGGGTCAAGGAGAGAATCGGGGCCCTGGGGCCACGGGAGTACACCCGCATGGGGCCGGCCATCCGCCATATGACCAGCCTGTTCAAGGGAGTGGATGCCAGACTGCGGTTGCTGATCACTCTCACCGACGGAAAACCCGAGGATTATGATGACTACAAGGGTGAATATGCCATTGAAGACACCCGGCACGCCCTGATCGAGGCCAGGTCTGCCGGCATTCACCCCTTCTGCATCACCATTGACCGGCAGGCCCATGAATATATGGGCCATATGTACGGCCGTGGAAACTACATCTTTGTCGACCAGGTGGCCAAATTACCGGCACGAATGACGGAGATGTATCGCCTCCTGACCAGCTGAATGGACGTCGCAGGGACATTCAGCCATTGACAGGGGCCTGGCCAAGGAACTCGGCCAGGAAGGTCAGTCGACTGTGCAGGGCAATGACGGCCGTGTCGACCTTGAGGATGCGCGACCCCATGGTAAAGGGAATACAACCTGCGGCCATCAACTGCCGGACCTCATACTCAACCCAGCCGCCTTCTGGGCCAATGGCCAGCAGCATTCGACCAGGCAACGAGGTCACCGCCGCGCTCAGGCCCATCTGAGCCCCTGGATGGGCAAGCAGGCAATGGCTGTACTCATTGACGCGACCGGGCAGAATGTCTTCGACATAGGGACGGAAGCGACGCTGCAGCTCAACCTGGGGAACCCGGGTGTCCCCCCCCTGCTCCAGCCCATGGAGCAGATGTTCACGCCAGCCCTCTTCTTCCATGAGTTGCGCGCTCCAAAAACTTTTCTCCACCCGGTTTGCATTCACCAGGGTGATCTTCCCGACCCCCAGGGCCGTGGCCTGGCTGAGAATCCGGCGGAGCATGATCGGCCGGGGCAGGGCCAGGAGCAGGTCGATCTGCGGCATGGGCGGACAGACACCTGCCAGTTCCACCAGCAACTCGGCCGTAAAGGGATAACCACTTTTGAGCGCCACGATCTCGGCCCGGCCCAGGGCGCCATCAATCACCCCCACCCGCACCGTATCTCCGATCTGACTCCGCAGCACCTTGACCAGATGCTCAGCCCGTCGGCCCTGCAACTGCACCCGATGGCCGACCATCTCACTCTGTTCAATCAAAAGAATATTCATAACCCACCTGCGCATCAATCAGAATGGCAACAGAGCAAGACCAAACTCGCTTATCGCAACACATTTCCACTTCTTCAAACTCTCTTCTTTATGGTTTGACGCCTCTTTCACCCCACTCCTGGCCAGACACAAATCAGCCTGAGCCTCTTCCCGCCTGACCCGAACAATTCATCACGTCGCACCATCCCAGATCAAACCCGACATCCTCCAGGCCGACCCCAGATCACCTGAAGATAAAATTTGGTCCGATTTTCAGGTTAGCTTTGTCATATCGCTCCCGGAAAGGATATGATACCTCCAGGATCAATAAAGGCAGCTGAGCCTTGACAGGACACGAGCTCTTCCACTTCTCTTTTATGGCCCCAGACCCTCTTTTATACCATGCCCATGCTCCGCACCCGGATCACCACCTATCTCCTTCTGAGCGTAACCCTGGCCTTTGCCGCAGGGATCTTCCTGGCGGCACTGCTGCCACCGGTCACGCCAATCGTTTTTTTGATCAGCGCAGGGACAGGGCTCATCGCACTTATCCTGCACCGCCGCCGGCACCAGGCCAGCACCCTGTTTTTCCTCCTGCTCCTGGCCGTAAGTCTCGGCCGGATTCACGGCGGCCTGGCCCTGCAGGAGCCTGCCCATCACCAGCACATCTTCAACCTGATCACCAGGGAGCAGGAGGTCGTGCTCCACGCCACCCTGGCTGAGATGCCGGTCTTTAACCTGGAAAAAACCAGCCTGCTGGTCCACGCCCAGGCCATGCGGACACAGGAGGATACCACCTTCAGGCCGACCCATGGCCGTCTCCTGCTCAGCATCAAAGGAACACTTCCTGGAACCATCCACCCCGGCGATCAACTCCTGATCCGGGCCCAGCTCGCCCGTCCCTACCGGATCAGCAATCCAGGCAGCTTTGATTATCAGACGTATCTCAGGCAAGATGACATCTGGATCAGCGGTCGCATCACCTCTCCACTCCACATCCACCGACTGCAGAATCAGTCCACCCTGGCCCAGACCCTGCACTCCCTGCCTGAACAGATCCGCGGAGAGATCGGAACTGTCATCAACCAAAACCTGCCCCAGAGTACCGCAGCGATCTACCGGGCGCTCCTGATCGGTGATCGTCAGCAGATCAGCCAACGGGTTCTGGACGCATTCAAGGGGTCGGGCTGCATGCATATCCTGGCCATTTCCGGCCTCCACCTCTCAATCCTGGCCGGGGTCCTGTTCCTGCTCGCTCATTCCCTGCTCAAACGATCGGAATATCTGATCCTGCATTATCCGATCCGAAGCTGGGCGGCAGTTTTGACCCTGCCACCCCTGATCTTCTACTGCCTGCTGGCCGGAGCCAATATCCCGGTGCTCCGTTCCCTGCTGATGGTCTGTGTCTTTATCCTGGCCCTGTGCAGTCAACACCGAAAATCACTGTTCACCACCCTGGCCCTGGCGGCTCTGATCATTCTTATCTGGCGACCGGACAGCCTCTTCACCATCTCCTTCCAGCTCTCTTTTGCCGCCGTGGCCGCCATCGCAGCCATTGTCCCCTGGCTCAACAATGTCCTGCGGATTAGTCGGCCGGACGACCACAAACCACCCCCAGGCAATCGGGTCGGTCGCTGGATTCTGGCCGCCCTGATGGTCTCCACGGCCGCCACCATCGGGACCGCCCCTCTGCTCCTGAGCGCCTTCAACCGAATCTCGCTTGTGGGCCCGATCGCCAATCTCCTGCTCGAGCCTCTGCTCTGCCTCTGGAGCCTGCCTCTGGGCTTTCTGGCCATTCTTCTCCTGCCGTTCACCCCTTCAGTCAGTGTTCTTCTTTTGCATGCTGGCGGCTGGGGCATTGACCTGGCCCTGAAACTGGCACATCTCTTCAACCAGCTGCCCCTGAGCAGCCTGTGGCTGCCCACGCCTGCCCCGATCCTTGTGATCAGCTATTATATTGTCCTCTCAAGCTGTCTCTATCACAGCCCCGGCCAACGGATTTCACTGCGCACACGCCTGAGTCTGCTGGCCCTGATCATCGTCCTGTTCATCCTGCCACCCCAACTCATATTCAAGCAATTCACAAAGAGCAGCCAATTGACCTTTCTCGATGTCGGCCAGGGCAGTGCCACGCTCCTGAGCCTGCCTGGCAACCGGCAATTCCTTCTGGACGGCGGTGGGGCCTTCTCCCCCTCCTTTAATGTGGGAGAACGGATCATCGCCCCCTTTCTCTGGCAGCAGTCCATCCGCCGACTGGAGGGAATCATCATCACCCACGCCGACAGCGATCACTTCAATGGCATTCCCTTTCTCCTTGCCCGTTTCAGGCCCAAGACCCTGTGGATCAACGGCCCGGCTCCGGACAATCCCGCCTATCAGCGCCTCATCCGCCAGGCGCGGGACCAGGGCATCGATATCCGCATCCCCAGACCTGGCGAGCGCCTCATTGAAGCCGGGAACGCCGTCTTGACCAGCATCACCAATCCACTCTCAGAAAGAGATGATTTTGCCACCACCAACTCCAATGACCGGGGCCTGATTCTCCGGTTCCAGCACGACCGACTCACCTGCCTTTTCCCCGGAGACATCACCCGCACGGTTGAGGAACAGCTCCTGCTTCACCAAAAACCGCAACTCTCATCCACCATACTCCTGGCCGCCCATCATGGCTCGGCCACATCCAGCTCAGAGCCCTTTCTCAAGGCCGTTGCGCCGAAACTGATCGTCATCTCGGCCAGCCGGTTCAAACCAGACCATTTTCCATCAGGTGACCTCCGTCGCCTCAGCCAGACCCTGGCCATCCCCCTCCAACTCACCAGTGACGGCGGCGCAATCACCAT
>CALENA010000003.1 GCA_937910875.1 uncultured Desulfobulbaceae bacterium | reverse complement strand
TGACTAATTTTTCTCTGATTATCTTGATACTCTTCTCTGATTATTTTGCCATTACTGCCGCTTCCCCGTGGACTCCGACGAGACCACAGGGAAGCGATTTGACCTACCCTGTTCAGAACGGGTCGTTATGTTGGTCGTGATCTGATTCCAGACAGTGACCATCCTGATCGGTTGTGATCATTCTGCAGTAATCCCTGACCAGGTTTTGCAGCTTGTCAATCAACTCCAACAGGTCTGCCAAGAAGTGTATCTGCTCTTCTGCTTTCATTTCTTTTCTCCTTTTATTACAGCAACTCAGAGTCTGCCGCCCGCACATGATCAGCTGTGACTGTCTGTGATTTTTCCGCAGCTGCGGCAATGAGGGCACCGCGGGCAAGGTGATTCGCCTTGCGGAACAGACCGCCGGAGCCCTGGTGCACAGCGGTTATTGCCTGCTCGTCAAAGGGTGAATTCTTCATTCCTGAGATTGTCAGGTGGTGGGCCAGGTACTGTTCCATGCGCTCCCTGTTCACGGCCTTGAGATGAGTTCTGGCCACGATCCGTGATGCCAGCGGAATGGCGGTGCGGTAGAGGAGATTTTCGGCCAGGTTGTTCTGTCCGGCCAGGATTATGGGTAGCCAGGGCTTTGAATCACCCTGGAACTGCGTCAGGGTATGCAACTCGGCAAAGACATCCAGGCGCAAGAGAGAGGCCTCGTCAATGATCAATAGGGGCTGCTGTTTTTTGGTGACGACCAGATCCTGTATTTGCTGGCGGATCAACCTGGTCAGTACGGCCCGGGATGAAGAGGCGGTATTGATATCGAGCTCAGCCAGCAGCTGACGATAGACCTCAAGGATGGATCCGGCCGTGGCGGTTATCCACAGGGTCCTGTGGCTAGATGGGTGGCGTTGGCCAGCTGTCCAGCGTAGGGAAGTGGACTTGCCGGCACCAACCTCTCCGGTGACCAGACCTATGCCGCCGATCCGGGTCACATAATCCACTCGTTTACTGACCGCAAGCAGGTCTTCGGTCTGAAGGATTGCCTCCAGGTCAAGATCGGCGCAGAACGGCTCCCTGGTAAAACCGAAGAATGCCCTGTAACTCATGGCCTCCCCTCCACCTCATCAAAGGGCAGGCAGCCCTGTTTGGGGCGCTCCCGTTTTACACTGGCATTGACATTGAGATCCAGGGGTACCAGCAGGCCATGGGATCTACCCTGGTGAATGATCTCCACGCGATCCTGTTTGTGTTCATGAAAGAGCAGGCTGAGCTGTTCACCGATAAATCTGGTCGGTGCTTCATACAGGCGCCCCTCTATGGAGACGGTGCGATCCTTGGTGACCCGCCTGCGGACCTCCTTGCGGAAATGGTCTTCCAGGTCGGACGGCGGGTTTCGGATCATCTCCACGTGGTTGGCAAACCGGTTGAACGGTGTCTGGCCGGTACTGGAATGGGGCCGCTGATGATACTGATCCGTGATCCACAGATCCAGGCACTCGTTCAGCTCCTTCAGGGTCTTTCCCTGAAAGCCCGAGAGAAACTGGGCGCGGACCGTGCGGAAGAAGCGCTCTATCTTGCCTCTTCCCTGCGGGGTATAGGGCGGGGTGTGGATCAGGGCAATCCCCAGCGAGGCACATACCCGCTCCAGGTGCCGGGAACGGTAAGCAGCGCCGTTATCCACATAGAGTTTGCGCGGCACCCCTCTGGTCAGAAGGGCCAGGCGAAAGGCGTCAAGAAAGGAGGCGATCCCCTCACTGAGATAAAAATCGGCATACGGCAGCAGTCGGGAGTGGTCGTCAAGAAAGGCGATCAGGTAGGTCTTGCGCATTTTACCTCCCGCCAGCACCTTGGGGCCGTGCATGACATCGGACTGCCAGATGTCGTTTGGATACTCGGCCTCATAGCGGCGGCGGTCTGTCTTGTCCATTGGTGATCGACCGGAAAGCCCTTCCTGTTTCAGGATCCGGTAGGCCGTTGCCAGAGAGATAGTCAGGCCGCAGGGACACAGGTTCCTTTTGACCATCTCTTCAATCAATCTCACCACCGGCAGTCCCGGCATTTCCTTGCGCAGCTTGACCAGAGAGAGGATCGTCTCCTCATCGACCCGGCGGCTCCTGCCCCGGTCGGATCGTGGTGTTGGATAGAGTGAGGAGAGTTGGCGGCCCGACTTCTCGTACAGACGAACCCATCGTCTGATGGTGGATGTCGAGATCCTGGTGCGGCCGGAACAGGGAATATGCCAGCGCTGCTGGCTTTTCTCAGTGATCCGCTCTGTGAGCTCCCCCAGCTCAAGACGGGAGCAGACCAGGTCACTGATCACCCCGAATCGAAACAGGGCCACATCTTCTCGTTCTTTTTTCTGCATGGATTCCTCCTTGATTGAATGGGTATGAAACTGGTTTTTCCAGTTCCATACCGTTACCATCATGAGGAGAATCAGGGCAGGGCTACAATACGGTAGGGTGGCTATCGCACGGTTCTATTTTCATTTTTCATAGCGCTGGTGATCGGGATAATATTTGTTCTGATCAGGAGGTAGAAGCTGACAAGGATCGAGGTAGCATGGCTACAGCCGAATTCCATGAGGGAGAGTCGGCACAGACGACGCCACCATTGACGCTGTCGTCCACGGGGGAGGTCAGGGCGCCAGCGATTACGATGCGCGCGATGGGAGAGGGATTCTTTTACTTCCAGTATGGAAGAGCGGATTCGACGGAAATAACCAGCTGGCCGCAGGCGATGGATGGCGTTGCACCCGGGACAGCGGAGGCGGCGGAGATAGACGGGCTCAGCACAAGCGGCAAAATAGGCCAAGACAAAACCATGCCACCATAGAGAGGACTGACAGCGGGGACAGCAACGAGGCTTGTCCCAAGGAAACGACCTGCCTTGTCTCGCTATCTCCTTGACTTTAGCGGAAACAAAAAGTACCAGTGAATCAACTCCTTCTGGATGGGTGTACATCTGGACGGAGGGGGTAGTGGGTCTTTGTGGGACTCACTACCCCATTTTTTTATACTTCAGAGAGAGCACCCCTCTGTGTCCGTCAAAATAAACTGAATTCTCACAGGATAGAGTTAACAGATTCTGAGAAAATTCTCTCCTTTTTGGTCAGCGTATTTGGCAATCAACA
>CALENA010000002.1 GCA_937910875.1 uncultured Desulfobulbaceae bacterium | reverse complement strand
CCATCACATGATTCAGAGCCCGCAGACCGGGCAGCAGTCGCAGTCGTCGTCGATCTCGGCGCCGCAGCGGGGGCAGGGCATCATATCTGGTCCTCATCATCCTGTGGTTGAAAGACCACGGAGAATTGCCCCATGGTCGCATATTCGTTGAGCAGTTCGTCCTTTTTCTCCATCAGGAAGGCCACCAGGTCGGCAGTCCGCCGCTGATCATCGGCCACCAGGCCGATCATATCTGGAGCGCTGGCCTGGATCAGATGGACCAGGCCGTTGTCCAGGACAATGGCCCTTAGTAATGCTAACCTAAAATTGACCAGCAAACAGGGTTTGTGCTAGCGCAAAATTGACCATTTTTACTTGGCCACATCACCGCTTGCTGAACAGCGAAACGACACGGGCTTGAGTCTGCCGCTCTCCCTGATCTATATTGGATGTTTGTGTATGTGACCGTTTGTACGTTTTTATTTGAATAACTGCAAGTAGTCGTCAAAGAGATACATCTTGCCCCGTTTGCCACCCGTGATCTCCTTCAAGATACCGAACTGCTCCAGGTCGGCAATCAGCTTGTAGGCGGAGGCCGGAGATATGCCCGCCACCTCTCCGACCTTGGCGGCATCTATCATTGGTCGTTGATACAGGGAATTGACAATTTTCTGGGCGTTTGCCGTTCTACTGCCAAGGGTTTGGATTTGTGCCTCTACCTGTTTTTGCAGTTTGAGAATATTATCAAAGGTTGCGATGCCGCTTTTAGCGGTTTCGATAATGCCCACCAGAAAAAACTTGAACCATTGCACCAGATCGTTTTTTCCCCGCACCCGCATCAGATTGTCGTAATAATGGCTGCGGTTGCGTTCAAAGAAATCAGACATATACAACACCGGCTGTTTCAACATCCCTTTATTGATCAGGTACAGGGTAATCAACAAGCGCCCCACTCGGCCATTGCCGTCCAGAAAAGGATGGACGGTCTCAAACTGGTAATGCACCAGGGCAATCTTCAACAACTCTGGAAAATAGAGGGTGTCGTCATGCAGGAACTGCTCAATATCGCCAATGAGCTCCGCAATGGATGTATGAACCGGCGGCACAAAGACGGCATCGTTGATCGTGGCCCCGCCAATCCAGTTCTGGCTGTGCCGAAACTCGCCCGGCTGCTTGTGGGTGCCGCGCACGCCTTGCAGCAAGGTCTTGTGGGTCTGTCGGATCAATCGAGCCGATAAAGGCAAAGTCTGCAAATTGGCAATTGCCTCATTCATGGCCGCCACATAGTTCTGTACCTCTTCCCAGTCATCCCGTTTGTCCAGGGCCACATCCTCTTTTTCCAGCAGGGCCTCTTCCATGTTGGTCTGGGTGCCTTCAATCTTGCTGGATTGGGTGGCCTCCTTCAACACATGCATCTTAATGAACAGGTCGAGGTTGGATATGTATTCCGAATACATATCCAGCCGTCCCAACTCACGATCTGCCTGACCCAGCAAGTAAATCAGCTCCATGTTGTCAAGCCGCCAGACCCGATTGATCGGAGTGGGCTGAAAACTCTTGTAATGTCCTTGTTGAATGGAATGGCCGGATTTGAAATTTTTCATCGGAAAGGACTCATCATGAAAGGAAAATAAGCGGGGTCTCTATTTTAGATTTATTGCAAAAACTAAAATAGCGCAAGGTGTTCTTTTAGTTTCTCTCGCTTACGGTCAGGGAACTTGCTTTGGGTGATTATAGACATTGTTAAACATTTTCTGGATATCTGTTCTGATATTGTTCTTGATTCTCTTCTGGATACATCATATAGTTTTTTGGTAGTCGTTCTTATTTCTATTTCGACCCATATCGATGGTGTTGTAACGTCTTTTATCTGTCTCATTTTGTCCCTGATATGTTCGGTTGTGAAGATGACCTTGGTTTTTTTCGGGAAGAGGCAAATGGAGGCCCAGTCCAGGAGAGTTAAGGATGTGGCAGGTCATTGTTGACAGAGATCAATGTACTGGTTGTGCTGAATGTGTGGACGGGTGTCCTGGTGAGGTCTATGAGTTGATTGACAAGAAGGCCGTAGCCACCAACGGGGATGAATGTCACGGTTGCCATACCTGTGAAGAACTTTGCGACCCAGGTGCCATCACCATTCTGGAGGAATGAGTCAGTTACATTGGCGGCGTCATGAAATTTTCTTGGTTGGTCTCATTGGCCCTTGGAGTCAGCTGGATTTTCTCTCCTGAGGCCCTGGTGATTGCGGGAAACGTCACCGGTCAGATGGGTTGGTTTACGTTCCCCTCCCTGGCTGGAGTGATCCTGGTCTATGCTGTTTGCGCCAGACTTCTCAGGCACGACAGCCTCTCTTTTCCACCTGGTAGCGGACCTGACAGGGAATTCTTCATTTTAGAGAGAGGTGGTGGGCGTCTTGTCGCAGCCACGCTGAGTCTGGCTGGCTGCCTTCCGCTGACCATCCTTGCCGGAACCGCCCTCCTGGTCACGGCAGGTTATGCCTTCAACGAAGTGTTTCTCTACTGGTTTCCAAACTTTGGTTTTGCCTTTCTCCTCTTGGCCCTGCTCACTGTCCTGCAACTCTTGCGCAAGGAGTATGCCCTGTGGATGCAGCTTATATTGACGGCTCTTCCGCAGAATCTGTGGGTAGATTTCAGGATATGGAGACCTGAACAGC
>CALENA010000001.1 GCA_937910875.1 uncultured Desulfobulbaceae bacterium | reverse complement strand
TGGCCTATTACTTATTGCAGGCCGCGCTCGAAATTGAAGAGAGAGGTGTGTTCAAGGGGCTGGTCGCTTTCTGCTGCGGCCAAGATCTCTTTTCCACGCCTGGAGGTAGCCCCGATGTGGGAAAGATCAATGATCTGATTGCCCAGGCCCAGGTCGTTCAGGGCGTGGCAGCGACCGAACAGTGAGTAGTCGTCTTCGGCCCTGGCCACGGTGAGTCCGCTGCTGAAATCGAGACGGATGGAGCCGCTGCCTTCGCTCTCCAGGATATTGTTGCTGCGCTGGCCACGCATGGGAATGCGTGAGGTGAGCAGGGGAATCGATGCGTAGCTGGTGAGAGCCCCATTCAGGCCGGTGTCGCGGCTCAGAAGATTGATGAGATTGGTGTGGTCATCTTCCAGGGCAAACGAGAATTCACTCGCACCCAACTCCTTGAGGGCGAGGACGGCCTGGCTGTTGAGGGTATAGAGCCAGGGTCCGGCCAGCAGGGTGGGCCCTGGCTGCTGGTCGTTCTTGCTCTGGCTGAACAGGTTGAAGTGGCCAAGATTGTTGATCCGAAAGCGGCTGTATCCCTGCCTCTGCAGTTGTTGAATGATTTTTTGAAACTGTCTCCATTCACCGGGAAAGATCAAAGTCGGGACGTCCCAGACCAACCGTTCCCGTTGCGGGGCCAGCCGTCGTTCCTGTTTGGCCGTGGCCTGCAGGATCTCTGGGGTCAGGGGCAGGATCAGTTGTTTGATGTCGGGATCATCGATCAGGGCAAGGTCCTGGCCCTGGCCAATGACCACACTCAGGCTTGCGGGAGTGGCAGCGGTCCAGTGCGGCGGCTGGGCTTTAAGAAGAGAGGCCAGGGCCTGATTGATCTGCAGTTGTCTCTGCCGTTGTCTTTCCTGGGTCACCAGTTCTGCCAGTTGTTGATAAAAATCACGCCTGATCGCGTTGAGTTGGCTGGGTTTGATCACCACCGATGGCAGTTGGCCGACTGTCAGTCTGCCCAGTTGCAGGCCGGGATGCCCGGACTTGGCAAAGATCTGGCGCAGGGTCTCACTGCTGAGGGGTGAGTGCTCCGCGGCCAGCATCTCGACCGGATAGTCCTGGCTGAAGGTGACGCCGACGGCCGTGCCGCTGATCTCCAGACAGGTGTCGCAGCCAATGGTCAGCTGGACCTCATCTGCCAATGGTTGGGCCACACTCAGTCTCCGGCGGCAGGCCTCTTCGCTCAGGGTGAACAGCCTGCCTCCCGAGACCTTGTAGATCAGGTCATTTTTCTGAAATATCCCGGTAAATGGGGTTGGAATGCGGACCGTGGTGCCTGGCTCGGCCCGTTTTATCGGTTTGCGTTCCAGGAACAACTCTTTGACCGTGAACGAGGTACCCGCCAGATCGGTCTGCGGTTGAATGCGCAACTTGTCACCCACATGAAGGCGTTCGCCGGTCGTAAAGGTGATGCTGCTCCCCTGGACCTGTTCCACCTGTCCCAGTTCCTGGCCGATGCCACCTTTTCTTTGTGGCTGGGCCATGCCGGCCGGGGCGCTGCCGCGGAGAAAGCCGCTGGTTTCCGGACGGCCAAAGGACTGACTGAGTCGTTCCCGGGCCTCGGTTGTGGCCTGTTTGCGCTCGCGGGGCGGGGCGTCGATGACCTTGCGATAGGCCGAGACCACTGCGGCCACATATTCGGCACTCTTCATCCGTCCTTCGATCTTGAAACTGATCACACCGGCCTCGGCCAGTTCCGGGATCAGGTCAATGGCCGAAAGATCGCTGGTGGAAAAATAAAAGCCGGGTTGTTTGCGGCTCGAGTAACGGCGGCGGCAGGGCTGGGCGCAGCGGCCCCGGTTGCCGCTCCGGCCGTCGAGAAATGAGGAAAACTGGCAGAGCCCGGACATGGAATAGCACAGGGCACCGTGGATGAAATGTTCCAGTTCGATAGTGGTTTCACGACGGATGGCCGCAATTTCGGCGATGGATAATTCCCGGGCCAGGACTGCTCGGGAAAAGCCCATCTCTTCGAGCATCAAAACCCCGGCCGCGTTGTGGATGACCATCTGGGTTGAGGCATGCAGGGGCAGTTCGGGAAAATGGGTGCGGGCCAGCCGCCAGACACCGAAATCCTGGATAATGATGCCGTCGACCCGGCAGGCGGCAAGTCCGGCCAGAATATCCACCATCTGCGGCAGTTCAGCCTCTTTGATCAGGGTGTTGAGGGTCACATAGATCCGTCGGCCCTCCCGGTGCGCGTAAGCGGCAAGTCGTTCCATCTCGTCCATGGTAAAATTACGGGCCTTGGCCCGGGCCGAGAAGGCATCCAGTCCGCAGTACACGGCGTCCGCACCATGTTCCATGGCGGCAAAAAAGGCTTCTATGGAGCCGGCAGGGGCCAGAAGTTCGAGGTGCTGGGGCTGGTGTGCAGGCATGAGAGGTGGCGGGGACGACGGGTGAGTGGTGGCTGAGTTATGGCTGAGTCATTCAGCCGGTGGCTGTTCTGGTTCGCCCAGTTTAGTCGACGGCTTCCAGGGCGTCGATCTTTTTTCGGATGGTATTTGACAAATCATCTGCTTGCCGTTTTATAATAGAGCCAGTTTGTCGGTCAGGACGTTGGTCGGGACATCTTCGTCTGCTGTTCAAGGAATATGAGAATGCCGGGCGTGCAGTCGGTCTTCTTGATCCTGACCTGATAATGCAGTTATGCCGCTTTGTTGGCACTTGGGATTGAACAGAAAAGGAAGGAGATGGAGTTGGAGACAGTCACTATCGCATTGGCGGCCTTACTTGCCTCGGGCTTGACTCTTTTTTCAGGTTTTGGTTTGGGGACCTTGTTGTTGCCGGTGGTCGCAATCTTCTTTCCTGTTGAGGTCGCGGTGGGGATTACGGCAATGGTCCATCTGGCCAATAATATTTTCAAGCTGGGCCTGCTGGGTCTGCATGCCGACAGGAAAATCGTCCTGGCCTTTGGGCTGCCTGCCGTTCTGGCCGCCTTTGTCGGGGCATCTCTTCTGGGCTGGCTTTCCTCACTGGCGCCGGTTGCCGATTATTCAGTGCTCGGAAAGGTCTTTACGGTGACCCCGGTCAAGTTGATCATTGGCCTGGTCATTCTTGTTTTTGTGACCCTGGAACTCCTGCCCGCCTTTTCGGCCATCACCATTGATCGGAAATATCTTCCTCTTGGAGGCGGAATCAGCGGGTTTTTTGGAGGCTTGTCGGGACACCAGGGTGCATTCAGGAGTATGTTCCTGATCAAGGCCGGCCTGCGCAAGGAGCAGTACATTGCAACCGGCGTCGTCCTGGCCGTCCTTGTTGATCTTTCGCGTCTGCTGGTCTATGGCTGGGGAGCTGCTGCCTCTCACACCAACGTCGACTGGTCGCTGGTTGCTGTGGCGGCATTGTCTGCCTTTGCCGGCGCTTTCATCGGGGCCCGCTTGATCAGGAAACTGACCATCCGCTCGATTCAGATCATGGTTTCAGGTCTGCTCGCCCTTGTGGCCCTTGGTCTGATCGCGGGTGTTGTCTGAAGGCCTATCCCTTCTTGATAAAAAGATGAAAGAATCCATCATCGTCTTTGGCGCCCAGATAGGTATGACCGGAACGCGCGCACCAGCCTGGCAGATCATTTTTGGAACCGGGGTCGGTGCCCAGAATCTCCAGGATCTGGCCGGTGTTGAGACGGTTGATCTCTTTTTTGGTTCGTAAAAGCGGCATTGGGCAGCTGAGTCCCTTGGCGTCCAGGGTCTGATCCGGGGTGATGGTGTCAAGATCCATTGTGTGTCTCCTCTGTTGTTTGGGTGTGCCTTGAAAACAGGCGGTTGGCAAGGTCCAGAGTATCTTGAAAAATTTTCAATAGTGTATACGAATAGGGAGATTGGGCAAGCAAGTCACACCGCGTTAAAAAAAAGAGACTATCAGTAAATTATCACAATGTGTCAGTGCAATGGAAGGAAATTCTTATGGTGAACTGCTGTTTCCGATTCTTTTTTGCGCGGGTTCTCTTCTCATTGAGAAGGTTGTGCTCAGGATATGGGGATATGGCTCTTTTGTCAGGCGTTTGCCGGCAGAAAAAATAGATGCCACGGCTCGGCTTGTTCCTGGCCGATCAGAGAGAGATCCTCTGGACATTTTTAAAAGTTTGTTGAGTCTTGCAAAGGTTTTTCTATGAGAATTGTTGTGTTTGTCATCTTGGTGATCGCTCTGGTTTTTCTGCTGTTTGATTTTAACGCAACTGCCCAGGCTGGAGAGGAGTTGGGACTCCAGGGATGGATGTTGCTGAAATGTCCGGCCAGACCAAATTGCGTCTGCAGTGAGCAACAGGATGATATTGATCATTATATCGAGCCGATCCCTCTGCCCCAGGACATCACTTTTGATCCAGTGTCACTGCTGAAAGATGTCATTCAGGAGATGGGCGGGGAGGTGCGGGTTGCAAACGACACGTATCTTGCGGCGACCTTTACATCGGCCATCTTTCGATTTGTGGATGATTTAGAAATCAGGATTGACTTCACTCGAAAAGTGATTCATCTTCGTTCAGCGTCAAGAGTCGGATACAGTGATCTGGGGGTCAACAGGAATCGGTCTGAAGTGCTCAGAAAAAAGGTTAATGACAGATTTTTGAAGATGGGTCATCCCACAGAGACCACATCGGTCACCCATGATGGAACTCCTGTTGATCAATGAGGAAAAACTGGTCGTGAATTTACTTCAGCCATTTGGGCTTGACCGATCCGGCTTCGGATATGTCAGTACCTGGTTAATTTTTAAAGGAAACACAATATGAACAGCGCATTTGACCCACTGACCCTGGGATTCTGGCAGACCATAGGAATGGCGATCGGCTGTGCCCTGATTGTCGGTTTTGAACGTCAGATCCGTGGCAAGCCGGCAGGAATGCGGACCAGTACCCTTATCTGTCTTGGAACCACCATCTTTGTCTATCTCGGGACAGTGCTTGATGGTGGTGTCGGAGATCCGGCCCGGGTCATCGGACAGGTGGTGACCGGAATCGGATTTCTTGGTGGTGGGGTTATTCTCAGCCGCGAGGGTGTGGTGGTGGGCGTTACCACGGCCGCAGTCATCTGGATGCTTGCGGCCATCGGTTCACTCATCGGCCTTGGTTTTTTCAGCGCGGCCTTTGTCTTGTCGCTGCTCACCGTCGGGGTTTTGCAAGGAGTCGAACTCATGGAAAAAAGTTTTACAGCTCTTCGGGGTGGAGTGCATAACAGACGCCAGCAGGAAGAAAAGGGAAACGGAACGTCTGTTGAACAATAAGGGGGCTTTGACCGTATTCAGAATCGGTTCATCTGGTTCAATCCTCCCTTCAATGGAAACGTGTTTCAAGGGGAAGTCTGCTCCCGCCTGAACAGTGTGCACTTAGGGGTTAGTCCTTCAGGAGAGTCAAAGTCAGCTGGCCGGCAGGTCAGCCAGCAGAGAGGACGTCGGGCAGGGAAAAGTATCTCCCTGACAAATTACTGGTACGGGATGACCGTGCTGGATGGCCAGTTGCTGATCAGAGAGGAAGTCGGCCTCAGCCTGGTCATGGGTGACCATGATAATCGGGAGGGTCAGGCGCTCTTTGAGTTCCTTGAGTTCCCGCCGCAGAATTGTTCGGGTCTCAGGGTCAAGGGCAGAAAACGGTTCGTCCAGGAGAAGGACCTTGGGGTTACTGGCCAGGGCCTGCGCCAGGGCGGCCCGTTGCCGTTCACCCCCTGAGACCTGATGGGGATACCGATGGCCCAAACGGTCGATGCCGAAGGTCTTCAGCAGGTCGTTGACCTGTCCATGATCAGAACAGGCAAAGGCCACGTTGCCGGCAATGTTCAGGTGGGGGAAGAGGGTGTGTTCCTGAAAGACATAACCAATTCCCCGGTTTCTTGCGGCCTGCATGATTCCCCGGGAACTGTCAAACCAGCAATGGCCATTGTAATGAATCCGTCCCTGGTCCGGTTGCTCCAGCCCGGCGATACAGCGGATGATGGTCGTTTTACCGGCACCTGAGGGGCCGGTCAGGGCCACCAGTCGGCCGTCATCACAGGAAAAATCAATGTCGATCATGAACTCAGGGAGTTGCTTGCTGATCATGACTTCAAGCCGCATGACTGCTCCGCTGGTTGAGGTAGTTGATAATCAGCAGCATCAGGTAACTGATTCCGACCAGAAAGAGCGAGAGCAGAGCGGCTTCCCGGTACTGCATGGTCTCCACATACTCGTAGATTGCCACCGAAGCGACCTTGGTCTGGCCGGGAATCGAGCCGCCGATCATCAGGATCACCCCGAATTCGCCCATGGTATGGGCAAAGGTCAGGACTGCCGATGCGGCAATGCCGTTGAGGGCGTTGGGGATAATGACCCGGTAGAAGGTCTGGGTCCGTGAACATCCCAGAACGGCTGCCATCTCCAGCAGTCGCCGGTCGATCTTTTCAAACGAGGCCTTGAGGGGCTGGACCGCAAAGGGCAGGCTGTGGAGCATGGCCGCAATCACAATCCCGGTGAAGGTGAAGATCAGTGGCCAGCCGGTCAGCCGTTCCCACAGAGGACCAATCCCGGCCGGGCCCATAAGAATGAGGAGGTAAAAACCCAGTACCGTGGGCGGCAGGACCAGGGGCAGACTGACCAGGGCATCGAGCAGAAATTTACCTTTGAAGCGCCCGAAGACCAGCAGGGCACACAGGGGCAGGGCCAGAAGCAGGAGCAAGGCCGAGCTGATCAGCGACAGTTTGGCCGAGAGGTAGAGAGGGGTCAGATCCATGATGATCACTCAGTGGTAGCCGTAAGAGCCCAGAATCGTCAGGGCCGGTTCAGTGTGCAGAAAATCAAGAAAGGTCTGGGCCAAGTCCTGCCGTGGTGAGTGGCTGATGACACAGCCCTTCTGGACGACCAGAGAAGCCTCAGAGACTGGCCAACTGCAGTTGGGTTGGCTGCTTTGCCTGTCCAGAGTCAGAGAACGGGCGGTGAAGGTTGCGCGCACCGTGCCCATGCTCCCATATTGCTGGGCTTGACCAACATTGCCGGCATAAACCAGTCGGGCCTTGGCCCTCTCCCAGAGTCCGGTCGCGCGCAGGGCCGCGGCCGCGGCCGCACCGTAGGGGGCTGTCTGCGGGTTGGCAATTCCGATCTTTCCCTGTTTATTGTCTTCGAGTCTGTGCAGGGCATCCTGCCAGGTAGCAGCAGCGCAGAGGGCCTGGTCGCGGCTGAAGAGGGCGACCTGTCCCCGGGCGTAAACAACCGGCTTCCGGGCCAGTCCCTGCTGGTGGAGGAGGTCTGGTCGCTCTTCGTCTGCGGCCAGGAACAGGTCATAGGGGGCCCCGTTTCTGATCTGGGCGTAGAGGGTACCGGTGGAGGCAATAGTACTGCGCACCTGAATGGCTGTCTCGGCGGTAAATGCACGGCTCAATTCCTGCATGGGGCGACCGAAATTTGCGGCCACGGCCACGGTGAGTGGTTCTGCAGCGGCCGCGATATCCAGGGAGGATAAAAGGGCCAGGAGCAGAATCAACAGGGCTCGGGTGTGCAAGAAGTTGTCAGTCATGAGGTTCTTTAAAAAAAAGGCAGTCCGGGCCAATCAGTGGTTGAAGTGCCCTGAAGATTTTATCCTGGATACAGGGAGCACCGCCTGAAGTCCAGGGTCTTCCGGTTCCCTCCGTGTCAGATAGATGAGCCGATCAACTTAATGGCTTTTGCCCAGCCGTGCACGGTTTTTCAGGGAGACACGGTCCTGCGTGCGTTGATCGGTCCTTCTTTTGGGGTTGAACAGGAATCAGCCGCAGCCGGTTCCACCACCCATGCAGGCCCCCTTGGAAGTGCATTTCTGCTGTCGGCCCCTGAGCTTGTTCAGATCGCGGCCACTGTAGACGGCCTCGAGTGCGGTCTCGATAAACCCGCTGATGGTGACCGGCGTGACCCCCATTTTAGTGAGAATATCAGCCGGAGTCGCCCCGAGATCACTGACCAGGATGGCCCTGCAATCGTTCAGCAGGCGCCCCAGGTTGTGCCAGCGTTGAGGTCCGCCGCCGGGGATGGCCGCTGGCCGCACTTCAAGCATGAAAAAAGTGCCATCTTCTCTTCGTTCCCAGATCTGTAACCGTTCGGCCTCGCCCAGGTGCTGGTTGACCAGAACCCCTTCCAGCGTGGCCACGGCCACATAGGAGCGTTCCTTCTTGACCGCAGGTGGCAGGGCGGCACAGGCCGTCAGGCAGCCATGCATGGCCTCGGTCTTGTCTTCGCCGAGCAGGCCCACGGCATCGGCCCGACAGCGCGTGCAGTGGCGCATCTGGGGCAGGTGTTGCTCGGCTGTATTGCGATGGCTTGCCATTTCCTGTTTGCTGGGCTCCCGAATATCGGCAAAGGGGGTGTCAACATTGGGAAACATGGCCATGCAGTTGAACAGGTCGGCCCCCAGTTCACGCATCTTGCGGGCGACATCCTCGATGTGATGGTCGTTGATTCCGGGGATGGCAATGGTGTTGATCTTGACCGTGATTCCGTATTCCTTAAGTTTGCGGATGGACTCAAGCTGTCGGGCAAGCAGAAGTTCGGCTGCCTGAATCCCGCGATAGAGAATATTGCCATCCTTGACCCAACTGTAGATCTTGCTCAGGATATTCGGATCGACGCCGTTGACCGTGACCGTGACATGGGAGATATTGTAAGCGGCCAGGGTTTGGACATAAGGGGCCAGGGCCAGACCATTTGAGGCCAGGCAGAGGATCATCTCCGGATACTTGTTTCGGATGAGACGCATGGTCTCCAGGGTTGCTTCGGCATTGGCAAATGGATCGCCAGGCCCGGCAATACCGGCCACGGTGATCCGTGGTTCTGCCTTGAGAACCCGGTCCATATAGATCAGTGCCTGCTCCGGGCTCAGGAGGGTGCTGGTGACGCCGGGACGCGATTCGTTGACACAATCATACTTGCGGTTGCAATAGTTGCATTTGATATTGCACTTTGGGGCCACCGGCAGATGGACCCGGCCGAACTGGCCTTTGACCTTGGCATTGAAACAGGGATGGCGGTTGTAATCGATACTCATGACGACCTCCTGGGTGTGGGGTGTGTGATTCCGGGTATGTATGTAATCTATGAATAGTTGGGTGAAGAGATCCCACAAGGCGCTACATGTAGCTGTAGCCGATGGGGGAGTCGTTTTGTTTCTTTTCAATGAGGCTGTTGGTCACTGTGTCAAAGAGCATCTGGGCACCGCGATAACCCAGATGAAGGAGGCGCTGACCGCCGATCCGGTCGTGAATCGGAAAGCCGACCCGGATCAGAGGGATGTTCAGTTTACGTGCCAGGGGTGCGCCTTTGCTGTGACCCACCAGCAGGTCGGGACCAAGCTGTTCGGCTTCGGCGGCGATATCAAAAAAATCCATGCCTTCGAGCACTCGGGGCATTTCATCAGCGCCCAGAATCCCTTTGGTGACAGCGGCCACGGCCTCGCTCAGCAGACCGCTTTTGCCCCCACTGGCACAAAGAACCGGTTTGATGCCGATTTCGGCGAGAAAGGCGGTCAGACCAACGACCAGATCCTCGTCACCATAAATGATTGCCCTCTTGCCAAAGACATACTTGTGTCCGTCCACATAGGAATCCACCAGCCGTCCACGTTCCTGGACGTATTTGTGTGGAGTTGTCCGGCTGGACAGGGTCTCCAGCAGTGCGAACAGTCGATCGGTCTCACCGATTCCAAGGGGCAGGCCCAGACAATGATTGGGGCAGGCGAAGTGTTCCTGCAGGCTGAGACCACCGCTGCCATGTTTGTTGGTATTCATGGTGCGTCCGAATTCAATGGTTGCCCGGGCCCCGCCCATTCCCCGGATGGCGGCCAGCGGGGTTCCGCCCTGGGGAATCTTTTCGTATTCCATCAGGGCCGGCCCGTCCAGGGTCTCGGAGAGATCCGGGAGGATGGTGGAGGACAGTCCGAAATCTTGCATGATTTCGGACAAATATCTGTAGTCAGCCGAGGACACCAGCCCCGGCAGGAGATTGATCGATCGTTTTGTCGGTGCAGCAGTGGCCAGTTGTTCAACGACTGATTTGACAGCACCGTGGAAACCTTCCATGTGGCTGCCGGCGTAACTTGGGGTGGAGACATGGACATTCAGGGGCAGTGTCTGGCCGGTCCCTTCTTCTTTTGCGTATTCCTGGAGAATTCTCGGCACGTCATCGCCTATGGTCTCGGTCAGGCAGGTGGTGGCAATACCGATGAGTTGGGGATGGTATTTACTGGTGACATTCTTGAGCCCCAGCTTGAGGTTGGCGGCCCCGCCGTACACGGCGTGTTTTTCGCTGAGCGATGAGGAGGCGATATCAATGGGCTCATTGAAGTGGCTGATGATGTAGCGCCGCATATAGGTGGCGCAGCCTTGGGAGCCGTGCAGGTAGGGGACAGCCCCCTCGATGCCGCGAAAGGCCAGGGCGGCTCCCAGGGGTCGACACAGTTTGCAGGCGTTGGTGGTCGAGATATAATTGGGCATCTTGCTCATGACTTGTCTCCTGGGGATGAACTGTTGCGGGGCACAAAATGCCAGACCGGACTCATGACCGAAGAGTAGACTTCACGGGCAAAATTGAGCATGCCGGTAAAGCCGGCCAGGGCCTCCTTGCGCTCATGGTTGTGGTCGCAGAAGCCGACGCCGAGCTTGTAGGCGATGGGGCGTTCCTTGACCCCACCCACAAAGATATCCACCTCTTTTTCGGTGAGAAAGGAGGAGAGTTCCAGGGGGTTTGAGTCATCGACAATAATGGTGCCTGGGTCGGTGATCTCGGCCAGTTCCTCGTAGTCTTCTTTGGTCCCGGTCTGCGAACCGACCATAACCACATCCATGCCGATCATCCGGAAGGCCTTGACCAGGGAGAAGGCCTTGAACGAGCCACCCACATAGATGGCCGCCTTTTTTCCTTTCAGGGCATGTTTGTATTTCTGGATCTCGGGGTAGATCTTGGCCACTTCTTCCTGGACTAATTCCCGGGCCCGGGCCATGATCTCAGGATCGTCAAAGAAACGGGCCACGTCGTAGAGGGCCTCGCTCATGTCTTCGATCCCGAAATAGGAGACCCGAATGGAGGGGATGCCATATCCCTCTTCCATCATATTGGCCAGGTCCATGGTGGCACCCGAGCACTGGACCACATTGAGGGCTGCGCCATGGGCCCGGCGGATGTCGTTGACACGTCCATCACCGGTGATATTGGCCACCACTTCGATGCCCATGCGTTTAAAGTAGTCGCGGATCATCCAAATCTCTCCGGCCAGATTGAAATCGCCGAGGATATTAATGCTGTGTTTGGAGATGTCTTTCGTGTCTCCGGTACCGATGAGCCGTGCCATGGCATTGCAGGCCGCCTTATACCCTGAACGCTTGTTGCCTTTAAATCCTTCGGACTGGACCGGGATCACCGGAATGTCCTTAAGCCGTTCAACCTTGCGGCAGACCGCCTCCAGATCGTCACCGATAATGCCGACAATACAGGTGGAGTAGACAAAGGCCGCCTTGGGCTGGTGGCGGTCGATCAGTTCGATAAGGGCGGCCTCCAATTTTTTCTCGCCGCCGAAGATAACGTCCATCTCTTGCAAATCGGTGGAAAAACTGAGCCGGTGCAACTCCGGGCCTGAGGACAGGGCGCCACGGATATCCCAGGTGTAGACGGCACAGCCAATCGGACCGTGGACCAGGTGGAGGGCATCGGCGATGGGGTAGAGCACCACCCGTGACCCGCAGAAGACGCAGGCCCGCTGGCTCACTGCTCCGGCCAGGCTGTCTTTGTCGCAGACGATGGAAAAAGGTTTTTCCCCGTTGCGATGAATCTGACTCTCTCGTTCTTTCAGGGCGGTGGCTTCCATGGTGTTCTCCGCGTGCAATGAAGGGGGGACTCGTATGCCTTGGAAATAGCAACCGCTGTGCCAGAGAAGGATTTAAAGTATTTATTAATTTAAAACAGTATGTTGACTTGTTTGTTTGGGGCAGATGGGATTCCACGTGTTGAGTGCGGAGCGAATTGTTGTCTGAAAGGTTACAAATTTGAAGGTGCGGGACAATTTTGTCGCGGGGAGTTGATGGAGGTATCTGTCTTGGATACTGTATGGACTTGTCGGGCTTGGTTGTGCCTCGATGAGTTGAAGGAATGAGAGAAGGACAGGGTTGGGCAAGGATATGGTTCAGGCGTGTCCTGTTGTAACTGTTGAGGTTGGTATCATCTTTATGGTACAGCTTTTGACGAGATGAGATGTGGGCCGAGTCGCTGGCCGGATAACAAGCAAAGGGTTGTAAAGAGGGTCACCAGGTAATCCTCTCTGGGTATTCGTGGGCTTGACAGCGGTTGCCTGATTGAATAGTGGAATGCAGGGAATTGGTCTCCTGCTTAAATAAATCTATCCCCTGTATTGTGTTGACGTTGTACGTGTGGAAATGAACTCAGGTGGCAAATATGGTGATAAAAACAAACAGCAACGATGCGGCGCTCGTCTACTCGACCGAGTTTGGGAAAATGTGTCCAGGGTGTCAGAAGCCTGCCGGGAAATGTCTTTGTCAGAGAAGAAAAGTGGTCCTTCAAGGTGATGGTATTGTTAGGTTACAGAGGGAAACAAAGGGGCGTAAGGGCAAAGGCGTCACCTTGATCACTGGCCTCCCTTTGGATCATGAGGGGCTGAAAAACTTTGCCAAAGTCTTGAAACAGAAATGTGGGAGTGGTGGCAGCTTAAAGGATGGGGTTATTGTGATTCAGGGTGACCACGGGGAGATGCTGGAGAAAGAATTAGACCGGCATGGCTACATCGTAAAACGTGCTGGAGGGTGATGAACTGTGAGCGTATCCTCTCTTGATAACTTAGAAATTGATTTCAGAGACTGGACCACTTCTTCAAGGTGGCCTCTATAAATTATGGCATATCTTCATCGTGTAGTTTTGCCCAGTCGGATTAAAGGGACTGTGCTGCTGGAATCGGGTGAACGGCAGACCCCTCCGGTTGATTGGGCCTTTCTCCCGGCTGGAGATGCGGCAGTCACCAGAAGTGTAAAGGCCAAGGGTGAGACCTGGGTCGTGCAGGTGCGTAAAGGAAAAAGGCTCACTTCACTTGGGATTTGGGCGCAAGAGGCCCATATCCAGGCGTCACAACAGGAGGCTGAAGCCAAGAGGGCAACCCCTGAGTATGGCAGGCGGCGGGAAAAGGATCTGGCCAGACGTGAGGCCAAACAAGAGGCGTATGTCGGAGATTTTTGTGCTGAAGTCGTCAGTTTTCTCGATTTTCATCTGCGATATGAGAATGAGGCAAAGCTGCTGGGCGAGAAAATCACCGCCCATGCTACTCCTGTGGGGAGCGGAACCGTGGCGAGGACCGAACGAATCTCCATCACCAGGCGCGCTGAGGCCGCTGTAGTCGCATGGATGCGCCACCAGACGACGGCCTATGACTCAATGAGTATAGCGCGGATCAAGGGCAGAAGAAGAGATGTGCGCAGGCTGCTCGCGGCAAAATCAATTGAAATTCTAGTGGATTATCGCCAGGGGCGAGAGGTGGCCGAAAACTGTCCTTTGAAAAAGGCATTGCTCTGAAATCTCAGTAGGCAACCTTGTTGCCTATAGGCGGTAAGTCTTGGGCTGGCAGGCAACTCCAAAACAGGACGGTAGATTATCAGGCGCTACCGTCCTGTTTTTCATTTCTTTTGCTCTCCTGTCTACCTACACCCACCAGATCTGTCTCTTGGCTGGATTGCCTATCAGATCGAACGAATCACCCGACTCTCGAAGGACATCGTTAAATTCGGCAACGGTGAAGTCATAGCCGTCTGTGTTGGCGGTTGCAACGAAATCTTCCATGGACTTGATCGCATCATACTTGGCACGGAGACCGTGGTTCTCGCCGCCGGCGATCAGGAAATTCTCAGCATTTTTCTTGGCCATGATTTTTCTCCTCAATGAAATATTCATCTGATGTTTGGGCTATGGTTAGAGTTTGCATTTTCTTGGCCAGGGCCAGCATTTTTGCGATCTCGTCCGTGTCAGGAATCGTAATGGTATAGCTGTCCAGATCACAGATTTCCTGGAAGGCATCAAGAGCCTTGATCTCTTCGCCAAGGTAGCCCAGGCGACCGGGCAGAAAGTCTTCCATGGATGCCACCAGATCGTGCATGGTGTGATTATAAGGCAAGTTTCCGCTCTTCATGAGCAGGGCCATGATCAGTTTTTCAATGGCCATGGCCACCAAATTGTAAAGGATCTCGGGGGTGAAAGCTGGCCGCTGCTGGGTAAATGCGTTAGCCGCCGTGGCCAGGAACTGGTTTCCCTCTGCCAGATATTCGTGCCAGCCTTGGATTGGATTCTTCTTGATATCGCTCAACCCTACCAGGGTGTGCGCAGAGAATAATTTTTTTTTCAACATACGGTTACCTTTCAGAAGAAGAGGCCGTCAGCCGTTTGCGGAGGCAAATAAGCTCTGTCCTCTGCCAGTCAAGAGAGTTGTAGAATTCCAGCGCACCCTCGTTGTTACGGTCGGCCAGCAGTTGGAGACGTGCGATTTTTCTGGACCCTGCCCAATGTTCCAGGCCCCTGATTAATTTTTTACCCCAACCCTGTCCTTGCCAGGGCGTTGCAACGACCATATCTTCTACCAGGAGAGCATGTCCCCCCTCGGCTGTGGATATGGTGAGTTGGCCGGAACACATACCGATCACCCGGCCTTCTGTCTCGGCGACCAGAAGAACGGCGTTCTTATGGTCAAGTATCATCTGCAGACCCCGCCGCTGATGGTCAGCATCAAAATTGAAGTCTTTCTCAATTGAAAAGAGAAGAAGTAACAGATTTACCAGATCATCAAGGTCTGCTGATCTGGCCTGACGGATACAAGCATTTGTCATGGGCATGGACAAGCTTTGGTCTCGCTGAACTCAATACGGATGTTTTCATCATCCACTTGAGTCAAGGTGTAGAAGCCACCTTTGTAAAAATGCATATCATGGTTGAGGGCCGATTCCATAAGAGTATTGATATCGTGGCTGATTACAGCCTCGTCTGCTTCGCTATTTGTGTGGACCAGTACCTCTTTGGCATTATCAGTAAACTGAAGAAGAAAACCATTTTGCTCCAAAAAAATTAAGTCCTCATGAGCATAAGAGATATCCATGCCCACAGCCTCGACAATATTTTTGACAAAACCCAGTGGGTATAGAGTCATGACTTCTCCTTTTACTGAAGTTTCCCATAAAAGTGTCATGCTGCCATCCGCAGCAGCGCGGCCACAAG